>JAVVFH010000385.1:0-2299 GCA_032250585.1 Lysobacterales bacterium
GTAGTTGGCGTCCGGATTGTCGGTGCGATTGCTGACGAAGGCCACCTGGCTGCCATCGGGTGCCCATGCAGCATCCGAATCGTCGTAATCGCCGTGCGTCAGCTGTCGCAGCGTTTCGGTGGCAAGATCGAGAACGTAGAAGTGGGTTCGGCGCCGATCGAGGTAACCGACGTAATCGGTCTTGAACTGCTGCCGGTCAATGACCCAGGGCGGCGGCGTTTTTTCTTCGTATTGGTCGCCCAGTTCCCTGGCTTCCAGTTCCTGGGGACTGGGGTCCTGCAGTTCGAGCAGCAGGCGACTGGAGTCCGGCGACCACTCGAATGAGCGCACGGGCTGCGCGGTGTCGCTCAGTTGCCGGGCTTCACCACCGCCGAGGTACAGCGACCAGACCTGCGCGGGCTTGTCGTCGCGGCCCGACAGAAAGGCCAGGAAACGCCCGTCCGGGCTCCAGCGGGGCTTCGAGGAGGATTCCTCCTCGGAGGTCATAGCCACGGGCTCGCCCCCCGATGCAGGAATCATCCATACCCGGCTGCGCGATTCGTCGGCGTCGAGGTCTTCGCGCGTGACCGTGAAGGCGATCCACTCTCCCGCCGGGCTGACCTGCGGGTCGCTCACGGCGCCCATTTCAAACAGGTGGTCGATTTCCAGTCGGGCATTTCCGGAGGCTGCCTGGTCCTGCGCAAACGTACCCAAGGGAAGCAGCAACAGGGAAAAGGAAAAAGCCAGGAAAAAAACCGTGTAATAAGCCGGGGAAGAAGAGAACGAAGCCGCGGGTTTCATCAGGACAGGTCTCCGGTACGAACGGTGTCCAGGCAGAATAAACAAGGAAACAGCTCCCTGGCAAACGAAACTTGATGTGCGTCAATACCACTTGCCGGGTTTCCGCCTTAGACTTGCAAACCCATGCAATTTACGCTTTCAGCCCGTGGAAAACAGGCGGCCCAGCCGATCCAGCAGTTCATTCGCAAGAACTACGGCGAGGTTCCGCTGGAGCAGATTGACAGTTTCTTCGGCTTCACCGAAGCGTGCACGCTCTACGGTGGCCGTTTTTTCGCCGGCAGCGAACTGAGCCGTTACGACGTGCGTTCACTCTATGCGCTGGGCATCAACCTGCGCCTGCCGCTCACCAATCATTACGCGACGGAGGAAGAGTATGCGCAGAACCGGGTTTACCTCGAGCGATACCACCGCCCCGGCAATTCGCTGATCATCACCAACGACGAACTGGCGCGCTGGGTGCGGCGGGATTTTCCGCACTACTGCCTCGAAGCCAGCGTCATCAAGAACATCAATACGCTGGAAAAAATTGCCGCGGCCTTCGAGCTTTACGACACGGTGATTCTGCCGATGGCCGCGAACAACGACGAAGCCTTCCTGCGCTCCATTGACGACAAGCGCAACATCACGCTGTTCGCCAACGCGGGCTGCGCGCTGACCTGCCCGTCGAAGATCTGCTATCCCAGTGTTTCGAAAGCCAACAAGAACGGCGACTACAGCCTGTTCCGCTGTTCGCGCAAATTAAAGGACCGGAACGTCATCGGCATGCATGATTTCGATCTCGAGTACCTGCGGGGCCTCGGCTTTCGGCGCTTCAAACTGTTGCGGCCGCGCAAGGGGAACATGACGGGTTTCTGATCCGGCGACGGCTGTCAACGCAAGCTCCCTTTGTCCAAACTGTGTGCCTGCATGTTACAGATAATCCCGATCAAGTGCGGTCGGGTTGAAAGTCGACACACAGGGGGTGTGCTAGCCGAAGGTCGCCTCCGGAAATTTAAGCGCAGCCTTGGCGGTCGCTTTCGCTGCCGTCAACGCCTTTGGCTCTCCAGCTGAGCGCACTGCTGTGCGCCGCGTGGATGTGATTGAGCATGATCGCCGCGGCCCAGTCGGGGTTGCGCGCCTCGAGTGCGCTGACGATTTCCAGGTGGTGACCGGCACTGCGCAACAGCTCGTCGGCGTCATATTTTGCGAAAGTGCGCATCACGAGCGGTGCCTCGATCAGCATGGGCATCAGCATCGCCAACCGCGGGCTTTCGGCGAACTCGTGCAGCATTCTGTGAAATTGGCTGTTCAGTGCGCCGATGCGTTCGGTGTAGCCGGGGGCGCAACGCCTGGATTCATCGTATTGCGCGGTGGCCAGGCCCCGTAGCTGCTCGATACCGGCCGGCGTAATTCTCGTTGCAGCGCGCGCCGCACCGTAAGACTCCAGCAGGGCGCGCAGCTCGAAGACTTCGTTGGCCTCCTCAGCGCTCCAGTCGGCGACGACCGCGCCCTGGTTCGCGGCCACGCGAACATACCCTTC
>JAVVFH010000386.1:0-2242 GCA_032250585.1 Lysobacterales bacterium
CGCTTCGAACAGGCCGGGCTGGACTTCATCAAGACCGAGCACCTGTACAGCTTCGACGGCGAGCGCGGCTGGTCGCTGGGGCAGGGGGAGTAGGGGGGAGCCTCCGCACCGCCCGGCACGCACGATCTGCGGCGTCTCCGACAAAACGCACTCCGCGCCGGGCAGCGCGAAGGCTCCCCGCGGGCTCAAAGCGTAGGGTGTGTTGAGCCGCAGGCGAAACGCACCGATCGGCGTTCCCGTGACTGCTGTGATGCTTCCGTGGTCCGTTCGGTGCGTGTTCGCTTCGCTCAACGCACCCTACCCGGTATTCGATGGCTGAAGTAGATGCGTCATCAGGAATGGTTTTTCGGGTCGGTGCCGACGTCGCGTCGGCTGAAAAAGTAGATCACCGCGCCGACGGCCAGCACCAGTGCGGTGGCGAGTATCGACTGCACGCTGATCTGGATCAGCAGCACGGCGCTGGCGGCAAAAGCCGCAATCGGGATCAGCCAGCCGCCGGGCAGGCGAAAACCGCCCGGCCGGGCCTGTTTTCTCAGCCGGGGCATGGCGCCGATGCAGGCCATGTAGATCAGCACCCGCACCAGCGCACTCATGGCCGCCAGCCAGACGAACGAGCCGAATACCGACAGCAGCAGGGTGAGCGCGGCGAAGAATACGATCGAGTTGGCCGGCGTGTGGTGCTCGCGATGGACTTCGCCGAACCAGCGCGGAAAGCTGCCGTCGCGGGCCAGGGCAAACGTCAGGCGAGGTGCCGAGATCATGGTGCCGGCCACGTTGCCGCCGACCGAGACCACCACGCCGACGGTCAGCAGTATCGCGCCGGGCGGGCCCATCAGCACCTCGGCCACGTCGATCAAGGCACGCTCGGACCCGGCAAGCCCGGGCAGCGCGGCGACGCTGATCGCCTGGATGGCCACGTACAGTATCGTGACCGCGATCAACGCCGAAAACAGCGCCACCGGCATCGCCCGTCCCGGGTTCCTGACCTCGCCGGCCGGCACCAATGCAGACTCCCAGCCCACGAACGCGTAGATCACCAGCAGCGCCGCGGTGGTGAACTGGCCGGGCGACGGCGGGGCGGTGCCGGTGATCGCATCGGCCGCCGGGGCCAGCCAGGCCAGCCCGGCGACGACCAGGGCCAGCAGCGGCAGCAGCTTGAGCAGGGTCAGCACGCCCAGCGACTGCACCGCGCGCTTGATGCCGATGACGTTGATCCAGGCCAGGCCGCCGACGATCACCGTCAGCAGCGCGATGCGCACCCAGCCGTCGCCGGCCGCCGGCCACAGGTAGGCAAGCGATTCGATCAGCAGGTTGACGTTGGCTGCATAGGCGGTCATGCGCGCGATGTAGAACGCCCAACCGGTCTGGAACCCCGCGAAGCGACCGAATGCGGTGTTGATGTATAGGATCGGCCCGCCGGTCCGGTCGAACTGCGATGAAATCTCGGCGAAGCACAGCATGATGGCGCCAAGCAGCAGTGCGCAGGCCACGAACACCAGCGGGCTCCAGGCGCCGGCCAGCGCCGCCGCGCCGGCCGGCACGCCGAAGATGCCGGCGCCGATCATGCCGTTCAGGGCCAGCAGCGCAATGCCGGTGGCCCCGAGTTGGCGGACCAGCCCTTCGTTTGCGCTCGTTTCCGGGGAATTCATTTTTTCGTACCAGGGTCGCTTGGTTGAACCGGTCGCGACACTATACCGGGCGGCCGTGGGAAGCGGAACCGCTGATCGAGGCTGGCAGGGCGAGGGGCCGACGGGCTTTCTGCCGCACGATTCCCGCGGCGACAATACCAATACCCGCCTCGGCTCTTGATCCGATCTTCAGTGCCGCCGTGATCAAATACAGCGCATGAAAAAGAGCGAGCTCCCCACCCGGACCTGTCCGGCATGCAAGCGGCCATTCGCATGGCGCAAGAAATGGCGCAATTGCTGGGAGCAGGTGGGCTTGTCCTCGCCGGAAGGGCATTTCTCCAGGCGCTGTTCGGTGTAGGAAAGGAAATCCTCGCAGTCCGGGCACGGGCGGGCCGTGCCGTGATGATCCCGGCAATGAATTTCCACCATGCGCCGCATGGTCTTGAACTCGCGCTTCAGCCGTGGCGTCTCGAGGCCCATGCCCGAAGTCTGTCACGGCGAGGCCGAACCGATCTTGATCCGGCGCAATTCCGGATCCATGAAGCGCCGGACCCGTGGCGTCGCATAGTAAGGTGGATAAGCGAAGCGCATCCACCAGTTTCCGGCCTCGGTGG
>JAVVFH010000387.1:0-2193 GCA_032250585.1 Lysobacterales bacterium
CGAAATGCTGGTAGAGGAGAGCTGGCCCGGTGTGCCGGTCATCCCAAAAATGTCGACCGGCACCACCGACGGCCTGTTCGTCCGCAACGCGGGAATTCCCGTGTACGGTGTAGCCGGCTGGTTCATGAAGCCGGATGAGGCAAGGGCTCACGGACTGGACGAGAAAATCGGCGTTCGCGCTTTCCACGAAGGCACGGAATTCTGGTACCGGATGCTGAAAACCTTGAGCAGCTGAAACGCCCACCGCCCATTCGGACCAACCAGGCAATAGGGGCCTCAATTCTTTCAGCTTTCAAAACCGCGGAGACGGCACCGTGCCGCGCTCGGCCAGCGTGCGGCAGGTCGCCGCCTCGAGTTCGACGCGGGTTCCATCCGGTTCGTAACAGGCACAGCGGCCGGTATCCGGTGAAGTGGCGCAAACCAGCGATTCTTCCCATAACTCACGCTCCGTCTTACGGCGCCCCTCCTGGCTGAAGCGCTCCGGGTTGGCCCACATTTCGACCCGCAGCCTCCAGTCGGCTTTGACGCCGGAAATGTCGTCGCGGAAGGCAAGGTAGGCGCCCGCGAAAAGAACAGCCACGAGTCCAAGGCGAAGCACGGCGTGCGGACTGACCCAGAAGCCGCCGGGACGTTTAAGAGCCGTCTCGTGCAGGGCTTTGACGGCCGCTGCCGCGGTCTCCGGCCGCAGCAACGGTGCCTGCTTGCCGCGAATCGCCCGCAACA
This sequence comes from Lysobacterales bacterium, assembly GCA_032250585.1. Classification (GTDB taxonomy): domain Bacteria; phylum Pseudomonadota; class Gammaproteobacteria; order Xanthomonadales; family SZUA-36; genus JAVVFH01. The sequence continues at coordinate 724 of JAVVFH010000387.1, forward strand.
GCTCATTTGGGTGCAGCACGTTGACCGGCGTACCGGATTTGAAGCCTTTGTGTCCGGTCAGCACGACGAAGCGGTGAAAACGACTGGCAGGAAGCTGCAGGAGTTGCTGCAGCGCCTCGACCTGCAAGGTATTGCGGTGCAGCGGGTTGTCAAAGTAGCGGAATCGGCCGAAGCGGTATTGCTTCCAGCGGTCCTGGACGGCCGTGCCCGAAATCCAGCCACGTAAAGCCTCGCTTTCGATGACAAAAATACCGGTCGCGGAAACAATCACGTGATCGATCTGAATCGTGCCGCCAGCGAAAGGCAACCGCACATCGTTAAACACCGTATAGCGGCTTTTTTCGAGTTGAACACCAAGCAATCGCCGTACCTGACGCTCTGCAACATCCCCCCTGAAACGCGGCGAGGACAGATACGCAAGCAGGATCAGCAGCGGAACAATCCAACTTGCGTGGATCCACAATGTGCGGGCGGCTTCCATGGTGGCTACAATGTGTCACAAAGCTGGGCTTAAATGAAGGCTGTTCGGGCTTCAAGCGGGAACCGGGTCGGGCGGGCCTCTCATCCTTACGACTCTGCAAAGCCTGGTTCTGCCATTTGTCGACAGCGACCGGGACACTATGTCCCAAGGTAAACATCTTGCTGCGGTGGGTGTTCGCCCGGCGCGGTCAGGGCGCTCCAAACTGCCCGGGCAGCAGCCCTTCGGCCCGCATCAGGTCGAGACCGTATTCGATTGCTACCGCGTAGGTAACGTTGGTTTCCCGCGCCTCGAGTTTTTCAATCGGGGGCCCTGCATGGGTAGTAATTTCCGCGGGCTCGAAGCGACCGCTGATAATCCCGATTATGTGCCCGTCGACGATGTCGATCAGGGGCCCCCCGCGGTCGCCCTCGTGGAACGCGGAATCGTAAAGAATCAGCGAGGTGTCGTTCTGCGAACGGATCTTGGCGCTGATGGTGGCGTTGAAGCCCAGCAGGCTGTAAATATGTTGGTAACCGAATGAATAACCCAGACTCATGACGCTCGCGCCCGGCGGGACGGTTTCCGTCGAGCCGAGAAAGTCGTCGGGTACACGAATGTCGATATCCTGTTCGATGCGCAGCAGGGCGACATCCCGTTCATCGTCACGCTGCCGGACTTCGACGTCCATCGCAACGACTCCCTCCATGACAACCGGCCGGAATTCTTCGTCGGACCGTGTCGGCACCACCACCAGATCTTCTTCCCGGATCGTCAGGTGCGCCGCGGTCAGCAGATAGCCCTGACCATGAACGAGGAAAGCAGTGCCCAGAAAATCAATGGCTTCACCGCGATTGCGAGCCAGCATCATGCAGCCGCTGCGAAATTTATGACTGACGCCCTGAAGCATGTTTCTTCGTCTCCGTGCAGATCATTACTCGCTTGTTTTCTTATTGCCGTGCTCCGGCGGGCCGATCCAGAACGTCTTGCGGCCGAAGGTCGGCATCTTCCGC
>JAVVFH010000388.1:0-2193 GCA_032250585.1 Lysobacterales bacterium
GTACCGTGCAGAGGTCCTCGCGATTCGCCGGCCAGCGCTTCGCGGTCCAGTTCGGCGGCCTGCGCGGCCCATTCCGGATTCAGCGCGATGACCGCTTTCAACTGGCCGTTCCATTGGGTCACACGCGCCACAGCCAACTCGGCGCCCAACTGAGCGGCGCCCTTCGATCGCGCCGTATTTTCATCCGCGTATGCGAGCTGCGCTGCACCGAGGACCATAAACAGCAAGCAGATCAAGCGCATCGACTCAGCGCCCTACCGTCGCAATACACTCGATTTCCACGCGCGCTCCCAGCGCCAGGCCACTGGAACCCAAAGCGCTGCGCGCCGGCGGATTGACCGCGAAATACTGCAGATAAATTTCGTTCATCGCGGTCCACTCCGCTATGTCGGCCAGAAACACCGTGCACTTGACCACCTGCTTCAACGAAGATCCGTAATTCTCGAGCGCCGTTTGGATATTATCCAGCGTCTGGCGCGTCTCACCCTGAATGCCGCCGGACACCAGTTCCAGGGTGCCGGGAACGGTACCGATTTTCCCGGACAGGAAAAGCAGGTCTCCAACACGGACGGCATCGGAAAACGGCAGCGCCCGCTCGGTCTCCGAAGCGAAACTGTAATACTCGACGTCCGCAGCCTCAACGGCCTGCAGCAGCGCAGCCGGCACCGAAAGCGCAGCGACAAGCACGAACTTCTTGAAGGTTACCATGCTATTTCTCCTTGATTGTGGTTAAAAAGTGATCTTCAGTTTCCTGAACCAATACCCAGTGTGCCACGACCACGGCTCAGAACACCGCGCCGTGCCTCCACCAACGGATCGCGACGTTGTCCATCGCCCGTTGCAGGTGCCCTGCGAGGCCGAGGCTGTGAAAGCCGGCTTCCAGTTGCCAAGCTCGATTTTTTAATTCAGGCTGTACAATCCGTACAAAGCACCCCGAAAAGGAGTCAAGCATGCATAACGTCGCGCCCACGCAAACACAGCGGAACCCTGGCACCGCCCCCCCACGCTCGAAGCTTATCAGCCTGCTGACCGCTGTGCTGCTTGCGCTGAGCTCGGCCGGGACCGTCGCCGACACCACTGCCGACTTCAATGAAACCAATCTGACAGACCATGAGCAGTTGGCCGAAGACATCCTGAGGGAACTGGTCGCGCTGGAATCCACCAGCGAGCGTCCGGACCAGACTCGCCAGGCGCTGGAGACCGTTGTCAAGCGCCTGAAGGCGGCCGGTTTTCCAGACGCCGACCTGCAGATGGTCAACCCCTATCCCGATACCTGGGGTCTGGTCGCGCGTTACCGCGGAATGGCCATGCAAGGGCCGTTGCTGACCATGGCGCACATCGACGTAGTGACTGCGGAGCCGGAAGCCTGGGCCTTTCCACCGTTCAGCTTCGGCAAAAAAGATGGCTATTACTTCGGCCGGGGCACTCAGGACAACAAGACCGGCGTGGCGCACATCGTGGCCAACTTCATCCGGCTCAGGCAGGAGGGGCACGTACCCAACCGCGACCTCATCGTCGCAATCACCGGCGACGAGGAAACTGAGCAGCGGGTCATCGCCTGGCTCGCCTCCGAAGCAAGGGAACTGATCGACGCAGATTACGCCATCAATTCCGACGGCGGCGGTGGCGAACTCTCGTCAGATGGCGTGGCACGCGCATTCTGGGTCCAGACCAGCGAGAAGCTCTATCACACCTTTCGCCTGAACACCTCCAACCCGGGCGGGCACAGTTCGTTGCCGCGACCGGACAACGCGATCAACCAATTGGCACGTGCACTGACGCGGATCGCCGATCACACGTTTCCGGTGGAACTGAACGACGGGACCCGCCTGATGTTCGAGCGGGCCTCGCGCCTGAAAGAAGGTGCCGCCGCCGCGGACTTGGTGGCCGTCGCGGAAACACAGGATGCAGATGCGGCCGAACGCTTGTCGCAGACGCCTTCCTACAATGCCCTGTTGCGCACGACCTGCGTGGCGACAATGCTGGACGGCGGTCACGCTGAAAATGCACTACCGCGCACGGCGAGCGCGACCGTGAACTGCCGCATCCTGCCCGGCAACTCGCCTGCCGCGGTGCAGGCGGAGTTGGAACGTGTCATCGACGACGAAGGCGTTGTTTTCGAAACCATTTACGAATCTCTGCCCAGCCCACCGTCGGCGCTGCCGGCCGCTTTCTCGAAGACTTGCTCAGTAG
>JAVVFH010000389.1:0-2174 GCA_032250585.1 Lysobacterales bacterium
TAACCGGCTGGCGGAATTGGAAGCAGCCAACTGTAAACAGGAAGAGGGCATTACGACGTGAATGAGCCAAGCGCCCACAACATCGATTCATCGGAACAGCACAAGTTCGACGCCATTGCTTCCGGTTGGTGGGATCCGGAAGGTCCCTTCCGGCCCCTGCACGAATTGAATCCGGCCCGTCTTCGGTTTATCAGTGACCGGTGCACGCTGGATGGCGCCGAAGTGGTGGACGTAGGTTGTGGCGGGGGGATTTTGGCGGAGTCCATGGCCCGCCAGGGTGCGCGGGTCACAGGTATCGACGTGGCTCCGCGGGTTCTGGCCACTGCAAAGTTGCACCTGCACGAATCCGGGCTCGAAATCGATTACCGCGAGCAAACGGTCGAGGCGCTGTATGGAGAATTACCGGCGGCTTTCGATGTTGTCACCTGCATGGAAATGCTCGAACACGTGCCGGACCCGGCCTCGATCGTGGCAGCTGTCGGGGGCTTATTGAAACCCGGTGGAAATGCCTTCTTCTCCACGCTAAATCGGACACCGTTGGCTTTTGCGCTCGGAATAGTCGGCGCCGAGCACATCGCGCGGCTGCTGCCCCGCGGAACCCACCGCTATGATCGCTTCATCCGGCCGTCCGAATTGGCCGCATGGTCGCGGCAGGCCGGGTTGGTGGTCCGGGACATTACGGGCTTGCAGTACAATCCCGTCACCCGCAGTGTTCGCCTGGGCGGCAACGTTCTCGTCAATTACCTCATGCACCTGGGGAAACCCGCAGCGTGAATGAAATCAGGGCGATGCTGTTCGACCTCGACGGGACGCTGCTCGATTCGGCGCCCGATCTCGTTGCTTCGCTCAACTGGGTTCGCCAAACCGAAGGCATGCCGCCGCTGCGCGTTTGCGACATGCGCAAATACGCGTCCAGGGGCGCGCTGGGCCTGCTGCTCGCAGGCATGCCGACAGCGGATGCCGCAACCGTGGAGTCGTGGCGCCTGCGTTTCCTGGAACATTACGCTCAGAACAGTTTCCGGGATACCGCGCCCTATGACGGCATTGGTGAACTGCTGCAGAGCCTGTTCCGGGCGCAGATGCCATGGGGCATCGTTACCAACAAAATCGAATCGCTGACCCACCCCATCGTGGCCGCTGCGCAGTGGAGCAAGCTGGTCTCCTGCGTGGTTTGCGGCGATACGTTGAATCACAGCAAGCCGCACCCGGCGCCGGTTCTGCGCGCCTGTGAACTACTCGGCGTGCTTCCGGCGCAAACGATATTCGTCGGCGACGACGTTCGCGATATTCAGGCCGGGCGCGCGGCGGGTTGCCAAACCGCGGCTGTTTTCTATGGCTACGGCTCTCACGAACTGGAAGATCAAGATGTTGCTGGCAGCTTCCCGGTGCATCATCCACTGGATCTGGTGGCGCTGATTAAGCAGTCTGAGGGTACTTCGGGCGGGGAATCAAAGGACTCCGGCCGTTGTCCCAGTAAAACCTATGAACAATGATTATCTGCAAAAATTCCTGTTTGAAGACTTCCCCGTAAAGGGAAGTCTGGCGCGTCTGAAAACGAGTTGGCAGGAGATCTGTTCGCGAGCAGAGCCACCGGATTTTGCCCGCCAGATGCTTGGCGAAGCCGTCTGTGCCTCCGTGTTGCTGACCAGCAGCATCAAGTTTCGAGGCTCGGTCAGCCTGCAGGTCCAGACCAACGGGCCGCTGCGTTTTCTTCTCGGCCAGTGCACGCACAGCCACGAAGTGCGTGGCGTGGTCAGGGAATCTTCGCAAGATAGCCCATCGCCCGTTCGGGAGCCGGTGCTTTCCATCAACCTGGAGCCCGAGGAAGGTGGCCAGCCGTACCAGGGTATCGTCGCCATGCCCCGGGACGGACTGGTTCCCGCGCTGAAGAATTATTTCACGCAGTCGGAGCAGCTGCAGACGCATTTTTTCCTCGCTACGGACAGGTCGTCCTGCGCGGGCTTGATGCTTCAGCGCATGCCCGGCGAATCGCCAGACCCGGATGCCTGGAATCGCGTGCTGCGCCTGGCCGCGACGCTTTCGGAGGAAGAGTTGCTGCAGTTGGGCCCACAGCAGATTCTGCGCCGGCTGTTCCACCAGGAAGAGGTTCGCCTGTTTGCACCCAATCCGGTTCGCTTTGGCTGCCGGTGTTCGCTGGAACGCGTGTCGAATAT
>JAVVFH010000038.1:0-19340 GCA_032250585.1 Lysobacterales bacterium
GAATCTTCTTCCGGTAAAAAAGCCGAGAAGGTGGCGAAGCAGCTCAAGGAAAGCATCATTGCTGCGAACGAGCTGTTCAGGATGTCCACCTTCATTCTCAGCGACGAACTCAGCCTGGTGGATTGCACGCTTGGGCCGTTGCTTTGGCGATTGCCTCATTATGGTCTCCGCTTGGGTAAGCCTGGTGCTTCAGTCGAAAATTACGCGCAGCGGATTTTTTCGAGGGCTTCTTTCAAGGCCAGCCTGACGCAGGCCGAACGTGATCTCGTGCTGGCGGCGGCCTGAGTGCCGCGGATTCATGTCGGAGGAGATGACATCCAACCGACCGTACCTGATACGGGCCCTGTACGAATGGATCAGTGACAACCGGATGACTCCGCATATTTTGGTGGATGCCGGTTACGAGGGTGTTGAGGTTCCGGAACACGCTATCCAGAAAGGCAAGGTCATCCTGAACATCGATGGTATCGCGGTACAGGAACTCGAACTGGGAAATGACTGGCTGACCTTCAGTGCGCGTTTTTCAGGTAAGCGCCACCGCGTCGTGGTGCCCGTAGAGGCGGTTCTGGCGATTTATTCCAAGGAAAACGGACAGGGCATGATGTTCGCCTCGGATGATGAGCCCGGGCCGCCCGCCGGCCCCGACGATGAGCCGGGACCGAAACCCGGGCGTCGGCCGCATCTCAAGGTGGTCAAGTAGGGGGGCAGCCGCTCTGCGCCTCAGGCTTCCTGGATGAGCCTTCCCGAGGTGGTTTCGATGATGACTGTCGGGTACCTGCCGGGCAGTACCAGCACGGTTCCGCCTTTTCGTAAAATGCCGTCCTTGACGAACTCGAAGCGGTATTTCAGGCCCCAGGCCCGAACCGGGGCGTCGCGTTTGAACTTTACGGCCTCGAGCATGACGGTATCGTCCATCAGCAGCAGGCCGTGATCTTTGCAGGCGGCTGAGGCGGCGTGACGGGCGGTCTCCTTGCCCTTTGACAGCCGCCACCAGCTGATCGCGGCGACACCGAACAGCACCAGAATCAGTAGTCCGGTCATTTCGCGCGGCCTGCTTGTAAGCTGAGCAGCACGTCGGTCGCTCCGGTGCCTCCGTCAACGGGGCGGCAGGACGCAAAGGCCACCACGCGCGGGTGTTTGCGTAGCAACTGGTTGGTCAGTATCTTTAGTCGAGGCAGATCCCGCGAGCGAAGGCCTTTGCCGTGAATCACCCGAATACAGCCGGCTTGCCGCTGCAGCGCGTGAGCCAGGAAATCCAGCAGCACTTGCCTGGCCGTGTCGACATTCATATGGTGTAGGTCGATGGTCGCAGCTGTACTGTACTCACCACGCCGCAGTCGTCGTAAGAGGCGCTTCTGGTAACCAGGTCTGAGGTACGACAGTTCCTCGCCGGTCTCGAGGTCCTCTGCGGCGTCCGGGCCATCGAGCAACTCGGCGAGAGCGGCGCGTTCATCCAGGGCGCGCTGTGCGGCGATTGCCGGGGTCATCTTGGGCACCGGTTCGATGCGGTTGTCGACGCGCAAGGGTTCCACGTCCGCCATGGCTTTGCGGAAGAGTTCCTCGTCGCTTGGTTTATTTGCCGATTTCATTTCAGTCCGCAGGTCCAGGGCTTACAATATATATTTGGCGGTTCAGCTTTCCAACAACAGGATGGGCCTGCAGTCGGCGAAGGACAAGGGAATGCGCATGCATTTTTTGATAAGCAACGATGACGGACTCTTTGCCAGGGGCATCCAGGTGCTTTCCGAGCGCCTTCGCGAACTTGGCAAGGTGACTGTCGTTGCGCCTGATCGGGACCGCAGCGGCGCGAGTAATTCATTGACGCTGGAAATGCCGCTCCGTATTCGGGAAACCGGGCAACACACTTTTGTTGTTTATGGGACGCCTACCGATTGCGTGCATGTTGCCCTGACGGGATTGCTGGACGAAGATCCGGACATGGTCGTTTCTGGTATAAATGCGGGTGCCAACCTCGGCGACGACGTGATTTATTCGGGCACGGTGGCCGCCGCGATGGAGGGCCGGTTCCTGGGTTTGCCCGCTATCGCGGTGTCCCTGGTTTACCACGAAGCGCCGCGCCATTTCGAAACCGCGGCGGAAGCCGTTGCCAGGTTGATCGGGCAATTACAGCATGATTCACTGCCGGCCGATACCATTTTGAACATCAACGTGCCCGACCTGCCGTGGGGCGAAATAAAGGGCTTCGAGGGTACGCGCCTGGGCAATCGCCACCGTGCGGAACCCGCGATCAAGGCGGAAGATCCGCGCGGCCGTGCGGTGTATTGGATCGGGCCGGCAGGCCCGGAGCAGGATGCGGGGCCCGGCACGGATTTCGACGCGGTCCGGCGCGGTTTTGTTTCGGTGACGCCGATCCATGTGGATTTGACCCGCTACCAGGCGTTGGAACAGGTATCGGGTTGGCTCTCCGAAATTGCACTCGGCAAAGCGCCTGTTCGGGATCGCACAGCATGATTCATCATCGGAACCTGAAATCCGTTCCGCGCGGGATCGGAATGACATCCCAGGGTACCCGGGACCGCCTGGTCAAGCGGTTGCGTGATAACGGAATCACCGATGAACGGGTATTGCGAGCGATCGCGACCACGCCGCGTCATGAGTTCGTTGATGAAGCCCTGTCGAGCCGGGCTTACGAAGATACGGCACTGCCGATCGGCCAGGGACAGACGATCTCCCAGCCCTGGGTGGTCGCCCGCATGACCGAAGCCATCCTGGATAACGGCAAGCCGGAAAAAGTACTGGAAGTGGGGACTGGCTCGGGTTACCAGGCAGCCATATTGGCTTGCCTGGTATCGCAGGTATTCACGGTCGAACGCATTGAAGAACTCCTGAAACAGGCGCGCCGGCGTTTCCACAAACTGGGGCTTCACAACATCTACACCCGCTACGCCGACGGGCATCTCGGTTGGCCAAGCCAGGCACCCTTCGACGGCATCGTGGTGACGGCTGCCGCAACCGGAATTCCGGAGGAACTGCTCGAGCAACTGCGCCTCGGGGGGGTGCTCGTCGCGCCCGTGGAAAAGCGTGGCCTGCAACGGCTCCTGGCCATCCGCCGGACAGAGGACGGCTACGAAGAGCAGGATCTTGGCGGCGTGATTTTCGTGCCAATGCTTAGTGGCCTGTCCTGACGCGCAGTGTGGAAAACGTTTTGAGTGGCCAGGCATGACTCCTCGTCCGGAACCAGAGAGCAATGCCTGGCAACGGCTTTACGATCGCGTTCTGCGCTGGTCGGCCCACCCTAAGGCGCCAGCTATCATGGCCGGGCTGAGTTTCGCGGAGTCGAGTTTCTTCCCGGTGCCGCCGGATGTGATGCTGGCGCCAATGTGCCTGGCGCGGCCCCGTGCCGCATGGCGGCTGGCAGCGCTGTGTACCGTCAGTTCTGTGGCCGGCGGGTTGCTCGGGTACCTGATCGGGCGCCTCGCTTTCGAGTGGATTGAGCCCTGGTTGATGGCCTCCTCTTATGCGGAAGTATTCCTGGCCGCGGTCGAGGCCTTCAGGCATTGGGGCGTGTTTTATATTCTGCTCGCGGGCTTCACGCCGATACCCTACAAGGTTTTTACGATCGGGGCGGGCGTGGTCGGCATGCCGGTGATCCCTTTTCTGGTTGGCTCGACGGTAGGCCGTGGAGCCCGATTTTTCCTGGTCGCCGGGCTGATTCGGGTGCTTGGTGAGCGGGCTGCGGCCCGGCTGCGGCTGTGGGTGGACACCCTTGGCTGGACCGTATTGGCCCTGGCGGTCCTTGGGTTCGTCGCATGGGCCTTAGCGGATCATGGGCCATGATCCGCGGCGGGTTGACACTGATGATGACGCTCGGCTGGGTCCTGGCAGCCTGTTCCCATGTCCCGGCGCCGGTTGAAGAGCGTGATCCCCGGCAGTTTACGCGGCACCTCACAGCGGATGGTCATTACGCGGTGAGACCGGGCGATACGCTGCATGCGATCGCTTTCGGCTTTGGTCTGGACTGGCGGGATTTGGCCGCGTGGAACGGTATTCGTTCTCCGTACCTGATTTACCCGGAACAGGAAATTCGCCTGTCGCCGCCAAAGGTGGTCACCCGGCCGGCGCCGTCCCGGGCCGCCCGCACACGACCTTTGGATGATCGCCCGGCGAGGGAATCGTCGATCACGGCCCAGTCGGAAGTGAGTGAATCGACGCAGAAGGATGTTGCCGGTACCCAGCCCGCGCTTACGAAAGAACCACCGTCTTCGACGCCCGTCAATACGCCCGTCGTGCCGGTACCGGACACGGCTTCCAGTGTTTCCCGGCCGATGGTCGACCCGACGAGTTGGTTATGGCCGACCGACGGGCGCATCATCAGCACGTTCAGCGCGAATGACAGCATGCGCAAGGGGCTCGATATCGGCGGCCGGGAAGGTCAGCCTGTGCGCGCGACGGCGGCCGGGAGAGTCGTTTACAGCGGAAGTGGGTTGATCGGTTTTGGGGAATTGATCATCATCAAGCACAGCGAGTCGATGCTCAGCGCCTATGCGCACAACCGCAAGCGCCTGGTCTCGGAGGGACAGGAAATTGCGGCCGGCCAACTGATCGCGGAAATGGGTCGTAATGACCGCAACCAACAAATCCTGCACTTTGAGATCCGGCGTAATGGTGTGCCCGAGGATCCGCTGAAGTATTTGCCGGGCCGCTGACCGCATCCGTTGCGCTGGCTTCAACGAAGCCGGGTTCGGAGTCGAAGCGGGGAGACATCTGACTCGGGATATGCTAGCTTTTCAGTCCATCCCGCCAATGTCTGTCTCGAACGGGGACGGCCGGGTCTGGATATGCAGGCGGGTGGGCCGGTTGTCCTTTCTCAGCAGCAGCGAAGGAGGGGGGAATGCAGGATGCCCAGCGCGGACAAGACACGGTGCCGCCCCGAACCGGGACCGACGTGCTTGCCGGAACGAAGACCGCCGTGGCCAGGGCGAGATGCGCCAACGGCACCCGCAGCCATGATGTCGCGCGAATCTACCTTGCCGAAATCGGCCGCTCACGCCTGCTCACCGCCGACGAGGAAATTTCACTCGCGCGGGCCGCCCGGCAAGGTTGCATGACCAGTCGCACGCGCATGATCGAGTCGAATCTGCGCCTGGTCGTCAACGTGGCGCGCGGCTACACGAATCGCGGCCTGCCTTTGCTGGACCTCGTCGAGGAAGGTAATCTTGGCTTGATCCGGGCCGTAGAAAAATTCGATCCGGACCGCAGGTGTCGGTTTTCAACTTACGCGGTCTGGTGGATTCGTCAGTCCGTTGAACGCGCGATCATGAACCAGTGCCGCACGGTGCGCCTGCCAATCCACGTAATCCGGGAATTGACGGCTTATCTTCGTGCTGCCCGGTTGCTCGAACAGAAACTGCAGCGGCGGCCCACTGCCGACGAGATCGCGGAGATGCTTCAAGTGTCGGCTGCTGATGTGGAGCGGCTTTTCGGCGTGGGCGAACCGTCCATGGTTCAAGAATCTGTCGATGACGGTACCAGAAGAATGCACCTCGACGGCATAGCAGATGTACGCTCAGCCGATCCGGAAGCCGAGTGTGCGGGTGCCGCCGCCGGACAGGTGCTGGAGAGATGGTTGAACCAGCTTTCCCATCAGCAGCGTGAAGTCGTCGAATACCGCTTTGGACTGCGTGGCCATGGACGGCGGACGCTCCAGGAGGTCGGAAAGCTTTTGGGTGTGACCCGCGAGCGCGTGCGACAGATTCAATTGACGGCCCTGTCGCGATTGCGTGAAATTTCCAGGGACGAAGGTTATCGCGAGTTGCCTTTTATGGATTGATTAACCCCGGCATCGTACAAGTATGCCGGCTCTGTATAAAACCCGTTGGATCAACTCACAGCCACATAGAGGCGGGCAGGTCCTGGTTGCCGTTTCCGGGAAGCTGCCGCAGGGTCATTTCGACGACTCGCTTTCGATCACTGTAAAAGCACGGCTACCACGTTTCGCAATTCTGAAACAAGCACATTGAAGGTTCGGCAGGCCGCGGGCGTGTTCATCACTTCAATGCCTATGCCCCGGTTGTGAAAACACATCATCAACTCGGGTGGCGGAAAAACCTGTTTGTCGCCGGTCCCCAACAGGACGACTTCAGGCTGAAGCTCGAAAACAGGAGTCAGTGTGGTGTCGTTGAGTTCGTTGGTGCTTTTGACCGCCCAGTCGGTGATCAACGTGTCGGCTGATACGATCAACGGCCCGGTATGAGTTTCCTCCAGGATGCGAATTCCTGCAGAAGAAACGGAGCGAATGTAGTGGTGGTCACCGGGTCTTTCGAGCGATAAATCCATGCTGCCTCCCTGTGTTTCGACGCAACCCTTAAACCTTCTGCGAATTGTCCGGAAGCGCGATCACGGGTTTTTTGGGATTCCGGCGGAAAAAACAGGCGACCTGCCCGATCACCTGTACGGGTTCGGTCGAGCAAGCCTTCGAGATTTCTTTGATCCACCGGCCGCGCGTTTCCCGGTTGCCCCGCAGTTTGATTTTGATAAGTTCGTGGTGTTCCAGGGCTGATTCGATTTCGGCCATGACGTTTTCACTCAAGCCTTTGTCGGCCACCATGACAACAGGCTGAAGGTGGTGGGTCAAGCCGCGGAGGTAACGATTCTGGCGGGATGTGAGTGTCATCCGAGGGTTCCTGCTATGGCAAACTGTTCGTGGCGGTGGATTCTATCATGAGCTCTGGAGGCCGCGATGGCGAAAAGTAAAAGCAGTAAAAAATGGCTGGCGGAGCACTTCGACGATCACTATGTCAAGTTGGCGCAGCAACAGGGTCTGCGTTCCCGTTCAGCCTTCAAGCTATTGGAACTCCAGGAAAAATATGGGTTGATTCGGGCCAGCATGAGCGTGGTCGATCTCGGGGCGGCGCCGGGGGGCTGGTCTCAGGTTGCCCGGCGTCTGGTAGGTGCGTCGGGCAAGGTAATCGCGCTCGACATCCTGGCAATGGACCCCCTGCAGGACGTGGTCTTCCTGCAGGCTGATTTTACCGGGCGCGATGCGCTGGAGCTGCTGGAACGGGTTCTTGACGGGCGTGAAGTCGATCTTGTGTTGTCCGACATGGCCCCCAATATGAGTGGTGTAACGGTGACCGACCAGGCGAAAGCCATGTATCTCGCTGAATTGGCGCTGGGATTCGCCCGTACGAAGCTCATGCCTGGCGGCGGCTTTGTCGTAAAGTTGTTTCAAGGTGTGGATTTCGACAACTATGTCCGCGAGGCGCGGTCTATGTTCGAGAAGGTGCGGGTCGTAAAGCCCAAAGCCTCCCGTCCCAGGAGCCGGGAAGTGTACCTGCTGGCCGAGGGGCGCCGACTGACGTAAATTGTACCTTCGGCAGTGCGAAGCCGGCCCTGAGGATCACGGTGGCCAAACGACAGAGGAACTTGATTTGAACGACCTTGCCAAGAATTTATTAACCTGGGCGATCATCGCTATCGTTCTGGTCTCGATATTCAATCACTACGCAACCGTGGGAACGGTGCCCTCATCGCTGGCCTATTCCGAATTCCTCAGCAATGTTCGTAACGGGCAGATCGCGCAGGTCAATATCCAAAGCGATCAGAGCGGTAACACGATCGCGGGCCGCACGGTCGACGGTAACGAATTCCAGACTTTCGGGCCTCCGGACCCGAAACTCATTGACGACCTCGTAGAGAATCGCGTCGAAATCACGGCTGAGCCGCCCGCCGAGCGCTCGATTTTCGTCGACCTGATTCTCGGCGTCGCCCCGATCCTGCTGTTGATCGGCGTGTGGGTTTATTTCATGCGCCAGATGCAGGGCGGCGGAGCTGGCGGCCGCGGGGCCATGTCCTTCGGTAAAAGCCGTGCGAAGCTGCAAGGCGAAGACCAGGTCAAGGTGACTTTCGCAGATGTTGCCGGTATCGAGGAGGCAAAGGACGAAGTCAGTGAGTTGGTCGAATTTCTGCGCAATCCCGGCAAGTTTCAGCAACTGGGTGGCCACATACCGCGGGGAGTCTTGATGGTCGGCTCACCGGGAACGGGCAAGACATTGCTTGCCAGAGCGATCGCCGGTGAGGCCAAGGTGCCGTTCTTTTCGATTTCGGGATCCGATTTCGTGGAGATGTTCGTGGGTGTGGGCGCGTCGCGTGTCCGCGACATGTTTGACCAGGCCAAAAAACACGCGCCATGTATTATTTTCATCGACGAGATCGACGCCGTCGGCCGGCATCGCGGCGCCGGGCTTGGCGGCGGCCACGACGAACGCGAACAGACTCTGAATCAGCTGCTGGTCGAAATGGATGGTTTCGAAGGCGGTGAGGGCGTCATCGTAATTGCCGCGACCAACCGCCCGGACGTATTGGACCCGGCCTTGCTCCGCCCGGGACGCTTTGATCGGCAGGTGGTGGTCCCGTTGCCGGATATTCGGGGCCGTGCGGCCATTTTGAAAGTGCACATGAAGAAAGTACCGCTGGCTGAAAACGTCGATCCAAAAGTCATCGCGCGCGGCACGCCAGGTTTCTCGGGTGCAGACCTGGCCAACCTGGTGAATGAAGCAGCGTTATTCGCGGCTCGCGATAACGCCAAGCAGGTCACCATGGATCACATGGAACGGGCCAAAGATAAAATCATGATGGGGTCCGAGCGACGTTCCATGGTGATGTCCGAAAAGGAAAAGAACCTCACGGCTTATCACGAGGCCGGCCATGCAATCGTCGGCCGCCTGGTCCCGGAGCATGATCCGGTTTACAAGGTCAGTATCATTCCGCGTGGCAGGGCGCTGGGCGTAACCATGTTCCTGCCTGAGCAGGACAAATACAGCATTTCCAAGCTTCAGCTCGAAAGCCAATTGGCCAGCCTGTTCGGTGGTCGCGTCGCCGAGGAGCTCATTTATGGCTCGGATCACGTGACCACGGGCGCTTCGAATGACATCGAACGCGCGACGGCTATAGCACGGAACATGGTGACCAAGTGGGGTCTGACAGAAACCCTCGGACCGTTGACCTACTCAGAAGACGAGGACGAGGTATTTCTCGGTCGGTCGGTGACCCAGCACAAGCACATCTCCGATGACACAGCCCGTCTGATCGACGAAGAAGTGCGGCAGATTGTGGAAAGCGCTCACCGGCGTGCGACAGATTTGCTCAAGGCGAATTTGAAGCAGTTGCACCTGATGGCGGATGCGCTGATGAAGTACGAGACGATTGACGGCAAACAGATCGATCAGATCATGGACGGTAAAGAGCCGGATCCACCGGATGACTGGCACGAGAGTCAACGTGCCGAATCGACCGAAACCGACGCGGAGACCAGTAAAACGGGTGACCGGACGTCTGTGGGCGGCCCGGCGGAGCAGCACTGACGCCAGGACGAATTCCTCCTGGCGGCGAATTTTTAATGCACTGCGGTACGCTGAATTGCGCCGGGCGCCGCATCACCCTGGATCGAACCAGGGTGATGGGTATTCTCAATGTCACTCCCGATTCGTTCTCCGACGGCGGTCGTTTTACCGGACCTGATCGGGCTTTACGCCACGCGCTCGAGATGGTGCAGGCCGGGGCGGACCTGATCGACGTGGGCGGTGAGTCGACGCGGCCGGGTTCCGAATCGGTCGGCGCTCAGGAGGAACTCGACCGCGTGATACCGGTTATCGAGGCCATCGTCGCAGAAATGGCCGTTCCGGTTTCGATTGACACCAGCAAACCCGAAATCATGAAAGCCGCCGCAGCGGCGGGCGCAGGCATGGTTAACGATGTCTTCGCACTGCGCCAGCCGAATGCGCTCGAGACGGCGGCTTCACTTGGCTTGCCCGTGTGCCTCATGCACATGCGGGGAAAGCCGCGCGACATGCAAACCGAACCGGTGTATGACGATGTCGTTGCGGAGGTTCTGGATTTCCTGATCGAGCGCGCCGAGGCCTGTGAAGCCGCCGGCGTCCCATCCGGGCAAGTCATCATCGATCCCGGCTTCGGTTTCGGTAAGAATTTGCACCATAACCTGGCGCTGTTCCGCGCCTTGCCTCGCCTGGCCAGCTGTGGCTACCCACTGTTGGTCGGGTTTTCGCGAAAGTCGATGCTCGGTAAGATCACTGGCCGACCGGTGGATCAGCGGATCTCGGCTTCCGTGGCCGCCGCTGTGCTCGCCGCTCGCTCGGGCGCATCACTGCTCCGGGTCCACGACGTCGCCGAGACCGTTGATGCGCTCGCCGTTCTTAGCGCATTGACCGACAGAAGAGACTGAAACCTTGGCTGAAGTGTTATTTCTGTGCAGGATGTTCACAGAATTGGAAAGTAACGGGTAATATCAGCGGATGAAACTCAAGTATTTTGGTACCGACGGCATCCGTGGGCGGGTCGGCGACCCTCCGATCACGGCCGATTTCATGTTGCGCATGGGCCGTGCCGCAGGCCTCATTCTGGCCGCCAAAGAGAAGCGCGCGGTCGTCATTGGCAAGGACACACGCATTTCCGGCTACATGTTCGAGTCCGCGCTCGAGGCGGGCCTGGCCGCCGCAGGGGCCAACGTTTTGTTGCTGGGCCCTATGCCCACGCCGGCGGTGGCTTATCTGACCCGCACTCTGTACGCCTGTGCGGGTATCGTCATTTCGGCTTCCCACAATGCTTTCGAAGACAACGGAATCAAGTTTTTCTCGGCCGATGGTGAAAAGTTGCCGGACGCCGTCGAACAGGCAATCGAGGCCGAGCTCGAAAAGCCTTTCGTGACGGTGGAGTCCGCGCGAATGGGCAAAGCGGCGCGGGTTGACGATGCCGCCGGCCGCTACATTGAGTTCTGCAAGGGTACGATGCCTTTCGGAACGCTGCTGAGCGGGCTGCGCATCGTGCTTGATTGCGCGAACGGCTCCACCTACAAGGTTGCGCCTGCCGTGCTGCGGGAACTGGGCGCCAAAGTGCACGTCATCGGCAACGAGCCGGACGGCATGAACATCAATGACGGTCTTGGTTCTACCCAGCCGGGAGCCATGCAGGAAGAAGTTTTACGCAGGGAAGCGGACGTCGGTATTGCGTTGGATGGCGACGGTGACCGCGTGGTTATGGCGGACCGGAACGGTAAACTCATCGATGGTGACGATCTGTTATACATCATTGCCAGCGCCCGAAAGGCCGAGGGTCGTCTGCTGGGGGGGGTCGTGGGAACCGTGATGACGAATTTCGGGTTGGAGCGGGCTTTTGCCGAGTTGGACATTCCGTTCACGCGAACCGCCGTCGGTGACCGGCATATTCACCGGGTCCTGATTGAAAAAGGCTGGGTTTTGGGTGGTGAAACCTCCGGCCACCTGATGTCGCTGGACCGCACCAGTACTGGCGATGGCATCGTCAGTGCGCTGCAGGTGCTCGAGGTCATGATGCGCAGTGGAAAAGGCCTGGCGGATCTTCTGCACGGCATGCAGAAGTTTCCCCAGATCATGATCAACGTACCGGTTTCCGTCCGTGGTCAGCAACGGTTTCCCGAAAGCGACAGGATTCACGAGGCGGTGCGTGAAGCGGAGCGCGAAATGAACGGTCACGGCCGGGTCATTCTGCGCCCTTCCGGCACCGAGCCTCTTATCCGGGTCACGCTGGAAGGAGACGATCCTGCCCAGGTTGAGCGGCTCGCCAGGCAGTTGGCTGAGACTGTCCGTGCGGAACTTGTGGACTGAAAGCGGCGGAGTGTTGAGATATTTTCGCGCGCGGTCTTCGGTTTTTTGTTGCTCCCGCACCGTAAGTTCACCGCATGTAGAAGGTGGCAACTATCCTGACGAGGGCTGCATCAACCAGCTTCGGCTCAAATTCGTCCCCGGTCTTCGTGGTGGTCATGTTTGCGCACGCGACTCTTGGCTTGAGCGACGAGACTCGCCAGGACCTGTTCGGCACCGCCCCGAAAACACTGATCCGCATGCTTGCTGAGCGGTGTTTCGAGCGGGTTGATTTCCACCAGCCTCGCGCCCCGACCCAGGGCAATCAGCGGCAGGCTGGCCGCCGGCTGAACCACCGATGTCGTCCCCACCGAGAAGCAGAAGTCACAGCGCGCGGCCGCCGCCATGGCCTGGTCGATGGCATCCTGCGGCAGCGTTTCGCCAAACCACACGACATCGGGCCGTGCGCAGGCATTTTTTACGTAAGGGGACCGGGGTGGGCAGTCACTGGCGTCGGCGAGCCATGCGGCGCTGATTGGACGGTGGGAGACCTGGCACTTGGATCGTAAGATGTTCCCATGCAATTCACACACGGTTTGCGATCCAGCCGCCTGGTGCAGGCCGTCGACATTCTGGGTCACGAGGCTGAAGCCCGGTACCAGGTTCTCAAGCTGCACCAGCGCGAAATGCCCGGCATGCGGTTTGGCCCGGCGCACCTGCGCGCGGCGTTCTTCGTACCATTTCCAGACCCTTTCAGGGTGTTTGGCGAAAGCCTCTGGCGTGGCGAGATCCTCGGGTGTGAACCTGGCCCAAAGACCCGTCTGTGCCTCGCGGAAGGTGGGGATGCCGCTTTCAACGGACATACCGGCGCCCGTCAGGACCAGCACATGGTGCGCATTCAACAGATCCCGCAGCAGCGACTCCTTCCATGCGAATTCAAGCATTGGATTCAATGCGCGCGTTCCCGTCAGCATAGCGAAAGAAAAACCATGAGTGTATTCTACGCGGTTACCTGTCACTGGCCACGCTTGACGGCGGCCAGGGCGTGAATCCTGAATGGAACCGGACGATCTGGATGAAAGGCAAGCTCTATATCAAAACGCACGGCTGTCAGATGAACGAGTACGACTCCGCAAAAATGGCGGATGTGCTCGCAGCTTCGCACGGTCTCGAATTAACCGACCGGGAAGACGATGCCGACGTGATTCTCATCAACACCTGCTCAATCCGCGAAAAAGCCCAGGAGAAAGTATTTTCACAATTGGGTCGCTGGAAAAAACTCAAACGGGAAAATCCCGACTTGGTGATCGGTGTCGGTGGCTGCGTGGCGAGCCAGGAAGGCCGAGCGATAGTCGAGCGTGCCCCCATCGTGGATGTGGTGTTCGGACCGCAGACTCTACACCGCTTGCCGGCGATGCTGGACACGGTCCGCAACAGCGGAAAGCCAGCCATCGACATCAGTTTCCCGGAAGTGGAAAAATTCGACAACTTGCCGGAACCAGGCGCGCAAGGGCCGACGGCCTTCGTTTCCGTGATGGAAGGCTGCAGCAAATACTGCAGCTTCTGTGTCGTCCCGTATACCCGCGGTGAGGAAGTCAGCCGGCCCTTTGACGATGTGGTTGCCGAGTGCGTGACGCTGGTCGCGAAGGGTGTCAAGGAAATCAATCTGTTGGGCCAGAACGTCAACGCTTACCGCGGTCTCGCGCATGATGGTTCGCAGGCCGACCTGGCCCTGCTGATTCATTACGTGGCAGCGATTGAAGGCGTGGAACGAATCCGTTTCACAACCTCGCACCCGGTCGAGTTCTCACAAAGTCTGATTGACGCCTTTGGCGAAGTCCCGCAGCTGGCGAATTACCTGCACTTGCCGGTGCAGAGCGGTTCCGATCGGGTGCTGGCCATGATGAAGCGAGGCCATACGGTACTTGAATACAAGCAGAAGATTCGGCGTTTGCGCGAGAAACGGCCCGATATCAGTCTTTCTTCGGACTTCATCGTGGGCTTCCCCGGCGAAACAGAGCAGGATTTCGAAGCGACGATGCGCCTGATCGCGGAATTGGATTTCGACCAGAGCTTCAGTTTTATTTATTCCGCGCGGCCTGGCACACCTGCAGCCGGTTTTCCGGACGATCTGCCGATGGGAGTCAAGAAAGAACGCTTGTTGCGCCTGCAGGAACGCATTAACGAGCAGGCATTGCGTATCAGTCGCGCCATGATTGGTGGCACGCAGCGTGTCCTGGTGGAGGGCTGCAGCAAGAAAGACCCCCACCAACTGGCCGGCCGAACCGAGAACAACCGCGTGGTGAATTTCGATGGGCCTGCGCGGCTGGTTGGACAGTTTGTCGACGTCGTCGTCACAGAAGCACTGAGCCATTCCCTGCGCGGTCGCGTACGCCTGCCGGAATGCGATCCGGCGGACGCAGCATGACGGATCGCGATACGCTTGAACTGGAGCCGGCCGACACGCTGCGCCTGGCGAATCTTTGCGGACCGTTCGATGCGCACATCAAGCAGATCGAAGCGCGTCTGGGTGTGGATATTTTCTGCCGGGGCAGCCTGTTCACCATCGAAGGCCCTGTGGTCGCACAGCGCGCTACCCGTCGCTTGCTGCAGAAACTGTATCGCCTGTCGGCGACCGAGGTGTTGACGGCCGATCTGGTCAACCTGCACTTGCAGGAATCCGGAGTGGTTGAACTGGCAGAAGAATTGCAGGCCGCCGGGTCGACCACGGAATTTTCGGTAAAGACCAAGCGGGGCATCATACGAGGGCGCGGGCCCAATCAGCGCGCTTATCTCAGGAACATCAGTACCCACGCCATCAATTTCGGAGTCGGGCCCGCCGGTACCGGAAAAACCTATCTCGCCGTCGCCTGCGCGGTGGCGGCTTTGCAGGAAGACCAGATCCAGCGCATCGTGCTGGTGCGCCCGGCCGTGGAGGCCGGCGAAAAGCTCGGTTTTCTGCCGGGAGACCTCGCTCAAAAGGTGGATCCGTATTTGCGTCCACTGTACGACGCGCTTTTCGAAATGCTCGGCTTCGAGCGCGTGGCCGCACTGATTGAACGCAACGTGATCGAGGTGGCGCCGCTTGCTTTCATGCGGGGGCGAACGCTGAACGACGCCTTCGTGATTTTGGACGAGGCTCAGAACACTACGCGCGAACAGATGAAAATGTTTCTGACTCGCATCGGCTTCGGTTCGACAGCCGTCGTCACGGGCGATATCACGCAGATCGACCTGCCGCGCAAGGAGATGTCGGGTCTGAAACACGCGCTGCAGATCCTGGCGCGCGTCGAGGGCGTCAGCGTCAGCTATTTTTCACCCGGCGACGTAGTGCGTCACCCGATGGTGCAGCACATTGTCGAGGCTTACGAGCGGGCTGCCGGATCGGGCGATGGCGATTGAACTCGATTTGCAGATAGCCAGCTCTTTCGAACCCCTGCCGACGAGAAAGGAATTCCTGAGATGGCTGGGGCCCGGTTTGCTAGGGCGGGCGTCTGCCGAGCTGACCATTCGCTTGGTGGACTTCGAAGAAAGTCGGCGGCTAAACGTTCGATATCGAGGCATGGATAAGCCGACGAACGTATTGTCTTTTCCCGCGGATCTACCGGACGAAGTCGATCTCCCACTGCTCGGCGACATCGTGATCTGTGCGCCACTGGTCGCCCGGGAAGCTTCTGACGTCCCCATTCCGATCGAGAATCACTGGGCGCATTTGACGATTCATGGCCTCCTTCACTTGTTGGGCCACGATCATCAGGAAACCCGGGAGGCAGAGAAAATGGAAGCGCTGGAGGCTTCGCTGTTGCATCAACTGGGCATTGCGGACCCTTATATTGGCGAGTGACCGGGAGATCGCAGAGAGGATTCAGGGGGCTGACTGGCGCTCATTGAATAGAATTCGATACAAAAACACTGGATTAGCCGTCCCATGACCCCTATATTCGGAGAGACGCAATGGGCGTTGCCAGATTCAACAAAATGAGCGAAGACCAATCGAGTAACGGTTCCGGGAAAAAGACCTGGGTTGAAAAAATCGGCCAGGCTTTCTCCAGCTATCCCCGGAACCGTGATGAACTGCTGGAAATTCTCCACGAATCCTGCGCACAGGGGATTCTCGATAGTGATGCACTCGCAATGATGGAGGGTGCCCTCGAAGTCTCGGAAACCCAGGTGCGTGACGCTATGATTCCCCGCTCCCAGATGGTTGTCGTGCAGCAGGGGGCAGCGCTTGACGAGTTCTTGCCGCAAATTGTGGACTCGGGTCATTCGCGGTTCCCGGTCATTGGCGAAGATAAAGACGAAGTCGTAGGCATTTTGCTGGCCAAAGACTTGCTGCCGCACCTGGCGTCGGGTGCGGAACGGTTCGATCTGGCTGCCACCACCCGCCCCGCCGTGGTCATACCGGAGAGCAAGAGGCTCAACGTGCTGTTGCGGGATTTCCGCGTGAGCCGGAATCACATGGCAATCGTCGTGGATGAGTATGGCGGCGTCTCGGGGCTGATTACGATCGAAGACGTGCTGGAAGAAATTGTCGGCGAAATTGGCGATGAGTACGACGAACTGGAAGAGCCGCTGATTCAACCCATCGGCGACAAGTGTTACCAAGTCATGGCGCTGACACCGATCGACGTACTGAATGATTTTTTCGGTAGTTCCCTGAGTGATGCTGATTACGGCACGGTCGGGGGCTTGCTGCTTGCCGAGTTCGGGCGCGTTCCTGAATTTGATGACGTCGTCACGCTCGATGATCGCTTTGAGTTTCGGGTGACGAAGGCGGATAACCGACGCATCATCGCATTGGAAATGAATGTTCTTGACTGAAGCCGACCCTTCGGGGATGCGGTGGCCTGTGCTTGTGCTGATTTTCGCGCTGCTCGCTCTTCCCGGGCCCGACATTGCGGTGGCGAAAGAAGCGATCGGAGTTTCGGAATCCCAGGTCTGGTTGGTCACCTATGGCCCGGGTGAAATTTACTGGCAACGTTTCGGTCACAATGCCATCTGGGTCCGGGACGAAAGCCTGGGCCTGGACCACGCGTTCAATTTCGGATTTTTCGATTTCGAACAGGAACGTTTTTTTTTGCGTTTCCTGCAGGGCCGAATGCTCTATTTTTCTGCCGCGCACCCTGTTCAGAAAGAGTTTTCAGCCTACGTATCGGAGAATCGATCGATTCGTGCCCAGCGCCTCAACTTGCCTGCTGAGCGGAAATACCACCTGATTGATTTTCTGCTCGAAGAGGTGAGGCCCGAAAGCCGGGATTATCTTTACGATTATTATCTGAATAATTGCTCCACTCGTGTCCGCGATGCGCTCGACATGGTCCTGCAGGGAGCGATGTCTGCGCGGTTGGAGCCGCTTTTGGCGCATCAGACTTTCCGTGATCACACCCGGCGTCTGACCCAGGATGATTTCTGGCTGTATCTCGGGTTGGAGATTGTTCTGGGTGCCCCGGTCGATCGGCAGGTTTCACGCTGGGACGAGATGTTCATCCCCGCGGAACTGGCTGCAGCGGCGGCGAATATGAGCGACCCGGATCGAAGCAATCGGCCGTTCGTGCTCGAGGATGTGATGTTGTTCGAATCGTCGCTTTCACCGCCAGCCGCAGAACCAGCTCAGCCTTGGCCCAGGTATCTGGGGTTTTCGACAACGTTGCTGGCCGTGATCTGGGCGTTGCTTCGCTTAACGCCGATAGGGGCGGCGTCTGTTGTGGTACGCAGTTGGTTGGGGTTCTCGGGGCTTGTGGGGCTTGCGTTGATTTTTTTCTGGTTCGGGACGGATCATTCGGTGGCGCGCTTCAATCTGAACCTGTTGGTGTTCAATCCGCTCTGGCTGGTTTTTGCGTTCCGGCAAGTGTATGGGAAGCTCGCGGCATCGGCTTTGCTGCTCTTTTCGGTAGTGGCGGTGCTGATGCCTTTATTGCCTCCGCAGCAATACACCCTGGATGTGTTGGCCACCTTTTTGCCGCTGAATCTGGCCTGTGCCTGGTTTTTTTGGCGCCGGGCCGCTCAGACGCCAAGTTCCGCGAGTTGATCTGCCCGTTGTTCCTGTGACAACGGATCGACAAGGACGTCAAGGTTTCCGGTCAGGATTTCATCCAGCTTGTAGAGAGTCAGGTTGATGCGGTGGTCGGTAACCCGCCCCTGCGGGAAATTGTAGGTGCGGATGCGTTGCGAGCGATCACCGCTGCCTACCTGCAAGCGCCGTGACTGGGCAATTTCGCTTTGTTGCTGCGATTGTTGCTGCTCCATCAGGCGTGCCTGCAGCAGAGACATCGCCCGCGCGCGGTTCTTGTGTTGAGAGCGTTCGTCCTGGCACTCGACGACGATTCCGCTGGGAAGGTGCGTGATCCGTATGGCGGAGTCTGTCTTGTTGACGTGCTGTCCGCCGGCGCCGGACGCCCGGAAGGTGTCGACTCGAAGATCAGCTGAATTCAACTCGATGTCGGCCAGTTCCTCGGCTTCCGGCAGAATGGCAACCGTGCATGCGGATGTGTGGATCCGGCCTTGCGATTCGGTTTCCGGTACGCGTTGCACACGATGCGTTCCCGCTTCGAATTTGAACCGTGAAAATACGCCACGTCCCTCGATCAGCGCAACGATCTCCTTGAAGCCGCCATGCTCGCCCGGACTCACGCTCAGTACCTCGATGAGCCAGCCGCGCTCCTCGGCATATTTCTGGTACATCCGGAACAGGTCGCCCGCAAACAACGCGGCTTCGTCGCCGCCCGTCCCCGCGCGGACTTCAAGAAAAATGCTTTTCTCATCTTTGGGATCCTGCGGCAGCATGAGCAACTGGATCTCGCGTTCCAGTGATTTGAGTTGGTCCTCGCCGCGTTCGATTTCATCTTCCGCCAAGGCTTGCAAGTCGGCATCGGATTCCGTCAATATCCGGCTGGCCTCTTGAATCGACGTGCTGGTCTCCTGCCATTGCTTCCAGGCGTTGACCAGTGGTTCGAGGCGGGAATATTCGCGTGAAAGGTCACGAAAGCGGTCCTGGTTCGTAAACACATCCCGTTCCGCCAGCAGCAAGCCGATTTCTTCGTAACGCTCGGCTAGCTGTCTGAGTCGGTTGCAGATTGATTCCTTCATTTCTTTTCATCCTGCGCGTCCGACTGAAAAATACGGTCGGCGGCGGTCAGGATCTCGTACTCCTGACTTTCGGCCGCTTCGCGCAGGCGCTTGCTGGGCGCGTGCAGTATCTTATTCGTTAGCGTGCTGGCCATTTGCTGCAGTACACGCGCCGGCTCCTGGCCGGCGTCGAGCCTGCGTAGCGCTTTTTCCGTGACTTCCTTTTCGAAGGTGTGTGACTGTTCGCGAATCCGGCGCAGGGACCGTGCCGCGCGGATTCCATAAAGCCACCGCATGAAGGCGTCCACGGCTTCCTCCACGTCCGGCTGCGCGGCCTTGGCGGCTGCATTGCGTTGCTGCATGTTTTCATCGATGACCTGCTGCAGGTCATCGATCGTATAGAGGTATACGTCTTTGACGCTGGATACGTCCGGCGCGATGTCGCGAGGCAATGCGATGTCGACCAGAAACATCGGTCGATGCCTGCGTTTTCGCAAGGCAGCCTGAACGGTGCTTTTTTGAATCACCGGCTCCGGGCTGGCTGTGGAACTGATCAGAATATCTGCTCGCGGCAGCAGTTCGGGCAGGCTGTGGAACAATGCATGGTTGATGGAACGCGCTCCCAGGCTGCCGCCCATCACCAGCAGAATCGGCCGCTTGGGATCTAATTCCAGGGCAGTG
>JAVVFH010000390.1:0-2122 GCA_032250585.1 Lysobacterales bacterium
AGCACCGCCTGGTTCTGCAGCCCGTCGTTGCGCGTGAAAAAGTACTTCTCACCGCGCTTGACCGGCAGACCGAAACGCTCGTAGTTCCACAGCTCGGCCAGCCTTTCGGAGAAGTATTCGCGCGACTCCAGGGTCTCGAGATACGTCTCGGTCACCTCGTTCTGCGCCTCGACCCACGCGGCCACCTCGTCGGACTCGCGCACGTCGGTCTCCAGCCAGCGGTAGGGGTCGGGCACTTCGACGCCGTGCCAGGTGTCGACGACGTCTCCGCTGCGGGTGACGGGGTACTCGATACGTGCAACGTTCGATTCGTCCGGTCCGGCCGGCATGTCGGCCTCGCCCGGAGCCGGGTGCGATGGTTCAGGGGCGGGCTCACAAGCTGCTGCAAGCAAGATCATGACAATTGCTGTCGAGCGCGAACATCTCGACATGAGGAATCCTCCGAATTTTTTAATGGCCCGGCCCCTCGAGTAGTCGGCCCGGGGCAAGGTAGTATACTTGGCGTCTGCCGTAAGCACGCTCCGCTGTGCAAGCCAATGAAATCGATTCGCGAAATCATGCTGGTGATCGCGCTGGCCTCCATTACGACGAGCTGCAGCGATTCGCCGGACCCGGATCACACCCGGGCCGAAAGCGACCGTACGGAACCGGCGCCGCTGATCGTTCTCGGGCTGGACGGCGCCGACTGGGGCGTAATCGAGGAGCTGATCGCGGACGGCGAAATGCCACATATCGCGCGCATGGTCGAAGAAGGAGCGTACGGCCACCTGCTCAACCCCGGACCGCAGGTCTCGCCGGTAGTCTGGACGACATTTGCGACCGGACATTTCGGCCGCCAGCACGGCATCCTGGATTTCGTCTATCCGTATGTGGAGGGTGCGAAACGTCCGGTCGATTCGACACTCAGGCGTGAACCGGCGCTTTGGAACCTGACTGCTGCAGCCGGCAAAACGGCCACCGTAATCGGTTACTTCGTCTCCCACCCGGCCGAACCGATCCAGGGTCGGGTCGTAACCGATCGCGCTTTTCAGGGCCTGGACGAATCGGTCTGGCCGCGATCCCTTGCCGAATCGGTGGAAGGTCACCGACGCGAGGCCATGTCCGAAAGTGCGGCGCTGATTTCCGATTTCCTCGGCTGGCAATATTCACCGGATCAGGCCGACGAACCATCCAGCCCCCGCGGCAAAGCGGCTGTCCTGATCAAGGATCGCGTCGACCAGCGCATCGTCGCCGACGAGTTTCTGCGCCGCGTCACGATGGATCTGCTCGACCAGCCCGGCGATCTTTTCATCTCGTATTTCCGGATCATCGACATTGTCAGCCACTCGTTGTGGTTCTACCACGACCCGACCGACTGGGACGAACCACCTTCCCCCGAAATGAAGGCACTGCTCGGCGAAACCGTTAGCGATGCATACCGCTATGCAGACAGGATCGTCGGTGCAATTCTTGACCGGTTCGCCGACAGGGCCAACATCGTGATCATCTCGGATCACGGTTTCGGCTCGGCAACCGGGCGGTTCGCGACAGGGCCGGAAAACCGCATGCTCACCGGCAATCATCGCCCCAACGGCGTATTCATGGCGCATGGTCCCGACATCCTGCCGGGCCGCGTCGATGGATTGACCATCATGGAAATCATGCCCACGCTGGCCATGCTGCTGGGCGTTTCGATCGCCGATACGCTACCCGGCGAAATTGCGCTTGAAGTACTCGACCCCGCATTCGTTGAGGCACGCCCGCCCACGTTTGTCGAAAACTATGTGCTGGACTGGCAAGATACCCGCTCGTCGACCGTGGACAGCGAATCCCAGCGCGAAGCCATGAAGTCGTTGCAGGGTCTGGGCTACATCGGCGAAGGCGTACAGCTTGCCGAAGGCGACAACACTGAAACCTATGATTTCTGGGCCGCCGAGCCGAACCTGATCGCACAAAGCCTGCACGGCGAAATTGCCTATTACCTGCTCAAGAACGATCTCTCGGCGGCGGAAGCGGTGGTGGGAGACCTGCGCCGCAACAAGCCGGCTCTGCTTGTCAATACGCTGGCCAGGGCTGCACAGAAGATCCAGACCCTGAAGAAGGAGGTTCCGAATGCGGAAAAACTGGCCCCTGAACTGGAGGC
>JAVVFH010000391.1:0-2119 GCA_032250585.1 Lysobacterales bacterium
CGATTAAGGCGATGGAGGCTTGACGAAGTGCGACTATTCGGATTTCTTTTCCAGGATATTGGATGAAGCGATGAGTGCGGCCCAGGACATCAAGAGCAGCCAGTTATAGATAAGCGCCTGACCGGGGAGTTGGCCCTCCCCAGCCAGGCTAACCACAACCCAACTTACACGGAGTTGAGTCATGGCTAACGACCATTCTACGGGCAATCGGCGCCCGGCAAAAACCCCCACCGAACGCCGGCTGACGGTCGGCACCCAGTCACGAGTATCCGGCCGATGTGCCCGAGCAGCGGCGCTCGCGGCGCGTGCCCTGGTTGCAGATGCGCGGCGACTGGCTGGCCGCCGCCGGGTTCGACATCCAGGCCCCGGTGCGCGTGCGCGTTATGCGCGGCTGCCTGGTGTTGACGGTGGAAGAACCGTGAACAGGAAAGTCCCAGACAAGAACGCCCGGCAAGGCCGGGCGTTTTCAATAATGATAGGTCTAAGGTGCTAGAAAAACCGCGAGGCTGTTTTGAATGCTTGCTCGATTGGAGCAATATCAATACTCTTCGCACCCTCGACTTTACTAACAACAAAAAAACGACTGTTGTCGCCGAACGGTTCTACAACCACGTATGGTTGACCATAGAATCTAAAACGGACGAGTTCATCAGAAAATTCAAAAAACCGGCGCCGCTCTACGTTATCGACACCTGGAACATCTCGCAGAGTTTTTGCTATCTTTCTCAAAGACAGTAAGAATTTCGAAACTTCAAACGCTACTACAACACCATCCTCATTGAAATCAGGGAACGTCTTCATTGCACTAGTCCCCAAATGCGCCGCCGCCAACAATACCTGCACCGTAGGCGTTGAGATACCTGTCGGTTCGTCCGGCTTGTGCCCGAAGAAGAGCATCTGAAGGAGCCACATAAGTTCCGGTCCGGACGTTTCGGAACAGACCGAATCGAAAAATAACTTTCAACCGATTTCGAAATGCGCTGGCAGCAGCGCCTGAGGGCGCCAAGCGGGCACCTACCTTGGCCGCACCGGCATAAGCTATTCGCGCACCGCCAGCAGTATAGCTAGTAACTTCACCAGCGAAATAAGCACTAGAGTCACGATTAACACCACCATCAATATTCAGCGCCCCGCGTAGCTCGTCTCCGAATCCAAACAGCAGCCCATCGCCAAGCCCCGCTGCAAAATTAACAAAACCCTGCGGCAAACTCGGTGGCTGAAAGGCTATCGCCGTTGCCGGATCAAAACCAAAGTCCGTCCTGGATTCGATGAGCGCGTCCAGTTCCTCATCGGACAACGACAGCAAGTCTGATCGCCCACTACCATTTGACCCGCGTTGCGCCAACTGCCCGAAGCTGAAGCTCATCGCCGCAGTCACCGCCCCATTTGCGAATTTCCCGCCACTGATCTCGGACGTCGTACCACCGACAATCGCGAGCACAAATCCCTGCTGGAATGTACCCTCGACATTCGCCGCAACTCCCGGCGTGGCCGCCTTGCTGATCCCGGCCGACAGAAATCCGTGTCCGAACTTGCCACCTTGCATTTCGGCAATCGTACCACCGGCCAGGCCGTGGCTAACGCTTTGCAGGGCAAATTGACTCTTGCGTAGGCCGGTCCCGAACACGCCGGTCCCCTTCGCGCCAGCCAGTTGGTCGAAGCCCTGTCCGATGCCAAAGAACACAGCTCCTGAGAACGCGCCCCATAGCGCCCCTTCCACACTGCCGGTCGCGATCCCGCCGGCGAGTGCGCCGCCGACGACCGCAGCCGCGAAGGCTTGACCGCCAGCCAAAGTGGAGCCGAAGAACGCGAATTGGCCGGCCGCCAAGCCGCCTGTATACACCGAGATCGCCACCACCGCCGCCAGCTTGAACAGCTTCCCGAAACTGAAAAACCCACTCGGATCGGTCAGACTCAACGGATTGTTGTGCACATATGTGTAGCGGTTGAGCGTGGTGCTGTCCTCCACGAACGGATCGGCTTGCAGGAACCTGCCCAGGTGGGGTCGTAGATCCGCCCGTTCATGTGAACAGGTGCGCTGGACGTGGGTCGTAGCGCCAGCAGGCAGAAAACCCCGGTGTTTCCTGCACTTAGCGGCCAATTTCCCAGGCGCACCAGC
>JAVVFH010000392.1:0-2075 GCA_032250585.1 Lysobacterales bacterium
AACCGGGCGCCTGCTCGCAGAATACCACCACCTGCTGCAGGCGGGTGAGTTGACCGACCTGGATGCCCTGGCGCGCGTCCAGGAGCAGTTGGAAGCAGTCGACGGCTGGACGCTGCAGCTACGGGTGGAGACCACGCTTACCCAGCTGCAGCTGCCGGGCGACGCGAAGATGACCGAACTCTCCGGCGGCTGGCGACGACGCGTCGCCCTGGCACAGGCGTTGGTCAGCCAACCGGACGTCCTGTTGCTCGACGAGCCCACCAATCACCTTGACATTCCCGCCATCCGCTGGCTCGAAGACCAGCTGCGTAACTACCCTGGCGCACTGATCCTGATTACCCATGACCGCCGCTTCCTGCAAAACGTGGTCAACGGCATCGCGGAACTGGATCGCGGCCGTTTGACGCAGTGGGCCGGCGATTACCAGGGCTTCTTGCGCCACAGCGCGCAGCAACTGCAGGCCGAGGAACGCGCCGCCGACCTGTTCGACAAGAAACTGGCCCAGGAAGAAGTATGGATACGCCAGGGTATCAAGGCGCGGCGAACCCGCAACGAAGGACGGGTGCGCGCGCTGAAGACCATGCGCGAAGAACGCCGCGCGCGACGGGAACGCAGCGGCGTGGCGAGTTTCGCCATTGAAGAGTCGAGCCGCTCAGGGAAAATCGTCGCGGAACTCGATCATGTCAGCCATCGCTTCGGCGACAAGCGCGTCATCGACGACTTTTCGACCGTCATCCGGCGCGGTGACCGCATCGGCATTGTCGGCGCCAACGGCGCGGGTAAATCGACGCTGGTAAAGATTCTGCTGGGCGAACTGGAACCCAGCGCCGGCCAGGTTACGCTCGGCACGCGGCTGGATATTGCCTACTCCGATCAGCTGCGGGGCCACCTGGACCCGGAGAAGAGCCTCGCCGACAACGTCTGCGGCGGCCAGGAGTTCATCGAGATCAACGGCAAGCGCCGCCATGCCATTTCCTACCTCGGTGATTTCCTGTTCAGCCCGCAGCGGGTTCGCATGCAGGTCAAATCGCTGTCCGGCGGCGAGCAGAACCGCGCGGTGCTGGCGCAGCTGTTCAGCAAACCGGCCAACCTGCTGGTGCTGGACGAACCGACGAATGACCTGGACATCGAAACCCTCGAGCTGTTGGAGGAAATCCTGCTGAATTTCGACGGCACGGTTTTGCTGGTCAGCCACGACCGCGATTTCATGGACAACGTGGTCACCAACCTGATGGTGCTGGACGGCGAAGGCGGGATCAGCGAGCACGTCGGTGGCTACAGCGACTGGGAAGCCCGCGGCGGCCGCCTCTGCGAGGACACGCTTTCGCCCTCGTCGCCCACCGCGCGCTCGGAAGGCAGACCGGCGGTCCGGGCTGCGAAAAGCGCGGTCAAAGGTAGCAAACTCTCATACCGGGACCGCCAGGAACTTGGCGGCCTGCCCGCCCGGATCGAAAGCCTGGAGCAGCAGCAAACGCAACTGGCCGGCGTCCTGTCCAACCCGGAACTCTTCAAATCCGATTACGCAGACATTCAGCGTGTCACCCGGGAACTCGCGCAAGTCGAACAGCAGCTTGAAACCGCGTTCGCGCGCTGGGCCGAACTGGACCGGGGCTAACCCGCTCAATACTCGAATCGCTCTCCCGGCAACGCGGGCGTGGACTCGGGCGCGACCCGCGCGCGGCTCTGCAGCTCGTAGGCATGGGCAATGGCGATCAGCCTGGCTTCGCTGAACGGCCTGCCGAGAAATTCAATCGATATGGGCAGCCCATCACTGTTCACACCGGCCGGTACCACGATCGCTGGAAGGCCGGTTACGGAACTGACCGGATTGTCCCGCGGCCCCCGATCCGGCGTGCCCAACGGCGGCGCGGCGAGAGACTTGAAGGGATACACCAGCGCGTCGAGCTGATGCCGGTCCAGCAGGTCGATGATCAGGGCTTTGACGGTGGCCCGGTTTTTCAAGCGCGCGTGGTAGTTGCGATTCTCATCCGGGGCCGGCAACTCCAACACGCGCCGGAACAGCGGCTCCAGCGCCGGCAGGTAGTTCCCCGAAGCCACCAGTTCCGCCAGTGAGT
>JAVVFH010000393.1:0-2030 GCA_032250585.1 Lysobacterales bacterium
TAAACTCCGACGGTTGGCGTTGATGCCTCTGACCGGGGCTTCGACGTTGTGCAATCGGCACGCTCGAACGCGGTGGGGTACACCCAAGGGCGGTAGCGTGCCTGAACGGCAGTAAAAGGGACATAAAACGGGGATACGGCATGAAAGGGACGGTTGCAAAAGGGACGGTTTTGTCGAACCGAAATTCGATGCAAACTTCGCAAGACTCGAACGCTAGCGTGCTTGTCCTGGCCGGCACGCCAGGGCTGGACATCGAACCGCTGGTCGCGCTGTTCAATGCTGCGGGATTCAGGACGGGGCGCAGGAAAAACGGCAACGGCTCTGCGGCAAAGCCCGCGCTTCGCGTCTACCGCAAGCCTGACGCGCTGAGGTGTGCCGGTCGGATGCTGGCCGATCAACCCGATACCACCGGTCTGCTGATCTACCAGGCACCCGCGCCGTGCATTGCCCGGTCGGTGGCTGAAGGCCAGGATCCGGAGCAGGCGCTGGTTGGCTGGTTGCAGCAGGTGGAGCCGTTGCTCGAGGTCTACCGCCAGGCACGCCGCCGCATTCTGCTGCTGGAGCGGGACGCGGCGCTGGCCAACCCGGTCGCGCTGGTCTCGGATCTCAATCAACGCCTGAACCTCTCCTTGCAGGCGCCTGCCGGCAAACAGAACCAGGAAGCGGAAGCCGAGCCCGCCTTCGACCCCGTGCACCTGCTGATCGCCGATCGGGCGTGCCACCAGGACATCCGCGCGCGCCGCGCCGCCGCAGAGCTTGAGGCCGGTGCGTTACCGCTGGCTGCGCCCACTGGAGTCGCTGCCATCGATCTGTCCTCCACATTCCAGGCCTACCGCGAGAAGTCCGAGGAACCGCTTCGGAAGGTCAACGGCCTGAAGGAGGAGAACGAACTCCTGCTCAGTCAGTTGCACCAAGTGCAGACCCAGCTCAAGGCGCGGCAATCACGCGTGCGCGAACTGGAACAGGCGCTGGAAACGCAGGCCGGCAAGGATGGGGCCGTCCGCACGTCGCTGGAGCAGGAAAATGAGCGACTGGGCGGGCAACTGAACAGGGTCCAGCAGGAACTGGAGTCGGAGTTCCTCAAGAATCGCGAGCATGAGAAGAAGATCAAGGCGCTCGAAGGTGAGCTCGAAACGCTCAAGAACGACACCACCCGCCAGGACGAGTTGCAGGAAGAAAACGACCTGCTGCTGACCCAACTGCACCAGGTGCAGGAGGAGTTGGAATCCATCTTCCTGAAGAGTCGGGAAAACGAAAGCAAGATCAATGTACTGGAGCAGGAAGCAGCGACGAGCAAGGATGAGCTGAATAAGCGAAAGGGGCGAATCGACAGCCTGCAGAAGGAAATCGAGCGGCTGAAGAACGACACCAGTCGGCTGGAAGCGCTACAGGCCGAGATCTCCCGTCTCCAGCAGGATCGCGCGAACTGGCAGGAGCAGGCCGAGAGCTTGAAGAGCAAGGTCGCCCGCCAGGACGATTTGCAGGAAGAAAACGACCTGCTGCTGACCCAACTGCACCAGGTGCAGGAGGAGTTGGAGAACTACTTCCTGCAAAACCAGGACTTGACCCGCAAGCTCAAGAAAACGGAGAAACAGGAAAAAGAACTCGAGCGCAAGGCCCGCCAGGCCACCAACATGCTCGCCGACGTCCACCGCTCGGCCTCTTGGAGAATCACCGCCCCCATCCGCCTGCTGCTGCGGCCTTTCCTGGGGAAATGATCCTTCGATTCGCCAATCGCGGCGAGGGCGCCGCTCCTACACCTGTAGGAGGCCCGTCCCCGGGCCGATGGTTTGGGGCGTCGAACTGTCATCGCGGCGAGGGCGCCGCTCCTACAGGAACAACGCCGAATCAACACCCTAAATCGCATCCGATCATCAATCTGCCACAATAACAACCAACAATAAAAATAACGAACCACCCCACCAAACCCCAAACCGCACCCAATGAACTGGCTCCAAACTCAACTTCAACTCATGCCCCGCCCGGACCACATCGTCCATATCGGCGCGGGGCTGTGTCGTGAACTCGAC
>JAVVFH010000394.1:0-1990 GCA_032250585.1 Lysobacterales bacterium
GCGCCGCTTGACGTGGGGCCTGCCACGCCGGCGCGACGCCGCCTTGGCCAATGACCGCACAGCTCGCGCAGAACGCGTGTATATTTATGCCCGAGGGTATTTAATCACTCCCCGGACCTACACCCATGGCTGTCAGCGTTTTCGACCTGTTCAAAATCGGTATTGGACCCTCCAGTTCCCACACCGTCGGTCCGATGAAGGCGGCCTGCACCTTCGCGCGGCGGCTCCAGACCGATGGTCTGCTCGAAGCGGTACAGCGTTTGCGCGTCACGCTGTTCGGCTCGCTGGCCCACACCGGCCGCGGTCACGGCACCGACAAGGCCGTTATGCTGGGGCTGGAAGGCGAATTGCCCGACCAGGTCGACCCCGATGTTATCGACGCGCTGCTGGAGCGCATCCGCGAGCGGCGCGAGATTCGACTGCTGGGTCTGCAAAGCGTCGCATTCAACGAAAAGAAAGACCTGATTTTTCGCAAGCGCGAACAGCTCCGCTACCACCCCAACGGCATGCGTTTCGAGGCAATCGACGCCGCCGGCGAGGCGCTGGCAAATCGCGAGTACTACTCGGTGGGCGGAGGCTTCGTCGTCAATCAGGACGAAGCGGCCAACGACCGCATCGTGGAGGACAGCACGCGGCTGCCCTACCCTTACCGCAGCGCGGACGAATTGCTGACGCTGTGCCGAGTTCATGACCTGCGCATTGCCGAGATCATGCTCGCCAACGAAACGCACTGGCGCAGCGCCGAGGCGGTGCGCGCCGGCCTGCTGACCATCCAACAGGCCATGCACGACTGCATGGAGCGTGGCTTCCGCCAGGAAGGCGTGCTGCCCGGTGGCCTGCGCGTGCAGCGACGGGCGCCGATTCTGTACCGCGAACTCTCCTCGCAGCCCGTCTCTGCAGATCAGCTGTCCACCCTGGACTGGATCAACCTCTACGCGCTGGCCGTCAACGAGGAGAACGCAGCCGGCGGACGCGTCGTGACCGCACCCACCAACGGCGCGGCCGGCATCATCCCCGCCGTCTTGCGCTACTATCTCGAGTTCGTACCAGGCGCCAACGAGGACGGGCTGATCGAGTTCCTGCTGACCGCGGGTGCCATCGGCATCCTCTACCTGCAGAACGCCTCGATTTCCGGCGCGGAGGTGGGCTGCCAGGGCGAGGTCGGCGTCGCCTGCTCGATGGCCGCGGGCGGGCTGACCGCCGCGATGGGGGGCCGGATGTTCCAGGTCGAAAACGCTGCGGAAATCGGCATGGAGCACAACCTCGGGCTGACCTGCGATCCGGTGGGCGGCCTGGTGCAAATCCCCTGCATCGAGCGCAACGCGATGGGCGCCGTCAAAGCCATCAACGCTCAGCGCATGGCTTTTCGCGGCGACGGCAAGCACCGGGTGTCACTGGACAAGGTCATCAAAACGATGCGCGACACAGGCGCCGACATGAAAAGCCACTACAAGGAGACCTCGCGCGGCGGTCTGGCGGTCAACGTGATCGAGTGCTAACGTTGACCGGATGTCATGCCTAGCAGAGATTCGTTGCTCAAAGCCGCGTTGAAAACCTGCCTGTCGCTGTTGCTGTCGGCACTGCCCTGCAGCCTGGCGGCCGCGAATATCTACAAGTACCAGGACGAAAACGGCATCTGGCACTTCACCGACCGGGCGCCGGCAGAAGACATCGAGTTCGAAACCGTTTACATGGAACGCGAGCCGGAACCGCGCATCCGGCTGCGCCAGATCGGCAGCAGGCAGAACCCCGTGTACTCACTGTTCAACGATTTCTGGGGGCCGGTGCAAGTCGAGCTATCGCTGCAGGACGCCAGCAACGTGTTGACCGAACCGGAGTTGCCGGCGCGCTTCGTGGTTCCCGGGCAGACCGAAAGCACGCTGCTGGGGGTCGGGGCCCTCGACCCGCGACGCGGCTTCAAATATCGTCTGAAGGTAGCTTCGGTGCCCGGCCCGCCGATGTCCGAGCCGATCGCAGAACTGGTGCTGCG
>JAVVFH010000395.1:0-1963 GCA_032250585.1 Lysobacterales bacterium
CTTCGGCCGTCGTCAACATGGCCTCGAGCGCGACCGCGAGCCGCTGTGGCCGCTCGATCAGGCCGTGCTCCTTCAGGCTCGGCAGCGCGGCGATATGTTCGTTCAGCGCGGCGACCTGGATCTGCCGCCGTGCGGATGGCAACGACGTGGCCGCTGGCACATCGCGATTGCGGTTTTTCTCCACGACGTCCCATGCGACCGCACGCTGCCAGGCCTGGTCTCCCTGTGCCAGCAACTCGCCCGGCGTGTAGGGCAGCAGCGCCACCTCGACCAGAAACCACTGATAGGCCCGCGGTCCGATGGCGAAGGCGGTTTGCATAGTGTCCAGCCGCAACTCGAGCCAATCGCGATACGATTCCAGCGCCGCAACGGCCTTGCGAACCGAGCGGTCTAGATCTTTCTGCAGCGCTCCGGGCAGCTGCGGCAGCAGCGCGGCCTGCATTTCCTGCAGGCGCAGATCGATGCCGTCGAGCCGCTCGATCGCGGCCTGCGCGGACGGTCGAATGGGCCGATCGAGATTATTGCGTGCGGCTTTGAGCGTCACCGGAATATGATTCAGACGCGCTACGATCTGCTGCGCCCGCGCCACGTCGATCGGAGAGGAAAGAACCAACAGCTCAAACACTGAACCCAGCGTCTGCTGCAGGTAAAAAAGCGGGCTGCGCTGCGGCTCCTGCAGTACCTCGAGTTCCCAGTAGACTCGCTGCACGGCCGCCTTCAGCAATCGTGCGTCCACCTGCAAGGGCACGCTCCAGCCCGCCGTATCGAGGCGTTCCACGGCCTCCAGAAACTCGCGCTGGCGCGCCCGGTAGTTCGCCAGCGCCGCCGGCGACCAATCCGGCAGCCAGTCGACCGGACGCTCCATACGCGGGATGTGGTCGCCGGTGACCGGCTGCTGAGCCCGCCGCCATTCGAAAAACCCTGCCGCCAGTTCCTGCAACCGTCGTTCCGGCCGCAGCACTTTCTCACCGGCGGCCAGGTCGGCATTCTCCGCCATCAGGGGCCCGCAGAAAGTCAGAGCCAGGGCCGTCCTGATGATCAGTGAAATACGCATCGGAATCCCTCGATGTTCTGCGACCTGTCTGCGATTGTCCCCGGAATGATGGACGAAGACCAGATACTCGCCGACGATGTTTCGCATGGCGGGTAGTTTTTGGTGAGTTCGCGGTTCGCCTGCTCGCGTTCTTCACCCCGGGCTTTCATGAATTTCCCGTATTTTTCCTTGTTGGGGTCGAGCTGGTCGCAGCTACCCCGGTCACGGTATGCTGAAGTCCGGAACGAAATCGCGAAACCATCATGCAAGTCGCTGGACGCAGGGTGACGAGGGGAGCCGAAATGAACAATCCGTTGCAGGTTTTTCTGGACCGCCAGGGCTTTGCCGTGCTCGATGGCGGACTGGCGACCGAACTCGAAACACGGGGCGCCGACTTGAACCACGAACTGTGGTCGGCCAGGCTGCTTTACGAAGCACCCGAAATGATCGAGAAAGTCCATTACGATTTCCTGCAGGCCGGCGCCGACGTCATTGCGACGGCAAGTTACCAGGCCAGCATCGAGGGTTTCGAGCGTGTCGGCCACAAAGGCCAACGCGCGCGCGACCTGATCGGGCTCAGCGTCGATCTCGCACTGCAGGCCCGCGAGGCCTTCTGGTCCGTTGACCATCAGCGGCAAGGGCGACTACGCCCGCTGGTGGCCGCATCCATCGGCCCCTACGGCGCCTGCCTGGCGGACGGCTCGGAATACCACGGTGAATACGGCGTCGGCAAACAGGAACTGCTCGAGTTCCACCGCCCACGGATCGCCTTGCTGGCCGATAGCGGTGCCGACCTGTTCGCCTACCTGGGGGCGGCCCGCGCCGTGGATGCCCGCTTCACCCTGGTGGAGAACTGGCGCTCCACCCCGGACCTGCTCGCGGCCGTGGAACGCCTCTACACCCGGGGTGCGAGCCCCTTCGTCCTGGAGG
>JAVVFH010000396.1:0-1913 GCA_032250585.1 Lysobacterales bacterium
GTATCACCCGGCGATGCTGCTCGGGCTTTTGATCTACGGCTATGCGACCGGCGTGTTTTCCAGCCGCAAAATCGAGCGGGCGACTTATGACTCGGTGGCGTTCCGGTACATTGCCGCCAATCAGCATCCGGATCACGACACGCTGGCCACGTTTCGGCGGCGTTTTCTGCCGGAGATCGAGGGCTTGTTCGTTGCGGTGCTGCAGCTGGCCGGTCAGATGGGCGTGCTCAAGCTCGGCACGGTGGCGCTGGATGGGACCAAGATGCCGGCCAATGCGAGCCGGCACAGTGCGCTCTCCTGGGGCCATGCGAACAAGATCGAGGCGCAGCTGAGACAGGAGGTAGCCGAACTGCTGGCCTTGGCCGAGCAGGCGGATGCGGCGGACCTGCCCGATGAGCTGTCGATCCCGGCGGAGCTGGAGCGTCGGGAGACGCGGCTGGCGGCGATTGCGGCGGCGAAGGCCGAGATCGAAGCCCGCGCCGCGGCACGGTTCGCCGAGGAACAGGCTGAGTATGAGGCGAAGCTCACCGCGCGCGAGGAGAAAATGCGGCGCACCGGCAAGAAGCCCGGCGGCAAGCCGCCGGCGCCACCGGTTGCGGGTCCGCGCGACAAGGACCAGGTGAATCTCACGGACCCCGACTCGCGCATCATGAAGACCCAGCAGGGCTTTGATCAGTGCTACAACGCCCAGGCCGCGGTCGATACCGAGACGATGCTGGTGGTGGGCCAAGCCGTCACTCAGGCGGGCAATGATTACGGCCAGGTTGGGTCGATGCTCGAGCGACTGACGGAGCTGCCGGCGCCCCTGGGTCGGATCGATCACTTGCTGGCCGACAGTGGTTACTGCAGCGAAGACAACATCGAACTGGCGTGCACAGCAGAGATCGAGCCGCTGTTCGCGCTGGGCCGCGAGGCGCATCATCGGCCGTGGCGGGAGCGTTGCGCGGCACCGCCGCCGCTGGACCCCGACGCCAGTCCCCTGGAGCGTATGGCACACCGCTTGAAGACCCAAGAAGGACGGGCTTTGTACGCGCTGCGCAAGCAGACCGTGGAGCCGGTGTTCGGGATCATCAAATCGGTGATGGATTTCCGGCAATTCTTGTTGCGGGGCCTCGACAAGGCCAGCGGTGAATGGAGTTTGGTGACCCTGAGCTGGAACATCAAGCGGATGTTTGCCCTGCAACCTGCCTGAGTGGGGAATGCCCCCGCTCAACCTCGATATTTTTGGTCCGATTAGCATGCTTTTCGATACTATCCAGTTCAATAACGACTTGAGCCAGAGGCTCAGTCCGACAGGCTGCTAGGGGCTTTGAAGTCCTACCCTCCGTTTTCACCTCGATCGTGCGGCCATCTGCCAACCGGTAAGCGTGCTTGGTCACCAGATCACCCGTGAACTGGATGCCGCGGACCTCGAAGCATTTGTCGGCGGCGACCTCGTGCACGGCGTGCTCGCGGTGCGCCTTACCGTAGAGGGGTAAGCTCGCTGCTCGCCTCTCCGCCGCGGACCAAAAGTTCTCGAAAGAAACTCTTCTAGATTCTCAATCGACTCGAAAGCAAGGGCATTCCAGCATGGATACTCGGCAAGAAATCTCGGAGTATAAGCCTCGATTGTCCCGGCCCTTGTCCTCTGAAGCAGAAATTCGGTGATGATTGCTTCATATATAAGTATACCTGACGTCCTCCAGCGAAATTTCCGGCCGTGCTTTGTGCGCCAGGACTTCACAGTCTTAGCGAACTTTGCGATTGGCTTCTCCTCTGGAAGACAGCTTTTAAACTTCGATAGAACCTTTTGATCGAGGACGCGATCCCAGGGAAGACAGAAGTCATCGTCAATTCTATTCAATTTTCGCTCTCGTACCTTAAGGCAGGTTCTTCAATAACTAGTTGAATCTCAGAAGAATCGGAAATTCATC
>JAVVFH010000397.1:0-1834 GCA_032250585.1 Lysobacterales bacterium
TGGGGTCGACGGTGGTCTTCGAAGTTTTCGGACCGCCGCTGACGCGCTGGACCCTGGTCAAAGTCGGCGACATCCCCGCCCCCAAGCTGGATACAGACTCATGAATGAGATGCTGAAACTGATGTTCGCACCGCTGGCCGGCGCCGCGCTGGGCCTACTGTACTTTTCGGGCCTGTGGGCGACGGTCCGGCGTTTGCGC
The DNA here is from genome assembly GCA_032250585.1 of Lysobacterales bacterium. Classification (GTDB taxonomy): domain Bacteria; phylum Pseudomonadota; class Gammaproteobacteria; order Xanthomonadales; family SZUA-36; genus JAVVFH01. Next base: position 200 of record JAVVFH010000397.1, read on the forward strand.
GACAGCCGCCGCCCGGCGGTGCTGATGCTGGGCAGCCTGCTGGCGCGCCTCGCCCTGGCGCTGCTCGGCTTCTATTTCATCGCCCGCTTCGGCGGCTGGGCGCAGCTGTTGCTCGCCGCGCTCGGCTTCACCGGCGCGCGCCTGTTCGCACTGCGCCGGGTGCAGGCCGACAGCGGGCAAGAGGAGGCGCAGACATGACCATTTCACCGGACGGCATCGTATTCTGGCAATGGGGGGCTTTTTCGCTCAATGCCACGATCGTATTCAGCTGGGTGGTCATGGCCTTGCTGACCCTGGGGTCCTGGCTGGTGACGCGCCGCCTGTCTACCGGCACCGACCTGTCGCGCTGGCAGAATCTGTTGGAAGTGCTGGTCACCGGCATGCGCGACCAGATCCGCCAGGTCAGCCACCAGGAACCCGGTCGTTACCTGTCTTTCGTGGGCACGTTGTTCCTGTTTATCGCAACGGCCAATCTGTTGAACGTGGTGCCGGGCTACATGGCGCCGACGGGCTCGTTGTCGACGACCACCGCCCTGGCCATCTGTGCCTTCGTGGCCGTGCCCCTGTACGGCATCGTCTACGAAGGACCGCTGACCTATCTGCGCCACTACGTGCAGCCCACCTGGCTGATGCTGCCGTTCAATGTCATCGGCGAGATTTCGCGCACTATCGCGCTGGCGGTGCGCCTCTATGGCAACATCATGAGCGGCACCGTCATCGTCGCCATCCTGCTTAGCCTGACGCCGTATTTCTTTCCCGTGGTGATGCAGTTGCTGGGCCTGCTGACCGGCATGATCCAGGCTTACATTTTTGCCGTTCTGGCGATGGTCTACATCGCTTCGGCGACTTCGGCCCACCAGCGCGGCCAGCGCGACAATGATTCATCGGATTCGTCGTCGCAATCGCCCCCGGATTAACAAGGAGAAGCGCATGGAAAACATCTCAATCATCGGCATGGTCTCGGTCATCACCGCGGGCCTGACCATCGCCATAGGATCCATAGGCCCCGCGCTGGGTGAAGCCCGCGCGGTGGCCCGCGCCCTGAGCGCGATCGCCCGGCAGCCGGATGAATCCGGCACCATCACGCGCACGCTGTTCGTGGGCCTGGCGATGATCGAGTCGACCGCTATCTACTGTTTCGTGGTCGCCATGATCCTGATTTTCGCCAATCCCTTCTGGGACTACGTGACGGCGGCGGCCGGAGGCTGATCGATGCAGATCGACTGGATCACCGTTTCCGCCCAGATCGTCAATTTCCTGATCCTGGTCTGGCTGCTGAAGCACTTTCTGTATCAACCCGTCATCGAGATGATGCAGCGGCGCGAGCAGCGCATCAGCGACCGGCTCAACGAAGCCGGTCAACGTGAGGCGCAGGCCGATCAGAAGGCGCAGCATTACGAGCAGAAGGCCGAAGAACTGGAGGAGCGGCGCGAAGAGCTGCTGAAAAAAGCCAAAGAGGAAGCCGGCAAGGAGAAAGAGCGGATGCTCGAATTGGCGCGCGCGGAGGTAAATGAACTCCGCGAGAACTGGAAGCAGCAGGCCAGGGAAGAAAAGGAGGAGTTCCTGAAGGGTCTGCGCCAACGGGCGGTCGACGCCATCGAAGCGATCGCCGGCCAGGCCCTGAACGATCTGGCG
>JAVVFH010000398.1:0-1804 GCA_032250585.1 Lysobacterales bacterium
TGCTTTACCATTCGGTCGGGCATACCCCCTGGGCGATTGCGCGGGCCCGCTTCGCCGAGCAGATCCGCTGGCTGAGTCAGGCGACAAGGCTGCAGCGCTTCGACGAGGTGTTGACAGCGCCCCTTGGTAATCGGCCCACGGTCGCCATTACCTTCGATGACGGCTACGCCTCGTTGCGGACCGAAGCGTTGCCCGTACTGCGAGAGCACGGTGCGGCGGCTACGGTGTATCTCAACACGGGCTGGATCGGCGAGGGCGCCCGAGAACCATCGAATGCCGATGAAGGACATTATCCTGGCGAGGCCTTCCTGTCCTGGTCCGATGTGGAGGCGCTGCAGGCCGCAGGCTGGCTGGCAGGTTCGCACGGCGAAGGGCATTTCGACCTGACGGCCAGGAACAAATCAGACATCGCGCATGAACTGGCGGCCTCCAAGCGGGCAATCGAGAGCCGCTTGGGGGTTCCTTGCGTGCACTTTGCCTACACCTGGGGCCGTTACAACGAAGCACTGAAGGCGGCCGTTCGCGCCACCGGTTACCGCACGGCCGCGACCGGTATTCACGGTACTGTGAAAATCGGCGTCGACCCCTATGCCATCCCCAGAATCGATGTCCACAGGGACTACACGCTGGACGACTTCAAGGCCATTGTGCGCGGCGACTGGGATTACCTGGGCTGGCTGCAAAGAGCGAGAAGAGCGCTTAAGTGAGGATTCTGATCAACGCGATCTCGATCCGCGAAGGCGGTTCGCGTGTGGTGTTCCACAAGCTGCTCGAACAGTTCATCAGCATCCGCCCGGAACACCAATGGCTGATTGCGACAAACCCGGTCCTGGCGGCCTCCATCGAACAGCACCCCGCCATCCAGGTTCTCAGCAGTGACCACCCCGGGCAGTCCGCGCCCCATGTGCTTTACTGGTACGAGGTGACCCTGCCGGCGCTGCTCAAGCAGCACCGCGTCGATCTGCTTTTTTCCCAGACCAATTATCTGCCGGCCCGTAAACTGTGCTGCCCTTCGCTGCTGCTGGTGCAGCATGCGGGCCATTTCTCGAGGGAATTCGATCGATTGGTGCGCGCGCAGTCCGCCAATCCACTGAAATACGCGCTTTGGCGGGCCAAGGGGCATTGGGTGCGCCGTTCGATTGAGCGTGCCAGCCATGTCACGGTGCAGACGCATTGCCTGGCTGAGGAGATCGTGCGGCAAACCGGCGTCGACCGTGCCCGAATTACCGTTATTCCGCATGGTTCCGGTTTGGTGACGATGGGAACGGGCAGACGGTATCCCAGCCGGCAGATATGGCGAATCGGGTGTGTAACGAAAATCGGCGTTCAGAAGAACTTCGATACCGTGTTTCGGGCGATTGCCGCGCTGGCGCAACGGCACAGCGTAAACCTCGTGATGAGCCTGGATGAAAGCACACTCGGGTATCCCGGCGTTCGCGCCAGCCTCGAGGCGGCGGGCATCGCCGGGCAAGTCATCAATCACGGCGAGGTCGACATGGATGGAATCGCGCGCATCTACGACGGGCTGGACTTGTTCGTCTTTCCCTCGACCTGCGAGTCTTTCGGGTTTCCGTTGATCGAGGCCATGGCGCGTGGACTGCCGGTGGTCGCCGCCGATATCCCCAGTACGCGGGAACTGGCCGGCGATGCGGTGCTGCGATTCGCGCCGGCCGATGCCGACCAACTGGCGGGCAAGCTGGAGCAGTTGATGCAGAACCCGGCACAGTACGAGGACGTTTCCCGGCGCGGCGCCGAAAGAGCAGGTAAGTACCGGTGGCAAGAAGCGGGGGTGAAAATCCTTGAG
>JAVVFH010000399.1:0-1756 GCA_032250585.1 Lysobacterales bacterium
CAGGTCGGTCAAATCCCCGGCCTGCAGCAGGTGGTGATATTCCGCGAGCAGGCGTCCGGTTTCAGCCAGGCCTTCGGCCACGACGTCGTAAACGGTTTGCTTACTTCCTTCCGGCAATGCCTGCTGCAACCAGGCGAGGCGAATGCCGGGCCGCATCCAGCGTTCCCCGGCGTCCAGCGCGACTTCACCGCTCAACACCTTAAGCAAGGTGGTTTTGCCACTGCCGTTGCGCCCGAGCAGGCCAAGCTTTTCGCCGCGCGACAGCGTGAAATTCACGTCGTCGAGCAGCGTCAGCGTGCCGTAATGCAAACCGGCATTGTCGAGTCGTAACAAGGGCATGAGGATGGGAAAACCGGGAACCAGGTGCGGGGCATTCTACGCCAGGGATGACAGTCTGGCCAGTTTCCCGGGAAGTCTCAAACCGATTTACAATGACCTCAGGGGTAAAATGCCGGATACATTTTTGGTTCGCGCAAATCATCGATCGTCAACGGTCTGCAGGCGACAAAAATGTATCCGGCCGGTCCTGCGGGTTTACAAGGTCTCCACCTCGGCCTCAATGACATAGTTGGGCTTGAGCCGCTCGGCGGGTTCCAGCAACACTTTTTTGGCCTCGACGCGGATGCATTCGTCGCTGCCCAGGGTCGCGGTCTTGTTGTCATAGGTCACTTTCATGGGCACCAGATGCCGGCTTTGGCCGGTGCAGATGCGCACCATTCGTTCCGTCTTGTAATCGATCACCTGCTTGCGATCGTCTTCGAAGAAATAATACTCGTCGGGGCCGGAATGCATGCGGGCGGCGTGTTCCAGTACAGAGGTCTGAGCCTGTGCCGTGCTGACGGCGAAAAAAGCCGTGATGCACAGAAACAAGGTTGACAGTTTAAGGTGCGGTAAAAGCGATCTCATGGTGGATTCTCCTTCTGAGTGGTTGAGGAAACGTTTCTCCCCTTGTGCCTGCAAGTTTCGTACCGGGAGAGTCGGGGAAGCACCACGACCGTTGCTGCGGCGAGCCTGCCCTATGTCTTCGCGTGGCCCTGGCGGCCGGGCAGAACGCGTCGGCCGGTGCAGGCCGGTAACAATTGCAATTGCGCTGATGATTGTTGTAAGAGTTGCAAGTGCGCGAAATTCGGGCGGCAGCGCGTATGGCGGCGCCGAATCTTGACGGGAAATGATTTTGTCGACGGCAGCAGGTTCCGACCAAAGGTTGCGCCGCGCGGCTTCTGGCTCCGATCATTCGGTCGGCCTGGCGGCCCATCGCATAGCGTCACAGTTCGTGGCGTGAAGTTTGCATCGTCTGTGGGTGGAACGGCTGAATTTCAGGCATTGCAGCGCGGCCCTGGCCGGAAACCCGTGCATGCCGAGTGAATTCCGCTCCGACCGATTCGCAAGAGCCGGTTGAACCGCCGACAGGGAGACAGAAATTGGAAACGGCCGTCAAGTACGACAAGCAAGCGTTTATCAAGCTTCTGAAACGCCAGGGAATCCGGGATGCGGCGGTGCTCGATGCAATGGCCGCCGTGCCGCGGGAGAAATTCGTGGGCCTCGATCCCTATGGCGCTCAGCGAACTCGGTTCCGTGCATATTTCAAACGTCCATATTCTGGCTAACCTTGAACCGTTCCGGTATGGCTCTCCCGATTTTATACAGAAGAGTACCATAGCAATGCATGAAATACAGGGTGCAAATGGGTTGCATCTTTATCCCCAGACCTCTTACTGGGACTGGCCCTATTCTGCGGATAAAGTAGACGGACGGC
>JAVVFH010000039.1:0-19286 GCA_032250585.1 Lysobacterales bacterium
CTGCTGGGCTTCGTGGGCTAAGCCGGCACTTGCGAATGGATTCGAGGAAGAGATTATTCCACAGGCTCTCCCAGCCGAATCGCCTGCCCCGGGAAAGCGCCCTCGACCGACTCGCCGTCGCGGACCACGAAGTTGCCGCCGACCAGTACGTAAACGACGCCTTCGGAGTATTGCATCGGCTGCTCGTAGGTTGCGCGGTCAATGATCCGCTGCGGGTCGAAGACCGTGATATCGGCGTCGGCACCCACCGCGATGCGGCCCTTGTTGCGCATCGCCGGCACGAATGCCGCAAGGCGCTGAGCGGGCATCCAGCTCATTTTCCGCAATGCGGTCATCAGGTCCAGCGCCTGCATTTCGCGTACGTGCCGGCCCAGCACCCGAGAGAAGGTGCCGGCGCCCCTTGGGTGTTCGCCGCCCGTTTCCCAGGCCAGGCCGTCGGAGGCGATCTGCGTCAGGGGATGGGCGATCGCCAGGCGCATGGCGTCTTGCGGGATGAAATGAGCGATCACGCCGGCGGAGTCCGCCGCGTGCTCGGGTGAACGGTAGCGGTCGAAAGTCTCGCGGGTCAGGCGCTCGCCCGTAGCGGTCCACACCAGATTTTCGTAGCTCATCCCCAGGCGCTGCTGCCAGCCTTCATCGAAGGCCGCGGACCTCAGGCTGGTGCTGCCGGCGGTATAGGGATAGACCTCCGTCGACACGTTCACGCCGGCCTTTTCCGCGCCGGCGATCAGGTCGATCGCGGTCGCGGTGTCGCCCAGCGCGGAGGGCGTGATGTGCACGATGTGCAGGGCAGCCCCGGTCGCGGCGGCGTTGGCGAGCACTTCCTGGAAAGCGACCAGGTTGCTGTGCGGCGGGACCTTGTCGCCGCGGGCCCGCCGCAGGTGCACCGTCACCGGAGCGTCGCGGGCAGCCATGAACTGGAAAATACGGTAGACCTCGTCATAGCCGACGCCCGGCGTGTATTCGAGACCCAGTCCTGCGCCGATGCCACCGTCCGCCAACCCTTCGGCGAAGCGGGCGAGGATTTCCTCGATCTGTTCGGGACGGGCTTCCGCGTAGGCCCAGTCCTCGCCCTGTGTCGCGACCGGCCACAGCAATTTGCGAATGTCGTGATGGGAGACCGCGACACCGTAATTGAGCAAAGCCTTGCCGGCCCGGTTGCGGTAGTACGCTGCCACCGGGTAGCGCCCGCCTTCCAGGTCCAGCGCCGTGGTCACACCGTCACGCGCCTGGAAGCGGTTGGCCTCGTTGTCCTGGCCGTGGGCGTGGAAGTCGATGAAGCCCGGAGCGATGACGAGGCCGCTGGCGTCTACGACTTCTTTGCCATCGAGATCCGCGGCAGAGACGGCGGTGATTGTGCCCGCCGTGATGCCCACGTTGCGAATGGCGTCGAGACCGCTGGCCGGGTCCATCACCCGGCCGTTCGCCAGCACCCGGTCGTGTATGCGGCCGTTTACGTTTTCGTGGGGCGCGTCGGCCCACAGCGCGGGCGCGACTGTACTAATCAGCAGCACGGCAAAAAAGTTTTTTATCGTCATGTTTACGCATCTTACGTGGTCCGGCCCGGTCTTGTCACAGTCCGGTTTCGTGCTGGCCGCGGTGGGCTACTGTTATCCATTTGCCTTATCAAAGAGGGTGGCCTACGCTACGCTTCCAATCAACAAGACCTTCAGATCGAGGCGCCGATGAAACTTGAAAACCCCACGCAACACGAAACCTGGTCATCGCGCACGGCTTTTTTACTGGCCGCGATCGGCGCCGCGGTGGGCCTCGGCAACATCTGGCGCTTTCCGTACATGACGGGGGAGAACGGCGGCTCAGCCTTCGTGCTCGTTTACATCGTGTGCATCATAGCGGTCGGCATTCCGATCCTGATCGCTGAAATGCTGATGGGCCGGCGCGGCCAGATGAGCCCGATCGGCACGATGACCGTGCTGGCAAAGGAGGCGGGGGCGAGTCCGCACTGGCGCAAGGCTGGCTGGCTTGCGGTTACGACCATCTTCCTGGCGGGCACCTTTTATTATGTAGTCGCGAGCTGGGTATTGGCCTACGTCGTACTGGCGATGCAGAATGCATTTGCGGGCATCGATGCCGCCGGTGCCAGCGGTCTGTTCGCCGATCTGCTTGCTGACCCCTGGCGTTTGTCCATCTGGTTCGGGATCTTCATGGCAATGACGATTTTCGTGGTCGCCAGTGGCATCCGCAACGGCCTCGAGCGCGCTGTCAAATTCCTGATGCCGGCGCTGTTCGTGCTGCTGGTGCTGATGGTCGGTTACGCCGCCTATGCGGGGGACTTCGGCCGCGGCTGGCGTTTCCTGTTCCAGTTCGACCCGTCGAAGATCACCGGCCAGGTGGTGCTCGCGGCCATCGGGCAGGCCTTCTTCACGCTGGGTATCGGTCAGGCGGTGATGATGACTTACTCTGCCTACATGCCGAAATACGTCAAGCTGCCGATGGCTGCCGCGGTAATCGCCGGCGCCGATCTGGTGGTTGCCCTGCTCGCCGGGCTGATGATCTTCCCCATCGTCTTCGCCGCCGGCCTGGAGTTGAACGCCGGGCCCGGCCTGATCTTCGAGACCCTGCCGATCGCCTTCGGGCAGATGCCCGGCGGCAGGTTGTTCGGGACCCTGTTTTTCCTGCTGATCGGCATCGCCGCACTTACCTCGACCATCTCCGGCGTCGAACCAATTGTGTCGTGGGCCGAGGAGCATCGCGGCTGGAAGCGCAAGCGGGTGTCGGTGCTGGTCGGCCTGGCCATCTGGCTGGTGGGTCTGGCCTCGGTGTTTTCTTTCAATATCTGGGCGGGCTTCAAGCCGCTCGACATGCTGCCCGCTTTCCAGGGCAAAACCTTCTTCGACATCATCGAATACCTGGTGGTCAACATCATGATGCCGCTGAACGGCATCCTCATCGCCTTTTTCGTCGGCTGGATCATGACCCGGGCTTCGGTGCTGGACGAACTCGGCTTCAGGGACGGCAGAAAATTCGCCGCCCTGAGCTTTCTGCTGCGTTTCATCGCCCCCGCGGCCATCGTCGCGATCTTCCTGTTCAACCTGATGAGCTGACGGCCCGGCCGCCGGTTTGCTGAGACAGGTCAAGCCGGATGGGCCGTGGCGTCGAAATCGGTGCGCTGCGCGGGTAGTCTGAAACAGTCAGTTGCCAATGCGACCTGCGAGAGGCCGTCATGATTTTCAAGCAGTTTTTTCTCGAAGCTCTCGGCCATGCGTCTTACCTGATCGGCTCGGAGGAAACGGGCGAAGCCTTCGTGCTCGACGTGCGCCGCGACGTGGAGCAGTACTATGACTTCGCGCGCGAACAGGGTCTGACGATTCGCTACGCTTCAGACACCCACCAGCACAATGACTACCTGACCGGCATCACCGAGCTAAAGCAGCGCAGCCCCGTGGAATTGCTCGCCGGCGCCCGGGCCGAACTGGGCTACAGTGCGCGCAAAATGGACGACGGCGCGCGACTGAAGATTGGCGAAATCGAATTGGAAGTGCTGCATACGCCTGGCCACACGCCCGAACACATCAGCTTCCTGGTGCGCGATTTCGCCCGCGGCGATGAGCCGCTGATGCTGCTTTCCGGTGGCGCGCTGCTGGTGGACGACGTCGCCCGGCCCGACCTGCTGGGTAAAGAATCCGAGACCCGCCAGGGCGCGCTTGACCTGGGCCGCACGCTGAAGGAAAAAATCCTGACCCTGCCCGATCACGTGCTGGTGTACCCCACGCACGTCGCCGGTTCGCTGTGCGGCGGCAACATCGGCTCGATGCTGGTGACCACGGTCGGTTACGAAAAGCGGCTGAATGAGCTGCTGCGCTGCGTCGACAACGAGGAAGAGTTCGGCAAGCGCTGCATGGACCTCGAGAACCTGCCGACGGTGCCGCCTTACTGGCGCCGCATGCGCAAGCAGAACCAGCAGGGCCCGGAAGCGCTGGGCGTGCTGAAAAATCCGCCCGCGCTGAGCGTCGACGAATTCGCCCGCAGACGGGACGACGGCGCATTGGTGCTGGACTGCCGCCAGCCGGAAGCCTTCGGCGGCGGCCACATACCGGGCTCACTGAACGTCGGCTTCGGCACGTCCTTCCCGACCTGGGCGGGCTCGGTGCTGCCGATCGATCGCCCCGTGCTGGTGCTGCTGGACCGCCCCGACGACCTGTGGGAAGTGAGCTGGCACCTGCTGCGCATCGGCTACGAGCTGCCGGCCGGCTGGCTGGCCGGCGGCATCATGGCCTGGCGCGTCGCCGGGCGCGAGATCGACCGCGTCGCGCAGTGGACCGTGGACGAGCTCGATGAGCGCCGCTCGGCCGATATCGGCCTGCTGATTCTCGACGTGCGCCAGCCCGCCGAATGGGCCGAAGGCCACGTGCCCGGCGCCCGACACGTTTCCGGCGGCGAACTGGCGCAAAAAGTCGGCGACCTGCCGCGCGACCGCCCCATCGCCGTCTACTGCGGCAGCGGCTTCCGCTCGTCGGTGGCCACCAGCCTGCTCAAGGCCGACGGCCGCGACCTGGTGTTCAACGTATTGGGCGGCTACACGGCCTGGATGGCCCGCGACCTGCCGGTCGAGGGCGTTGGGGTCGGACCATCATAAGGGGTTGATTAATAATGATATACAGTCGGATTATCGAACGCGACAAGCCTTAAAACCACAATTTTGACTGTAAAATCATCTTTTTAAGGTGAGGGATGCTCGATTCCGAACTCGTCAGATTTGTCATTTCAGTAGTCAGTTGGGTGCGTGGGGTCGGGCCAGCATAAGTCACTGATAAATGCAGCTATGGTGCCGAATTTTCGCAAGTTTTCAGCCTTAAACGCAGCATTTTGAGCCTAAAATCAGCTTGTTGGGCGAAGTGCGTCCGAATTCCAAAACCGTTAAAACACCCATTTCGATACTCATATCGATGCTTTAAGAGTCAGGAACTTCGGGAATTCGGGTAGTTGTCATTAAAAAACAATGACCTGTGTTGGCCCGACCCCTTCGCCGTTTTCTTTCTTGACGTTAGTTATTCAGCAAATCCATCAAGAAGTCCGCCATGACCATAGAATCTCCGTACTGGCCAACGGACCTGGTTTTCGATATCCCCTGTTCAACACCTTCGCAGAATGCTTCCATACCCGATACACAGTAACGTAGTGCGCTAAAACTGCTCCTGCCGCAATTCCCTTGCATTCGGCATTCCAGCAACACTGCCACTTCGGGACCCATTCGTGAAATGTATCCTATGTCCGTGGTGCCAAGATGCTCGGCAATAGCTTTCTGGATGTCCTTGTCATAGAGTATTAAATCCAACGCAGCCTGTGCTACCAGAGGTGGCGCACCGCTTGAAAGCAGGTCCATTGCTTCTGATCGAAGCGTTTCGTTCCAGCCTGTCGTTCCAATGGCCTCTCCTGACAGGCGAAAATAACGTTCGAGAGACGCCTGCTGTTGCTGGATTGCTGGCACGAGGGACGGATCGTCGTCCAGCACAGTCAGGAACTGTTGGCATCGGTCTTCCAGTTCCGACAAGGCTTGAAGTCGGCTATCCGACAAATTGAATCGATCGGTTGCTTGTTGAATACCAATACCGCTCTCAATGCGATCGGAAATTGAAAATTTGTCATACCCGCAAACTGTTGCCAATGACACTCTCGATCCTGACGCCATGAGTTGTTGAACTTGGGCATCGATCGTGACATTTTGCGGCTCACTGTGCTTGACCAACGCGGGGCTCCCGACCGGTTCAGACTCGGCCATTTCAGCCTCGACAGTGTCCTGAACATGTTCACTTTGCACCTCGTTCTCTGATGCCTTTCTGGAATCGCCTACTTGGGAGTTGCCAATGTCCACTCGGCCAATGACATAAGCCAGAACCAAAAAGAGTATCGCGATCGATGAGCCTAATTTGAGGTGTCTTTGATTCAATGGAAATATGCACCATATTTACGTTGGAGCCGTGCAAGAATTTTCTGCTGTAAGATTAACAGTGAATCTGGGATCACTTGCCGAAATGTTGGTTGAGGGGGGGGCGGGCCAGCCTGTCACATTGATTAATAAAGTTATTCAGTAAAATTTTCAGCTATATCCCATCTCAAACTCCCTGTTTTTGAGCACAATTCATCTCTTTAAGGTGAAGCGCGCTCAATGTCCAAGTCGTTAAAACTGCCATTTCGGTAACCAAATCCATGCTTTAAGATAAAGTAACCCCGGATTTTTTAGTATTATTCATTCAATAACAATAGCATGTGCTGGTCCGACCCCACCAATCGCCTCGGTCCGGGGAAACACGACCATGTGTTCGGTCTCGATGCGGATGCCGATCATCTCGCCGATGGCGTGATTGTGATGGCTTGGCACGGCGGACAGCAGCCGCTGGCCGTTCGGCATCACCAGGTCGTAGAGGAACTGCGGGCCGCGGAAACGTCGGTTGACGACCCGCGCCTTCAGCGCGCTTCCGTCGTCATGGATGACATCGTCGGGCCGCAGCAGCAACTCGACCTCGGTGCCCGTCGGCAGCGGCTGCGTCATGCGGCCCGTTGCCGTGGCGATGGCGGTCTCCACGGTGCCAGGCGAACGCACCACGCCGGGCAGCCACACGCCCTGACCCACGAAACCGGCGACGAAGCGGTTGGCCGGGCGGTGGTAGACGTTGTAGGCCGTGTCCCATTGGAGCAGCCGGCCGGCGTTGAGCACGCCGACATCGTCGGCGACTGCGAATGCGTCCTGGTGGTCGTGGGTGACGACCAGCGCCGTCGTGCCGAGGGCCTTCAGAATGTCCCGCACCTCGATGGCCAGGCGCTCGCGCAGGCTCGCATCCAGATTGGAAAAAGGTTCGTCCAGCAGCAGCAGCGCGGGCTCCGGCGCCAGTGCGCGCGCCAGGGCCACCCGCTGCTGCTGGCCGCCGGACAGCTCGTGGGGGAAACGCCGCTCGAGCCCGGGCAGCCCCACCAGCGCCAGGAGTTCCGCGACCCGTGGCGCATGCCGGTCGCGGCCTGCGCGGCTACCGCGGCCCAGGCCGAAGGCCACGTTGCCGGCGACATCCAGATGGGGCATCAGCGCGTAGTCCTGGAAGACCATGCCGATGTGCCGGTGCTCCGGCGCCAGGTGCAGGCCGGGCCCGGAGAGCTGCCTTCCTGCCGCCGTGATGCGGCCCGCCGCAGGCCGCTCGAAGCCGGCTACGCAGCGCAGCACCGTGGTCTTGCCGCAGCCCGACGGCCCCAGCAGGCAACCGATACGGCCCGGCTCGAGCGTGAAGTCGATACCCTCGAGCACGCGCTCGTCTGCATAGGCATGGACGAGTCCTTCGATCGTCAGCATTCAGCCGCTCCGCCGATTGAGCGCCAGCACGGGGATCAGGCCTGCCAGCACGATGGCGAGGGCGGGCACGGAGGCGCGCTGCCAGTGCCCTTCCGAGGTGAGCTGGAAGACACGCACGCTGAGGGTATCCCAGCCGAATGGCCGGGTCATCAGCGTGATCGGCAACTCCTTCATCACGTCCACGAACACCAGTAGCGCAGCCGTTGCAATGCCGGCGCCAAGGATCGGCAGGTGCACGCGTCTGAGTAGCGAGAAGCCGGCGACGCCCATGCCGCGGGCGGCGTCGTCGAGACTCGGCCGGATGCGCTGCATGGCGCTCTCCACCGGGCCGTGTCCGACCGCGAGGAAGCGCGCGCTATAGGCCAGCAGCAGGGTCAGCACGGTGCCGGTGAGCACGACCGGTGCGGCCCCCGGCCCGGCGAGCCAGCGGGCCAACACGGTCAGCGCATCGCCCATGCCGGCCACTGCGACGAAGAACCCGACCGCCAGGACGGCGCCCGGTATCGCATATCCGAGTGTCGCCGCGCGCGCCAGGACGCTGGTGGAGGCTCCGGGTCGCAGCCGCACCGCATAGGCGAGCAACACAGCCAGTGTCACGATGAGCAGGGCGGCGGAAAGACCGAGGACGACGCTCCTCGTGGCGAACGACAGGTAGCGGGGATCGAACTCAGCCGGGTAGGTCTGCACGGCCCAGGCGAGCAGTTGCAGCACCGGCAGCAAGAAGGCGATCAGGAACACGACGCTGCAATAGGCGCTAGCGGCCAGCGCCGGACGCCGGGCCAGATTGATACGTTGCCCTGCCGCGGCGCTGCCGACGGCCTCGAAGCGCGCCCGGCCGCGGAAGCGGCGCTCGGTGACAACCGCCAGCGCCACCAGCAGCAACAGCACGCTCGCGAGCTGCAGGGCGGCGTCCAGGGAGAACAGGGCGAACCAGGCCTGGTAGATGGCCGTCGTGAACGTGTCGTAGTTGAAGACGCTCACCGTGCCGAAGTCAGCCAGTGTCTCCATCGCCACCAGCGCTACGCCGGTCGCGATCCAGGGGCGGGCCATCGGTAGCGCCACTCGCCGGAAACCCCTGGCGGGGCTCATGCCCATCGAACGGGCCACCTCCAGCGCGCGCACACCCTGGGTGGCGAAGGCGTGACGTGCGATCAGGTAGACATACGGGAACAGCGCGAGAGTGAGCGTGGCGATGCTGGCCGCGCGGGCGCCGATGTCGGGCAGGCCGGCCGCATCGCCGAACGTATGCCGCATCGCCGTTTGCACGGTACCGGTGTATTCGAGCAGCCCCGCCAGCGCGAATGCGAGCACGTAGCCCGGGACCGCCAGCGGCAGCAGCAGCGCCCAGTTGAAGAAGCGCCGGCCGGGGAACTCGCAGGTTGCCGTCAGCCAGGCGAGGCTCGCGCCGATGATGCCCGTGAGCACAGAGACCGCGACGACCAGCCAGGCGGTGTTCACCAGGACGCGAGGCAGGACATGCTGGGCCAGGTGTTCCCAGACCTCTCGATCCGGGTTCAGGAGCGACATCAGAGCCACCGCGAGCGGCGTCGCAGTGATCAGCGCGATGCCCGCCGCAGCCAGCAGCCAGCCCCGGCCGCCGACAGGCGGCCGGGAGCGCGGTGTCCCGGCCGCATCTGCCCACGGTGCACTCACGTCAGTTTCACAACCTGCTCATGCCAAGCTCGCGGTCAACGATAACCGGCCCGGTCCATGAGCCTGACCGCCGCCGTCTGGAGCTCTCCAGCCTGCGCCACCGGCATGTCGCTGGCCTCGAAGTCGCCCCAGCTTGCGACCAGCGGATCGACGGCGACCGCGGGGTTCGCGGGGAACTCCAGATTCAGGCCGGCGAACAGTTCCTGCGCGGGCGGCGAGGACAGCCACTCCAGCAGCACCACTGCAGCGTCTGGCTGCGGCGCCCACCGGGTCACGCCCGCACCGGAGACATTGATGTGCACGCCGCCGGTCTCGGCCGGGGGCCAGTGCAGCGTCAGCGGCAGATCCGCGCCGCGTTCCTTCTGCAGGCGGCCGAAGTAGTAGCTGTTCACGATGCCGACGTCGCACTGACCGGCCAGGATGGCCTCCATGAGCTTGGTGTCGTTCGCGAAGACATCGGTGGCGAGATTATCGACCCAGCCGCGCACGATCTCCTCCGTGCGCTGCTCGCCGTGGCGGGCGATGAGCATCGCCACCAGCGACTGGTTATAAACCTTCTTTGACGTCCTGAGGCAGAGCCTGCCGGACCACTCTTCGCCGGCCAGGTCGGCATAGCTCCCGAGCTTACCGGGGTCTACCCGCTCGGTGGAATAGACGATGGTGCGGGCTCGCACCGAGAGTGCAAACCAGCGGTTGTCCGGGTCCTGCAGATAATCCGGGATGTTGGCTTCCAGCACGGCGGAGTCGACGGAGCGCAGCACGCCCTGCTTGGCCGCATACCAGAGATTGCCGGCGTCCACGGTCAGCAACACGTCGGCGTCCGTATTCTCGCCCTCGGCCAGCAGGCGCTGGATCAACGGCTGCTCCTTGTCGGTGGTGTAGGCAACTTCCACCCCGGTCTCTTCCGTATAGCGGTCGAAGATCGGCTTGATGAGATGTTCGGCGCGCGCCGAGTACACCACGACCCGGGCGGCAGGCGCCGCGCCCTCTCCGCTTTCAGCAGCGCCCGCAGGCGGGTCCTCGCCGCCGCAGGCAGCCAAAAGGGCCGTCATGACGGTCACGCCACCCATGACAAGGAATCCGCGTATTCGGAGGTATGCTGTTGCAGACATTGAACTCACTCCATTTATCGTATGTGGGGTCGGACCAGCATAAATCATTCTGATGACGCATATGGCCCAGCCGTCGGTACAGGGGCAGCGACGCCTCCCGCCAAGCGATAGCCGAATAGTGTATATAATCAGGTAAATCATTGATAAAGTATGTTATTCGGGTGAATTGCAGAAAGCATCCAGCCGTGGATGCGACCCGTGGATGCCCGTCTGGCCATCGAGATCTTCGGCGACGGGGATATCGCCGTGATTCACTCGCACAGCACGGAAGAACTCATCTGGTGGTGGAAAAACACTTGTTGCCGACGATGCGTTTATGGTGCGTCTCCGCCGGGGTGACTTCCGTCGACGGTTCGAGCGGGGCCAAGCATGCCGTGGCTATCACCCGATATGATCGGCAAAATAAAACGGGATCGAAGGAGAAATGAACATGCGCTATCTGCACACCATGCTCCGGGTTGAAGACCTGGACGAATCACTGGATTTTTTCTGCGATAAACTCGGGCTGGTCGAGGTCAGCCGGAAGGAATCGGAGGAGGGCCGGTTCACGCTGGTTTTCCTGGCCGCGCCCAACGACGTCGAGCGCGCGCGGGAAGAAAAATCACCCATGGTCGAGCTGACCTGGAACTGGGAGCCTGAGGCATTGACCGGCGGCCGGAACTTCGGTCACCTGGCCTACCGGGTGGACAATATCTACGCGACTTGCCGGCAGCTGATGGACGCAGGCGTAACCATCAACCGCCCGCCGCGCGACGGCCACATGGCGTTCGTGCGCTCGCCGGACGGGCATTCCATCGAATTGCTGCAGCAAGGTGGGCCGCTGCCACCCGAAGAGCCCTGGGCGTCGATGGAAAATACCGGCAGCTGGTAAGCCTGTTACCAAGGCATCGAAGGCATTTTAGCCTTCCAGATCTTCAATCCCGCGCCAGGTCCGCGACATGATGAGATACATAAAGGAGGCCGAGAAAGTGATCAGCATAAACCCGGCCAGCGATTCAGAGCGCTCAATACTTCGTAATGAAAAACCACGGCAATCAGCACGATCAATGTGGTCGTCAGGACGACCATCCATTCGGCAAGATTGACTGCCATGCTCATTGCTGCACTTCAAGCTTCGCTGTATGGGGGTGGATCTGCATTCAGTCGATCACGCCCAGCTGGCGGCCGATGCGGGTAAAGGCTTCCACGGCGCGCTCAAGGTGTTCGCGCTCGTGCGCGGCCGAGATCTGCAGGCGGATGCGCGCCGCGCCTTTGGGCACCACCGGGTAAAAAAAGCCGATCACGTAGATGCCTTCCTCCAGCAGCGCATCGGACATCTGTTGCGCCAATGGGGCGTCGTAGAGCATTACGGGCACGATCGGGTGTTGACCGGGTTTGATGTCGAAGCCGGCATCGAGCATGGCTTTGCGGAAGAACTTCGTGTTCCCGGCCAGCCGGTCGCGCAGCGCGGTGGATTCGTCGAGCATCTCGAAGACCCGGATGCTGGCCGCGACCAGCGGTGGGGCCAGCGAGTTCGAGAACAGGTAGGGGCGCGAGCGCTGACGCAGAATGTCGATGACCGGCTGGCGCGCCGTGGTGAATCCGCCCATGCCGCCGCCCAGTGCCTTGCCCAGCGTGGAGGTGATGATGTCGATCCGCTCCAGCACGCCGTGATGCTCGGGGGAGCCGCGCCCGGTGGGGCCGAAAAAGCCGGTGGCGTGACAGTCGTCGACCATGACCAGTGCGTTGTATTTTTCGGCCAGCTGCGTGATCTCGTCCAGCTTCGCGACGGTGCCGTCCATCGAGAACACGCCATCGGTGGCGATCAGGCGCGTGCGTTTGCCTTGTGTCTTCTTCAGCGCTTCTTCCAGCACGTTCATGTCCGAGTTGGGGTAGCGGTGCCGTTCGGCCTTGCACAGCCGGATGCCGTCGATGATGGAGGCGTGATTGAGTGCATCCGAGATGATCGCGTCCTCGGGCCCCAGCAGCGGTTCGAACAGGCCGCCGTTGGCGTCGAAGCACGCCGCGTACAGGATCGCGTCGTCTTTGCCGTGGAAGTCGGCGATCACCCTTTCGAGTTGCTTGTGCAGGTCCTGGGTGCCGCAGATGAAGCGCACCGAGGCCATGCCGAAGCCGTGATCGTCCAGCGCGCGCTTCGCCGCCTCGATGACGCTCGCGTTGTCGGCCAGGCCGAGGTAGTTATTGGCGCAGAAGTTCAGCACCTCGCCGCCTCCGGCGGTCCGGATGGCCACGCGCTGCGGTGTCGTGATCTGCCGTTCGCGCTTGTAAAGGCCTGCCGATTCGATCTCGGTCAGTTCCGATTGCAGTCGTTCGTAGGTAGCAGGATCGCTCACGTCGTTCATTCCTTTTGAAAGGCGTTTCACAGGCACAGTCGGGAAAGGCTGTCCATAGCCTACAAGGTTTACACAGCTCGAAAAAAGGGGGAAGTGCTGTTTGGTCTCGGTCAAGCAGAAGTTTGAGGCTTTTCCGCTTTAATCGGGAGTTCCAGCATGCAATCCTCGTCGTTCTCTATTTCCCTCGCGGTGGGCATCCTTCTGGTGGTCATCGGCGCAGGCTGGTGTTACGCGGCCGTGGCCGGCGCGGAGCGCTCGAAGCACCCGATCCGTCGGGGCTGGGATAAGCCTGAGTTCAGGTGTAGGGGTCGGACCAGCACATCGCATTGATTGATATATGGCCGAATTGTCGGCTGGCTTGATTCATGGGGCTGCCCCGGAGGTCTAGAAAAACTTTCTCAAGGTCAGGGTCACGGTCCGGGGCTGCAAAGGAATGAAACCATCGGGCGTCAAACCGGGGATGATCCTGAACACATCGACGATCGTATCCTCGTCGGCAAGGTTCTTGACGGTCAGGATCGCCGACCAACTATCGGCTTCCACACCGGCTCGCACGTTCACCAGAGTGTATGAGTCCAGTTCCAGGTTCAGCGGATTGTCGGGGCGCAACTCGGTGGAGCGGTCATCTACGTAGTTGACGTCCGCACCCAGGAATCCGCGCAGATTTCCGCCGAACAAGGGCCTGGAGTGCTCGGCACTGACGGTGAACGTGAATTCCGGCGTGTAGGGAATATCGTCGCCGTCCCGGCCGGTGGTCGGGATGGGGTTGTCTTCCGACAGCTCGGCGTTGTTCCAATTAGCCAGAAACGCCAGCTCCAGGCCGTCTAGCGGGTTCGCGGAGATTTCCAGTTCCAGGCCGGTGATGTCGGCGCCGCCGCCATTGGCCCGGAACGGGAAGAACAGCGCCTCGTCATCCGGACTCTGCGCCAAATCCTGGATCTGGATGTCCGACCAGTCGATGTAGTACAGCGAAGCGTTGGTGACCAGTCGCCCGCCGTACCAGTCGCTCTTGATCCCGAACTCGTAGTTATCCAGCGAATCGGAGCCGAAACCCTGCGGAATCACCACGTCAGCGATTTGTGCGGCCGTCTGGTCATTGGTGCCGCCGGAACGAAAACCCTGCGACCACTGGGCGTACAACAGCATGGAGTCGCTCGGCTGCCAGGAAAGATTGAGTTTGCCGATCACGTCGCTCTCACCGAAAGAGAGTTCGGGGCCCACACCCGCCCCCGGTGCACCGCTGAAACCCTGGACCGCGTCGGCGATCTCGTCGATTTCGAAATCAAACCAACGCAGACCGCCGGTCAGGTTCAGCTGATCGGTGATATCGAATGACAACTCGCCGAAAAAGGCCAGTTCGTCGACGTCGGTTGAGACGTTGCGGTCCAGTGAAAAACCGGGGACCTCCATAAACTCACCCGTTTGCGGGTCAGCCGGAAGGATCCGGCTCTGGAAAAAGCGTTGTTCCTGCTGCGCAAACGCGCCAACGAGTACCTGCAGCGGCCCGTTCCAGGCCGAAGCGAACCGGACTTCGTAGCTGTTGAGTTCGCGGTCCTTGGGCTGCGTGATGACCGAAAACGGGCCGACTGCGGCCGAAGCGTCGCGATTGAACACGGTATCGCGTTCGAAGCGGGATGCGGTGCCGGTAAAGGTGCCGAACGGCGCGGTGTATTCGACCGTGGCATTGTAAATCGTAGTCTCGTCGTCAAAAGGGTTGCGCGTCAGGTCGGCCTGCGTATTCGGGGGCAGTGGCTGACCGCTGTTGTCCACCCGGTTGAAATAATACGGTCCGTCCGTTTCCATATCCTGGACCATGGCCATCAGGCTGATGCTCAGTTCTTCGCTGGGCGTGAACAACAGGCTCACCCGGCCGGCGACGGTTTCATCGGAATTGACGCCGTCCTCGAAACGGTTGTCGATAAAGCCGTCATCATTCAGATAAAAGCCGGCGAAGCGAATCGCCAGCTGATCCGCGATCAGCGGCACACTGAAAGCCAGTTCCGCCTGGCCGCTGAGGTCGTCGGCGCCGTCGATGTCCCGCAGGGACGCGCTTGCATTGAACTCCATCTTTTCGAGATTCGGCTTTTTCGTGATGTAGCGAATGGTTCCGGACAGGGAACTCGATCCAAAGGTCGTGCCCTGCGGTCCCTTCAGAACCTCGACCCGCTCGATGTCGAACAACTTGATGTCCGGTTGGCGTCCGCCGCCGTCCTGGGCGTTTTCGCCGGTAATGATGACCTCGTCCAGGTACAGCCCAACCGTCCCGGCGCCGGTGGCATTGACACCGCGCAGAATGATCCGCTTGTCACCCGGGCCCTGGTCGAACACCGCCAGTCCCGGCACCAGGCGGAAAAAGTCATCAAAATCGGTTGCCCCCATCGCATTGAGCCTTTCGCCGGTCAGGGCCTGAACCGAAAAAGGCAGGTCCTGCAGGTTGGCCTCTCCGCGTTTCGACGCCGTTACGACGACCTCCTCGATTTGCGAAAACGCAAGCGTGGGAAAGGCAAACAGAATGGGCAGAGCGATCAGAGTGCTCCGTATGAATTTGAAGTAGTGGCTCATGTCTTGTTCTCCGTGATTCGATTTGCCGCAGCAGACGCTTTTGAGCCCGTGCGCGATTCGATAAAGGTCCTCACGCCGATAGTACCCGAACTCAAATACGGATGGCTAACAAGGATTTGGCAGTTGTGTTGTTTTTTGTGCAATCCCTGACTGGGGCGCGTAAGAAAAACGGCCGGTCAGGGCGCGAAAAAAAAAGGCATGCTCGCTTTGATTTTTGCAGCAGGGAAAACTCCTGTGCATTTCGGCCAGCATCTGCGCCACGTTCATGGCTCGAATGGTAAGCTCACAGTTATGTTGCGGCGAGCGGATGGGTGAAGATTCAAACAGCGCGATGGTGACCTCGGTGTTATTAAAGCTACATCGAGGCCCGCCGCAACTGAAGAGCTGCGCCGGACCGCCGCCCGGTCGTTCAACGCTTCAGTGAGTCCGTCAGCGGATTTGTACCACGGCTTTACCGACTGTCTTTCCCTCCGCCAGTGCTTGCAGTAACTGTGACGCGTCATCAAATGCCGCGACGGCGTGAATCAATGGGTTCAGGCGCTTCGCCCGCATGTGTTTCTGGATCTGTTCATGCGCGTCCAGCACCCGGGCGTGCTCGCGTACTGGGTAGGTCGAGCCCCAGGACAAACCAATGAGGGTGTGGTTGCGCGTGACTATTTTTTCGGCATCCAACAGCGGCGGTTCGCCGCAGCAGATCGGGCTTGCCTATGGCAAGCAGGCCGACGATTACATCCGTAAAAGCGTGGAAATCTATCAAAAAAGGCCTTTGACAGCAAAGGCGTGAGCTGGGAGCGCGCGCGGCAGAAAGCTCGCGAATTCGCACCACAGATAGAACGCTACAATCCGGATTTCCTGACCGAACTCAGCGCGATTTCGGAAGGCGCGGAAATGCCGCTCGAAAACCTGGTCGCGATCAATGCCCGCACGGAATTGCTGTACGGGCAGAAGCCCATGGCCGCCCAGGCCGCGGAGGCCGATACCGACGGTTGTACCGGGGCGATCGCGATGTCGGAAGCCACAGCCGATGGCCACGTGCTGCATGGGCAGAACTGGGACTGGCGCGACGAGTGCGCCGATTCTTCAGTGGTACTGCGCATGCAGCCAGCCGACGGACCCGCGATGCTGATTTTTGTCGAGGCGGGCATTCTCGCCCGCTGCGGCCTGAACAGCGCGGGCGTCGCCATCACGGGGAATTTTCTGCAGACCGATCAGGATTACGGCCTGGAGGGCGTGCCGGTGCCGCTGATCCGCCGCCGCATCCTGATGTCGTCCTCTTTGGGCGAGGCCGTGCGCGTGGTTTTCGACGCTCAGCGCACCTTCTCCAATAACCTGATGATCAGTCAGCGCGACGGCGAGAGCGTGAACCTGGAGGCGACCCCGCGGGAAGTGTTCTGGACCTTGCCGGAGCGCGGTTTGTTGGTGCACGCCAACCACTTCACATCGCACGGCGCGCTGGCGAAAGTGCATGACCTGGGCTTGGAAACCAATACGGATTCGCTGTATCGCGATCGGCGCGTGCGTGCCCGTCTGGAGCAGGACGTCGGCAAGTTGACGATCGACGATTTCAAGCAGGCCTTTGCCGACCGCTACGGCGCGCCGCGCGCCGTTTGCCGTTCACCGGTTCTTGGTCCGGGCGGCAAGACCTCCTCGACGGTCGCCACCGTCATCATGGACACGACGGCCGGGCGCATGTGGATCGCGAAACGGCCTTATGAGCAAGCCGCGTTCAAGCAGTATTCGCTGTGACGAAATCTTTTGCATTTACCGCGTGCGGGTTTGGCGCGTCGCGAGACGCTCCGATGTGCACCGAAGTATTGCCCCGGTGAGGTTGCGGCAGTAGAATTAAATACAAATGAGAATCATTCGCATATAAAACCATACCGCTGAGGAGGAAAGCATTATGTTTGCGTATAGAAATCTGAGACGGGGGGGCATGGCGTTGCTGCTGTCCTGTTTGTCATTCGGCCTGAACTCGGCCCAGGCCCAGGAGACGGCTGTCGAGGAGACGGACGAAGCCAGCGAACGCGCAACGGTGCTGGAAGAAATTCTCGTCAGCGCTACCCGAACCGCGCGCACGGACAAGGCCATTGGCAATAAGGTGACTTTCGTCGGCGCCGAAGAAGTCAGAATCCAGCAGACCATGTCAGTGAACCCCACCGACATGCTCGCGAACCTGCTGCCCAGCTTTTCGGCCTCGCGCCAGAAGCTCACCGGCCTGGGTGAGACCTTCCGCGGCCGCACGCCGCTGTTCCTGATTGACGGCGTCCCCCAGAGCAACCCGCTGCGTAATGGCAACCGCGCAGGATTCACCATCGACATGTCGGTGGTCGAGGAAATCGAAATCATCTTCGGTGCCAACGCGATCCAGGGGCTGGGCGCGACCGGCGGCATCATCAACTACATCACCCTGCGGCCGCCCGAGAGTGGCGAACTGGAACAGCGAGCGGAACTCGGCTTCACCGGCGACGACGATTTCCACAGCAACAGTTTCGGCTGGCGTGCCAATTACATCGTTGCCCGACGCTTCGGTGACTGGGATGCGACGGCGTCGATCACTTACGAAGATCGCGGTCTGTTCTACGATGGCGACAGCAATCCGGTGGGCGTCGACCCAACCCAGGGTGACATCGCCGATTCGGAAACCTGGAATTTGTTCGCCAAAGTCGGTTACGAGCCGACCGAAAATCAGCGCGTCCAGCTGATGGTCAACAATTTCAATCTCGCCATGCAGAACAATTACGTGGCGGTCCCCGGCATTCGCAGCGAGAACATTCCGACCACCTCGGTACGGGGCCAGACGCCGGGGGAACCGGCCGAAAACGACGTCACGACCGTCACCCTGAACTACGCCCACCTCGAGTTTTTCGGCGGCCGTTTTTCCGCACAATTGTACCGGCAGGATTTCTCGAGTAATTTCGGCGGCGGCAGCTTCGGCATTTTCCAGGACCCGCTGATCGCACCGGTCGGCACGCTCTTCGACCAATCCGAAAACGAGTCTGAAAAAACCGGCCTGCGCTTTACGCAGGCCTACAACCAGGTATTCGACTCGCCGCTGTCGCTGCTGTTCGGAATCGACTATCTCGAGGACACCACCTCTCAAACCCTGATTTTCACGGGGCGTAACTGGGTGCCGGAAACGGAGTTCAAGAACCTGGCTCCCTTCCTGCAGCTTGACTGGGACGTCACGGAATGGCTGCAGCTGACCGGCGGTGCGCGCTGGGAAAGCGCCGATCTGGATGTCGGGGATTACAAGACGCTGGCCGGCAATCGCTCAGATTTCCAGCGCGTCCAGGTCACCGGCGGCAGCCCGGACTTCGACGAGACGCTGGCCAACTTCGGCGCGGTCATTCAGCCGTTCGAAGGGCTGAGCTTTTACGGAACCTTTTCGGAAGGCTTTTCGATGCCGGATGTGGGAAGGGTGCTGCGCGGGGTCAACCAATTCGATACCGAGGTGGACTCATTCCTGGACCTCGCCCCGCTGGTTACGGAGAACCTAGAATTCGGTGCCGAATTTGGTTCCGAGTGGGGCAATGTCGAGGTGGCCTGGTTCGAATCGACCAGTGATTTCGGTGTGCGGCTGGTGCCGGATGCCGATGGCATTTTCACGGTCAATCGGGAGAAAACCGTGATCGACGGCTGGGAGATCAGTGGTCGACTGATCGCGACGGACTGGTTGAGCGTCGGGGTCGGCATTGCACTGTTGGACGGGCGTTTCGACTCCGATGACGACGGGTCGGTCGATGCGGATCTCAGTGCGCAGGAAGTCGGTTCGGACCGCGCCAACCTGTACCTGGACCTGACGCCGTTCCGGGACTGGACCTTCCGCGTGCAGAGCTTCACCTTCTTCGACAAAACCTTCCGCAACGCGGCGGGTAACGTGACCGCCGAATTCGACGGCTACACGGTGGTCGATACCCTGGCCAGTTGGGCGGTGCGCCCCCGCACCACGTTGTCGCTGGCTTTGACGAATATCTTCGATGAACAATACCTGACTTACTTCAGCCAGGCGGGCAATACGCGCGCGGACCGCTTCACCGCCGGGCGTGGTCGGACGGTGACGGCCAAAGCGAACTTCAGGTTCTGAGGCAGCCGCCGTGAGGTGGCTGCGGTGGGCGCACCGCTACTTCGGCGCGGTGATCGCCGCACTGATGCTGGTGCTGGCGGTTACCGGGGGCGCGCTGATCTTCAAGGATGAGATCTGGCGCCTCCGGTACCCGTCATTGAGCGAGTCGCTGCCTCCGCTCGGGATGGGCGAACACGCCGCCGCATTTCGGGCGATCGAAGCGCGCTACGGCCAGCGTTTGCGAATGGTGCGCCTGCCGCGCA
>JAVVFH010000003.1:0-40075 GCA_032250585.1 Lysobacterales bacterium
GCAGGCCCGGCCCGCTGGTCGCGATCCGTGCGGACATGGACGGGCTGCCGGTGACCGAGGCGACGGGCCTGCCATTCGCGTCCACGGCCCGTAGCGAGTACAACGGCCAGGAAGTCGGCGTGATGCACGCCTGCGGCCACGACGCCCACATGGCTATGCTGCTGGGTGCGGCCAGCGTCTTGAACGCGGTCAAGGACGATTTGGCGGGTTCGGTGATGCTGATTTTCCAGCCTGCGGAGGAAGGCGCGCCGGTCGGTGAAAGGGGCGGCGCGGAGTTGATGCTGGAGGAAGGCCTGTTCGCCGAGCGTAAACCTGAAGCGGTGTTCGGCATTCATGTCGGCATCAGCCAGCCGGGTGGGGAGATCGCCGCCCGGCCCGGGCCGATGATGGCGGCCGCAGACCGCTTCCAGATCACCGTCAAAGGCAGGCAGACGCACGGCGCGCGCCCCTGGGACGGCGTGGATCCGATCGTAACGGCTGCGCAGATCGTTCTGGGCCTGCAAACCATCACCAGCCGCCAGGTGGACGTCACGCTGGCGCCGTCGATTGTCAGTGTCGGGCGTATCACCGGCGGAATCCGTAACAACGTGATTCCCGATGAAGTGGAACTCGAGGGCACCATTCGGTCCTTCAACGAAGACATGCGCCGGGAGATACACGAGCGCATCGAGCGAACGGCGCGCGGCATTGCTGAGGCCGCCGGCGCGGATATCGAAATCGTGTTGGAAATGGGCTATCCGCCGGTGATCAATGACAGCGAGCTGTTTGCGCGCATGAAGCCGACGCTGGAGCGTGTTACGACGCTCAACGACCTGAATCCGCAAACCGTCGCGGAAGATTTTTCGATGTACGGCAGGGAAACTCCCAGCCTGTTTTTGTTCCTCGGCAACACGCCGCCGGGCGTCGACCCCTCGACCCAGCCGGCCAATCACTCGCCACTTTTCACCATGCATGAGCCGAACATGCAGACGGGTGTGCGCGCGTTCAGCCACATGGTGGTCGATTACCTGCAGGTGGAATAGCCCGACGGACCGGATCCTGCGGCAGGCTCCACCAGGGCGGATATGCCATGCAAGAACTGATCAGCCAACCTCGGTTAATCAAATGGGTCGAGCGCAGCCTGGCGGCGCGGGAGAACATCCTCGCGGTCAGCAACCAGGGAACGGTGCTGCTGTACAAAGATGATGGCCTCGAACTGGTCGTGAAAACGGCCATGGGCCGGGGCCTGCTGCGCATTGCGCGGCAGAAAACCCTGTTGCGTGAATACCAAGCGTATCAACGTTTGGACGGCCTCTCCGGCGTCCCGGCCTGCCACGCCCTGCTGGCGGGGCGCTACCTGGTACTCGATTTCGTCCGCGCGACGCCTTACCGCGATGCGGTGTGGGCCGACCGGGCAGCCTGGTTCGACGAGTTCCTGGCACTGTTGCGTGCCATCCACGAGCGTGGGGTGAGCCACGGCGATCTCAAGTCCAAATCCAACATCCTGGTGACCGGGGATGAAAAGCCCTGTCTGATTGATTT
This sequence comes from Lysobacterales bacterium, assembly GCA_032250585.1. Classification (GTDB taxonomy): domain Bacteria; phylum Pseudomonadota; class Gammaproteobacteria; order Xanthomonadales; family SZUA-36; genus JAVVFH01. Next base: position 1,522 of record JAVVFH010000003.1, read on the forward strand.
CGGCACGGCTTTCCTGCGCAAGCCGGGGTTCCATCCGCTCAACAACCGCCTGTTCGAGTATGGCAAGCGTCTGGACATCAACGCCTGGGTCAAGCACAAGTACCGCGGCCGCTACGAGGACATCTCCGAGCAGGACCGCCAATTGCTCGATTACAGCCGTCTGGAGTACCTGGTGCGCAAGTTCAGCGGCCGACCGACCCGGGTGCTGCCGTACAAAAAGAAATAAGCGGGTGGCTCCCGGCTGCCGCGGCCATGCAGTACATGTTCAACTTGCTTGTTTCATTTCGGCAAAAATCATTTCCCGTTCTTCGGCGTTGGTAACCCGGTCGATCATGGGGTATAGAATGCCTTCTTCTTTCTGGTTGTGCGGCTCGAGTACGGCCAGTAAACCCTTTTCCTCGTGAACTGTGTCGTCGTCGCCGCGCGCGAGCTTGTCGTCGATGGCGTCCAGGATTTCCCGGATTTGACGGTGTTCGTGGCGCATGACCTCTGTCGGGCCGCTGCGATGACCGGTTTTGTCTTCAAAGGTCGGAAACAGAATCTCCTCTTCCCAATCGATATGGCGTTCCAGTCCGGCTCTGAACTCCTTGAAGATACCAGCCGCGTTCTGCAGATCGGAAGCCTTCAGGCTTTGAAATCGGCCGAACAATTCATCCAGCCGGTCGTGATCCTCGCTGTAGTAACTTTGAATACTGTCGCCATTCATTCACTCGCTCCTTCGCCTTCTCGGTGGTCAACAAACAAGACAAGTAACCGGATAAAAGCGGTATGTCAAATACATCTTTCAGTTTGGAGACGCATCCTGTCCGCCTTGGGTCCGGTGGTCAAGCGGGGCGTGTGTCAGGGGTGGTTCTTCGGTGGGTGTCCGGGAAAAACATAAGCAGATCGCGGCTGAAGCCGCTCCCACAAAACAGAGTGCTTCAGGCCACCTGTGTGCGGCTTCAGCCGCGATCTGTTCTGCTCAAAGCGTTTTCAGGCCTTCTTCGACGGAAATGACGGGGCGATAGCCGAAGTCGCGTTCGGCGGCTCGGGTGTCGAACCAGTGGGCGGTGGCGAGTTGCTCTATCGAGAAACGCGTCACCGGCGGTTCGGAGCGCAGCGGTAGAATCTTCCACGTGAGTTCACAGGCACCCGCCACGAACATGGCCAGTGGCAGGGGCAACGGCTTGATTTCCACCCGCAGGCCCACGGCGTCGAGCAGCCGGGCGATAATTTCGCGTTGCCGCAGCGGTTCGTTGTTGGTCACAAAATAGGGTTTGCCGGCACAGGCACCACCATTTTTCAGTTCATCCAGCGCCTTCACGTGAGCCAGCGCTGCGTTTTCGACGAAGATCGTGTCGATGATCTTGTCCGGACCCGGCAGCAGCAGCTTGCCACGGCGCACTTTGGCGATCAGGCGTGGCAGGATGTGTGGGTCGCCCGGACCCCATATCAGGTGCGGCCTGAGTGCGACGGTTCTCAGTTCGGCGTCGTTTGCCTGTATTACTAACGCCTCAGCGCGCGCCTTGCTTGCGGGGTAGGGCGCCGTGAAGTGATCGGCCAGCGGCAGCGATTCGTTGGCACCCTCGATGTCGCCGCCCGAATGGACCACGCTGGGTGAACTGGTGTGCACCAGGCAGTTTATGTTCTGCGCCCGGCAGGCCTCGATGACGTTGGCCGTGCCGGCCACGTTGACCCGTTCATAGTCGGCCGGGTCGCCCCAGACACCGGCCTTGCCCGCCGTGTGCACGACGGCGTCGCAGCCGCCGCAGGCCGCGCGCAGCGCCGTTTGATCCGTGATCTCGCCTTGCACAGAAACGATCCCGTGCGGGGCCAGGTGGTCGGCGCGGCTGCGCTGGTAGGCGATGACCTGGCGGCCGCCCGCCGCGAGCTGCCGGCAGACGGCGCTGCCAAGGAATCCGCCGCCGCCAGTCACCAGCACGCGCAAGTTCAGCTCCGCAGCTTGCCGGCGGCCCATTCCGCGAGTTCGTCGCGGCGGATTTTCGAATTGTGCCGGATGTCGACCGGGAAGCCGGGGTGAAACAGCACGCTGCGGATGCTGCGCGTCAGGCTGTGCGCCTGGGCCAGCTGCAGCAGGTCGTAATGGATGCGCTCGCTGTCCACCGGCGACAGTTTGCCTCGTGTTTCGATGCACAGCACGGGTATTTGCCGGCCGCGAGGGCCGACGCCTACCAGCGCCGAGCGGACCAGGTCCGGGTGCTGGTTGAAAATCGCTTCGCACTGGTCGGGGAACAGGGTTTCGCTGCCGGTTTCGACACGCTGGGAAAGGCGGCCGCAAAACCACAGCCGGCCCATGCCGTCCATGATCCCGGCATCGCCCATGCGGTGCCAGATGCGACCGCGCTCGTCGGTGAATTTGGCCATTTGCGTGTCGGCGTCCCGGTTCCAGTAGCGGTCTGTGCAGCTGGGGCCGCAGACGACGATTTCGCCGGGCATGCCCAGCGGCATCTCGGTGGTCTCTGAAATGTCGCTGATCGCCGATTCGCTGATGCGGATGATCCGCACCTCGTTTGGTTCGACCGGCCGGCCCACGCAGATACCGTCGCCGGACTCGCTCATGTCGACCATTTTTTCATCGATCTGCCGGCCGTTGATGCTGCTGACGGGCAGGCACTCGGTGGCGCCGTAGGGGGTGTGGACCCGGGCGTCACGATAGAGGGCTTTTTCCATCCGCCGGATGGTACGCAGCGGCACGGCGGCTCCCGCCGAAATCACCCGGGTGACGCTCTCCAGGCGGATGCTTTTGTCTTCGCAATGTTGGCTCAGTGTGTCCAGCAGTGCGGGCGAGCCGAAAATGTTGGTGACCCGGAAGCGTTCGATCGCGTCAACCAGCCTGGCGGGGTCCGCGTCGGCCGGGCGGGTGGGGTCCATCAGCGGCACGACCGTGGTCATGCCCAGCGCCGGGTCGAACAGCGCGAAGGGCGGGAAGGTAGGCAGGCTGACTTCACCCGGTTCGATGTCGAAAGCGTTGCGCAGCAGTTCGACCTGGGCGTTGAAATGGCGATGCCGGTAAACCACGCCCTTGGGCAGGCCCGTGCTGCCGGAGGTGAACAGGATCGCCGCCATATCGTCCGGCTGCGTGGCGTGCAGCATCTGGCCGCTGGTTCGGTTGCCCAGTTCCTGCAGCTTTTTCAGGTTGATGCCGCCAAGCCCGAGGTGCGGGCCATCGGTGATCAGCAGTTCGCAGCTCTTTTTAGCCCAGCCGAGTACACGGCGCGCGAATTGCGCTTTGGTGACGCCGATAAACGCCTGGGGTGCCGCTTCGGCGAGGCATTGCTTCAGTGCGCCGCGGCCGATGCCCGGGTCGACCAGAACCGGCACCGCCCCGGCCTTGAACAGCGCGAAAAACATCGCGAAGAAGGAAACGCCGGGCGTCAGCATCAGGGCGGTACGCGTGCCCGGCACGATGCCGTATTCGTGCAGGCCGCGCGCGTAGCAGTCGCTGAGTTCGTTCAGTTCGAGGTAGCTGCAGCTCGCGTAGCGCGGGGTCCGGAAGGCTCCGTGTACCGGGTAATGGATGGCGACGGCGGCTGGCTGCTGCTGGGCCTGCCAGCCCAGTGCGCCCGCGACGTTGCTGAAATCATCCCGGTCCCAGGTTTTGTCCACTGGCATGTCCATGAGTCGAATCGTCCCTGATTTCGATGAATTGCCTGATCGCGTCGAGCAACGCCTGACCGGCGTCTTCCAGCACGTAATGGCCGCAGTCGCCGTACCGGTAAACGGCCGCGTGCGGGAAGTATTCCAGCCACGTGTTCAGGAACGGCGCGTCGAACACGAAATCCTTTTCTCCCCATGCGATCAGGCATGGTTTGTCCGCTAGCAGGTGTAAATACTCTGCCGTCTCGACCAAAATGTCAAAACCGGGGTCGTTTTCGGCGAGCGGAATGTCCTGCACGAATTTAAGCGTCGCGATGCGGTTTGCCGGGGAGTCGTAGGGCAGGGTGTAAGCCTCTCGAACTTCACGTGTGACGGGCTTTTTGAACGCAACCCGCGCGGCAATGGCCGAAAATGCATTGAAACGCTGCACCAGAAGGGTCCCCAGGGCGGTGTTGCGGACCAGGCCGAGCGCCAGCGGCAGGCGTTTTTCCGTGGGCATCGGAAAGGCCGCGGTGTTGAGCACCACCGTCTGCGCGATGTGCGCCGCGTTCCTGACCGCCCAGCCGAAACCGATCATCCCGCCCCAGTCATGAACCACCAACGTCAGCGGCCGTTCCGGTTCGAGCTGTCGGATCAGCGTGTCGATGTCCTCGATGCGGCTTTTCAGTCGATAGTCATAGCGGTCCTCGCCGGGCTTGTCGGACAGGCCACAGCCTATGTGGTCGGGTACGATGCAGCGGAAACGCCCGCGCAGCGTTTGCACCAGGTTGCGGTAATAGAAGGACCAGGTGGGGTTGCCGTGCAGCATCAGCACCGGCGGCGCGTCGCGAGGGCCCTCGTCCAGGTAATGCATGCGCAGGCCACGTGTTTCCAGGTAGTGGCTGGAAAACGGATAAAGGTGCTCGGGAGGGCGGTTCAGCGTCGTGTCCGTCGGCGGGGTTGCACAGGGCCGTTACCAGACGATCTCGGCCATCGAGCAGTTGAGCCCGGACCCGATTCCGAGCAGCGCGACGCGGTCGCCGCGGCGGATCCGGCCCAGCTCTGCGGCTTTGGCCAGCACCATCGGCACCGAGGCCGGCCCCACGTTGCCGAGTTCCTGGTAAATCGTGTGTACCTTGGCCGGGTCCAGTCCGAGCAGCTTGACCAGCGATTCGGTGTGCACCTTGCTGACCTGGTGGATGACGAACTGGTCGAGTTCGCCGGCGACCCAGCCCAGCGCCACGCGGGCGGCCTGGAAGGTCTTGGCCGCGAGCTTGAGCCCTTCGCTCAGCAGCACGCGGGTGTCGGTGACCATCTGGTCCATCTGGCCGCTGCAGAGCTTGTTGAACTCCGTCGCTGCGCGCGAGACGCTGCCCAGGTAGGGATGTCCTTCCGGCGCCAGTTCGCGGCGTGCCATGACGATCGCGGCCGCGCCGGAACCCAGCGTCAGGGAGGCGAATTCGGCGCGAAACTGATCGGCGCTGATGCCGGGGTCGAGCATGCGCTCGATGGTCGCCTCGGTGATCGGCCGGCTGGATTCGCCGTCGACGATCAACGCGTATTCGACCTCGGCGCGCTCGATCATGCGCGCCGCTATGTCCATGCCGTTCAAAAAGGCGAGACAGGCGTTGCCGACGTCGAAATTGAGGCAGTTTTCGTCCAGTCCCAGGTTGCCGTGCACGATGCAGGCGGTGGACGGCTCCAGGTAATCGCGGCACACGGACGTGTTGATGATGAGGCCGACCTTGCTGCGGTCGATGCCGGATTCGTCCAGGGCTTTTTCGGCCGCCAGGGTGGCGGCATCGGAAGGTTTGGTGCCGCGCTCCCAGAAACGCCTTGCGCCAATGCCCGAGACGTCCTCCAGCAAGTCATCGCGCACACCCAGCCGATCGAGTGTAGACTTCAGTTGTTGCTCGATTTCCCGCGACGTGACGCGAATAGGGGGGTCAATCGCTGCCAGCGATTGAATCACGACATTCTTGAATTTCATCTGGTAGGCCTGCGTCGGTGTAACGATAAAGGTATAGATTGTTCGACAGTGCATCAAGCGGTGGATTCAATAGAGTCAATGCTTGCGCTGGTCCGAATACTGCATCAGTATCCCGGATGATGGCGCAGGGACGAATAATGGCTGCTGAACTTGCCGTAAAATTGTTGTCGATCACCTTACCTTCTTTACACTGTGAAGAAGGCCAGATCGGGCGGTAGGCTATCACAGCCCTTGATTACAGGAATACGCGCGTGCCGGTGGTGAAGTCAGGAAAATCGGGCAAAAAAGGCGTATTGGGGCCGACCGCGTTCCGTGAGAGCCCCTTGCCGCTGGGACAGCAGGCGCTGCCTGCGGACGACCAGGTCCACCTTTGGTTTCTCGACCTCGGCAGCCTTGCGGCGCCGTTGGCGAATGCGCTCGCGGCACCCGAGTCAGCGGCTTTCACTCCCTCGGCATTAAGCGTCGGCCAACTTCGTTTTCTGCGCCGTTTCTACCTGCGCTTGCTGATGGGTGCCTACCTCGGCCTACCGGGGCGTGCCGTCAAGATCAATCGCAGCCGACGTGGCAAACCCGTACTTGACCGGAGCGTGCACGACAACGCGCTGGAGTTCAGCATGGCAAAGAGCGGCGACCGCCTGCTGATCGGGGTTTCCAACGGCGGTGAAGTAGGTGTCGATCTCGAGCTGCTGGAGCGCCGGGCCCGTAACACGATGGCCCTGGCGCGGCGCTATTTCAGCAAGGCGGAAGCGGAGCGACTGGCGGCACTGCCTGCCGCAGAAGTGGACCGCGCGTTCCTGCGCGCCTGGGCCTGCAAGGAAGCCGTCGTGAAAGCCTCGGGACAAGGAATTGCCAATCAGTTGTGCCGCTTTACGGTGGAAACCGACCCGGAGCGCGCGCCGGCGGTACTCGAATTCGACGGCCATCCAGGCGGAGCCTGGCGCCTCGCGCTGGTTCAACCGGAACCGGAATACCTGGGTGCGGTTGCGGCTCATCGCGACTGGCCGGCTGAGATCGCTTTGAGGATCCGCGCGTTCAGGCTGCGTGCGGCACGCTGATCCCGGCCGGCGTTTTCCGCTCATCCTGCTCGCGGCGGTTCTTGATGCCGGCGGCGCCCGCCCGCATAGAATGTAAGCTTTGGTCGAAATCCGTTTCCCGAGAGTTCGCCGCAGAGATGCACATCCTGGCCCAAACATTACACCCATCGGACTTGGCGCTCTTTCCAGGGTATGAAATCGTAAGCGGAATATGAGTTTTGTCGAGCACATTCAGCAAGTACTGTTTGTCCCCGAGTCACGGCCTGTCCCTGCCCTGGCGGGTCCAGGTACGCTATCGTCCGGGAAACGGGTGCAATGCTCGGGCTGATCCTTTTGTTGCTGTTGCTTGGCCTGATCCTTGCGCCCGGCCTGTGGGTCAAGCGGGTCATCGCGCGCTACAGCGAGCCTGCCGATCGTTACGAGCAAAGCGGTGCGGCCACCGCCCGGCAGTTGCTGAAGGTGTTGGGGCTGGAGGGCGTCGGCGTGGAAGTCAGCGAATCGGGTGATCACTACGATCCGCAGGACAAGATGGTGCGGCTGGAGCCGCGCCATTACGAGGGCCGGTCGCTGGCTGCGGTGACGATCGCGGCCCACGAGGTGGGCCATGCGCTGCAGGACGCCCGTGCTTATTTGCCCCTGCGGATGCGGACACGGCTGGTTCGCTGGGTAGGCCCGGTGGAGAAAATGGGTGCCCTGCTGTTGATGGCCACGCCCGTCATCATCGGGCTGAGTCGCGCGCCGGTTGCCGGATTGCTGTTCTTCATGGGTGGTTTCCTGGCTCTGGGCGCTGCGGTCCTGGTCCATTTGCTGACCCTGCCCACCGAGTTCGATGCCAGCTTCGGCCGGGCCTTGCCGCTACTGGACGAGCACGACGTGCTGCACCGCGTCGACAGGCCTCACGCCAGAAAGCTGTTGAAAGCCGCCGCGATGACCTACGTGGCGGCGTCACTGATGAGCCTGCTCAATATCGCGCGCTGGTGGGCTATCCTGCGGCGTTAGTCCGCATCACTCACCAGAGTTCCGGGTTTTTCACAAGGCTGGAGCACTGTATGCGCTACAAAACAAGGCAGAATTGAAGGCGCGGATCCATTTGGATCCGCGCGCTGAAGTGATGTGTCGGCCGGTTTTCGTGTCAGTTGGCGTCGTTCAGCAGTTGGCTGCGCGCAACGCTATCCAGGCTGATGCGCTCAATGGGTATGAAACCGCTCAGACCGATCGAGGGAATGTCGTAGATCACGCTGCCGGCCAGGCAGCTTTCGAACTGCAGCAGAATGGAGCCACCGGGTTCGTGCACGGGTTTCGGCTCGCTTTGGTCGAAAACGCCGCCGCTGGTGAAGTCGATTTCCAGCTCCGCCTGGCCGCCGCTGAAGGTGCCTGTCGCGGTCAGCCAGCGATGACTGGCATCGCCGAGAATGGCGCTGACGTCTTCCGACGGCCTTTCGACTTCATAGGTGAACCAGCCGGAACACTTTGCCGATATCCGGGTACACCGTGATGAAAAAGCCCTGACCCGCGGTCGGCGGGTAATACCAGGCATCATTGAGGCCAACGTTGATGCGAAAATTCTCACCCGGCACGGCTTCGAAATCGCCGACGATCTCTTCGACATCGAGCGGGTCGAGCACCTGGGCTTCGTAGCTGCCGCCGAGGGCGATCACGTGACTGACGAAGGTCCGCAGGTGGTTACGCGAGCCGGCCAGCAGATTGCTGTAGGAATTGATCAGCGCGGGCTCATCCGTCTCGGTGATCGCGAGGCGTAAATCGCGGATGTCCATCTCCTCGATGAATCCGCCCACCATCAGGGCCTCCATCTGGGACACAGCCCCGCGGGCAGTCAGATCGGAGTAAAGGGTAGCCAGCTCCGGATCGGTGAACATCCCGACTGCAACGCTGGTCACCGCGTCGGCAATGCTGAACAGGTTTAGGATCCTGAGCATGGCATCCATGTGCCTTTGTTCGGAGGACTGTATGTTGTCGAACAGCCGCATGCTCCACAGGTCATACAGCGTGATGTAGGTGTCGCGCGCCAGTTTCTCCTCTTCCCGCATGTAAATCAGCGTCGCCGTTTCGGCGTTGTCGAGGGCTTGTGGCGTACTTATCGGGTCGCCTGCGGCGAAGCTGCCGCCGCACAGCGTTAAGGCCGCGAGGGCCGCTATGGAAATAATGAGTTTTTTCATCGTCTTTACCTCCCGTGTAAGCCATTCTAGGAAGCCGATGATTAATACGACCTTAAAGCGGGCTCGTGCGGCACCGGTGGGTGCTGCGGTTTGTTTGGGTGCCTGGCCCGATTGGGATAGAATCCGAAGCAATGAGGTTTCAGGAATTCCCCGGGGCTTTCGAAGCAGGCAGTCGGCTTCTGCCTACCCCTGCTGCCGGCGGTCCGCCGTCAATTTCCCGAGATAAGTCGGGTGCCTGACTCGAACATTGCACCAGCTGCGCCTGACCTTAGCGATCATCCGGGATACGGATGCAAAATACGGGCTGATCACCAGGCGTTTCAACCTCAGGACAGTGGATTGTCATGGCTCTGCTGATCACCTACGTTCTCGTCGCCCTGACGTTTTCATTTCTTTGCTCCATCGCCGAGGCAGTGCTGCTGAGCGTTTCCAGTCCCTACGTGGCGCTGCTGGAAAAGCACTCGCCGGGGTCCGGGGCGCTGCTGCGGGAACTCAAAGCCGATATCAACAAGCCATTGGCCGCCATCCTGACGCTCAATACGATTGCACATACGATCGGGGCGGCGGGCGCGGGCGCCCAGGTGACGCTGGTTTTCGGCAACGCCTACCTGGGCATCGCCTCGGCCGTTTTGACGCTGTTGATCCTGATCTTCTCCGAGATCATCCCAAAGACCATGGGCGCCCACTACTGGCGGAAACTGGCGCCGGTGACCGCTTATGGCCTGAAAGTCCTTATCTGGCTGCTTTATCCCTTCGTCAAGCTCACGGAAATCATGACCGGCGGGATGGTCGATGGCCCGACGTTGTCCGGATTCAGCCGCCAGGAGTTTGCCGCCATGGCCGAGCTCAGCGCCGAAGAGGGTCAGTTGGCCTTGCGCGAGTCCGAAGTGCTGAAGAACCTCCTGCGCTTGCGCGACATCCGGATCAAGGACGCGATGACGCCCCGCGTCGTGGTTTTTTCCGTGCCGGCTGTCATGACTGTCGGGAATTTTTTCAAAAAACACGAAGAGGCCAATTTTTCGCGGATTCCTGTGTACAGCCAGGATCCGGAGCGGCTCGAAGGCTTCGTGCTGCGCGGTGATTTGCTGTTGGCCCCTCGCCAAAGGCGAGCTGTCGGTCCGCCTGGAATCCCTTCAGCGGCCGTTGCCGATATTGCCCGAGTCGCTGTCACTGGCAAAAGCCTTCAATCAGCTGATGAAAATGCGGGCCCACATCGTCCAGGTCGTCGATGAATATGGCTCGCTGGCAGGCATCCTGACCCTGGAGGACGTGCTCGAAACGCTGCTCGGCATGGAGATCGTCGACGAGGGTGACGAGACGGTGGATATGCGCGATTACGCGCGTCGGCTCTGGTCGCGGCGCAGGAGCGCATTGGGTATGGAAGCCGGGGACGATCACGGCGGCGCTTGAGGCTCTGGTCGGCCGCCAGCGGTGGAAGCAGCCGGTGCCGCGTCAGCGCCTGAGCGCGCGCAGCATCAGCCACAGGCCGCCGACCGCGGCCAGCAGTCCGGGCAGGGAAAAGCCGTAAAAAGTTCGTGGCTGGAATTCCAGGCCGAGCAGCAGCGCGCCGCTGAAGAACAGGGCGCAGCCGACCAGCGCCGTGCGCGACTTGCGGCTGGATTCGGAATCTTCCGCCCGCCACTTGCTGAGTTCGCGGGAATCCAGCCGCGTGACCAGCTTGCCCTCGGTCGCCTGTTTCAGGTAATCGTGCAGCAGCCCGGGCATTTCCGGAGCCTGGCCAAGCCAGCCGGGCAGGCGGTCGCGCAGATCCCTGGCTGCCTGGTCGAGACCGTGTTTCTCGCGCATGATCCGCTCGAGCACTGGTTTGGACGTCGCCAGCACGTCCAGTTCGGGATACAGGTCGCGGCCGAGCCCTTCGATGTTCAGCAGCGTTTTCTGCAGCATGATCAGCTGCGGCTGGATGTCCAGCTTGAAGCGGTAGGCCACCTGGATCAGCTTCAGCATCACCTCGCCGAAAGAGACCTCGCTGAGGGGCCGCGAGAACGCCGGTTCGCCGACCGCGCGTACCGAGGCTTCGAGTTCGCCGATGCGCGTATCTGCCGGTACCCAGCCGGCCTGGACATGCAAAAAAGCCACGCGGAAGTAATTGCGGTTGAACAGGGCCAGGAAATTCTCCGAGATGTAATAGAGATCCTGTGGCGTGAGGCTCGCGACGATGCCGAAATCCAGCGCGATGTAGCTGGCGTTTTCCGGGTCGCTGACGTCCACCAGGATGTTGCCTGGATGCATGTCGGCGTGAAACAGGTTGTCGCGGAAGACCTGCGTGTAGAACACGCGAATGCCGATCTTGGCCAGCCGTTCCAGGTTGACACCGGCTTCGCGCAGGGCTTTTACGTCGCTGATGGGCACGCCGTGCACGCGCTCCATGACCAGCACCTGCTCTTTGCAGTAGGGCCAGTAGATCTCGGGAATGTAGAGGTCCGTCGAACCCTCGAAATTGGCACGCAGAGCCGAGGCGTTCGAACCTTCGCGGATCATGTCCAGTTCGTCGAAGACGAAGGTTTCGAATTCGCGCACGAACTGGGTCGGCTTGACGCGCGCGCCGGTTTCCCAGTATTTCTCCGCCAGTTGCGCGATGGCCATCAACAGGTCGATGTCGCGGCGGATCTGCTGCCGGATGCCGGGCCGTACCACTTTAACCACCACCTCGCGCCCGTCGGGCAGTGTGGCCGCATGCACTTGTGCGATGGAGGCCGAGGCCATCGGCTTCAGATCGAAGGCACTGAACAGCTCGGTAACCGGCTTCTTCAGCATGTTTTCGACGATGTCGCGTGCCTCCTCGCCGGGAAAGGGCGCCACCTGGTCCTGCAGCAGCGCCAGTTGGTCGGCGATGTCGGCTGGGATCAGGTCCCTGCGCGTCGACAGTATCTGGCCGAACTTGACATAAATCGGCCCCATTTCGTTTAGGGCGAGTCGCAGCCGCTCGCCGCGCGGCAGGTCCGACACGCCGCGCCGGCCCCAGGGTGCGATGACGCGAAGCAAGCGCATCGGCCGGTACAGGTGCGTGGCCTCCAGGAATTCGTCCAGGCGGTAACGGGAGAGGATCGCGCTGATTTTCAGCATGCGCGCGAAATGTCTCGAGGGATGGCTCATTCGGCTTCCTCCGGCGGTTCCGCATCTGTTTGCCGTGCTCCCTTGAGCGCACGCAGCCGTGCTTCCGCGCGCTCCACCGCGTCGCGCGTCGCGTCCACGGCGTCGCTGAATGCCCTGATTTCGGCTGGCTGTGGTAGCGGGCCGCCCGCCCGCACCAGGTATTCGCCGAGCATATCGCCGGTGTTCTCTGCGGTTTCGCGCGCCTGCTCCGCCCCGGCCCGCAGGCCGGCAGCGACCTGGTAGCCCCAGACGTCACCGAGTAAGCGCGACAGGCGGCCCTCCCAGTCCGGGTCGAGACGAGAGAACAAACGCTCGAGGTCACGCGCCAGGCCGGCGTCGCCGCTGATCGTGACGCGCGAGCCCGGCGCGCCCCACTTTCTCTTTTCGTCCGGCACTGCCAGGGAAAAAAGCGCGGCGGGCGAACCGCTGACTACTGCGTCCGCTTCCCGCTCGGCGTCGAGCCCGACTCGGACGCGCTGCGTGGTGAATGCAAAAAACAGGGTAATGCCGAGGTCTTCGAGATCGAGTTGCAGCAGCCGGCCGTCCAGGCGTTCCAGGCGCGACGAACTGTTGGCGTCCAGTTCCAGCAACCGGCTGATCGCCGTTTCCAGGGACGCCGCGAAAAGGGCCGGCAGGGGCGTGCGGTACCGGGCCATGGTCAGGCGTGCAAACCGCTGTGGATGGCCACCACACCGCCGCTGAGGTTGCGGTAGCGCACGTTTTCAAAACCGGCGGCGCGCATCATGGCGGCCAGCTCCTCCTGGGGTGGATGCTGGCGGATGCTCTCGGCGAGATAGCGGTAGCTCTCGCTGTCATTGGCGACCAGCCGCCCCAGCGCCGGTAATACGCTGAAGGAGTAGCGGTCGTAGAGCTTCTTCAGCGGTTCCGCCTGCACTTTCGAGAATTCCAGGATCAGGGCTCTGCCGCCGGGTTTCAGGACCCGCCTCATTTCGCGCAGCGCGGCATCCTTGTCGGTGACGTTGCGCAGGCCGAAGGCAATCGTGACCAGGTCGAATCCAGCGCTGGCGAACGGCAGTTGTTCGGCATTGACAAGCGCATAGTCGATGTTGCCCGCGATGCCGCGGTCCTCGAGCCGCTGGCGGCCGACATTCAGCATCGCCGCGTTGATGTCGGTCAGCATCACCCGCCCCTTGGCGCCGACCTGGCGGCTCATCAGGGCGCTGATATCGCCGGTGCCACCGGCCAGGTCGAGGACCCGATCACCGAGCCGGACGCCGCTGTTGGCAACGAAATCCCGTTTCCAGACGCGGTGCACGCCCAGCGACATCAGGTCGTTCATCAGGTCGTACTTGTCCGCGACGGACTCGAATACTTCCCGCACCAGGCCGGTTTTTTCTGCGACCGGCACCTTGCGGAAACCGAAATGTGTCGTTTCTCTGGTTTTCTCGTTCATGTCGATGGTTTTCCGGGCCGCGCTTATTGTAACCGCAGCGGACCTTCATCACCGCATTTTGACCGAGTCCGGCTGGACAGTCGTCAGCCAGGCGGTTGAGAATGAAGAACCGAGGGAGGCCGCCGAGGCCTCTTCTGAAGATTCCGATGGAGGTGCCGCATGAAGAAATTTCTTTCCGTTATCGTCGTCCTGCTGCTGGTCGTGGCCGCGGCGCTCTGGTATTTCCTCAACTATCGGCTAGACGGCATTATTGAGAACCAGATCGAAATGGCCGGTAGCCGTTCCCTAGGCAGCAAAGTCGCGGTGGGCTTGGTGCAAACCAACATCCGGGACGGATCGCTGACCATTTCCGAGATCACGGTAGCCAATCCGCCGGGCTACAAAAACACTCATGCCTTCAGCCTGAAAAATGTCGAGGCGGCGGTGGATTACAGCACCCTCGATGTCCAGCGCGTGGTCATCGACAATCCGGAAATCGCTATCGAGGAGATCGGCGGACGCACCAATTTCGACGCCATGCTGGCCGTTTTGGAGGCCCAGCCGGACCGGCCGGCCGGGCAGGGGACGAAGGAACCGGTGATCGTGGTCCGCCATTTTCGCATGAACGAATCGCGGGCTGCCTTCGAGTCGGAATCGCTGGGCCGTCATATCGACCTTGAACTGGACGCGGTGGAAATGAACGACCTGCGCGGTACGCCCAGTGAAATCGCCAAGGTGATTGCGACCGGGATTCTCCGGGAGGTGACCAGCGAGACGGCTGGTGTAATGGTCAAAGCCGAGGCGAGAAAGAAGTTAGAGGACGTCGGGCGAAAGGCTGCGGATAAATTGCGGGCTTTGCTCGGTGACGACGAAGACGGCTGAGCGGCTTCGGAATTGACACTTTGGCCCGCGCGGTCGCCCCGGAATCGCCCCTGCCGCCTAGTGGGCCCGGAGTCGTGCTGCTGAAGGTCGGGCGAGTGTGGCGCCCGCCCGGCCCGCGGCGTCAGAGGGGCGTTACGTTGTCCGCCTGCGGACCGCGATCGGCCTCGACGACTTCCATCATCACTTTCTGACCTTCAACAAGAGTTTTGCGGCCCTCACCCTTGATGGCACTGAAGTGCACGAATACATCTTTGCCCCCTTCGCGCTCGATAAAGCCGAAGCCTTTCGAGTCGTTGAACCACTTGACCGTTCCCTCTACCTGCTCTGACATGTTCCACCTCTTGTTGTTGAAGTCCGATCCGGCCGCCCGAAGCTTGTCGGAACGCCATTGCCCCGCGGTTGCCGCCGGCTGCATCCCGAACGGCTGTCGCTGGCGTCTCTCATTGTGCCAGATTGGGTGAATCTTTCAATTCATGCGCTCTATGATGTCGGCGAGGTGACCGCCAGCCGCTGAGCCGGGTCGCTTGCGGCGCCGTGTCAACGCCGTTCGCCCGAAGTTTTCTCCCTCACGGCCCTGAATGGACTGCTCGCGTACCAGCGCGGCCATTGCGTGCCTTGTGCAAGTTTCCAACCCACCGAGTACATGGCCTCTGTGTCGAGTGCGACACCGCTCCAGTCCCATGTCTCCATGACTTCGTCGTTCGGTGTGTGATAGCGGTTCGCGATGTAATCGGCTTTTGCCTCGGTCACGAAATCGGTGCCGCGCGATATGTGCTCGGTTCCGGTATCGAGGTAAAGCGCGGGCACGCCCTGCTTCGCCAGCGCGAAGTGGTCGGAGCGGAAATAGAAACCCTGCTCGGGATTTGGGTACGGCGTAATTCGGCGTCCCTGTTGCGAGACCGCATCCTGTAGAATTTCTTCGAGTTGCGACGAGCCGCGACCTACGACGGTGATATCCGCCATCTCGCCCAACGGCAACACCACGTCGGTGTTGATCATTGCCACAGTTTTTGCCAACGCAAATGCCGGGTTCGCCGCGAAATGATAAGCCCCGAGCAGTCCCTGCTCTTCCGCGCCGAACAGCAGGAACATTACCGAGCGCCGGGGCACTGCATCGGCGCCGGCCATCTTTTCCGCTACTTCGAGAATCATGGCCACGCCGGCCGCGTTGTCGGCCGCGCCATTGTAGATCGAGTCCCCGTCCATCTCAGGCCCCTGCCCCAGGTGATCCCAGTGGGCCGAAAACAGAACCGCCTCCTCCGGGCGCTCCGCGCCGCGGAGAACGGCACCGACATTCAACGTTTCCGACCGCGCCAGAGTATTATCCACCGCGACACTGGCCGTCGAATCCAGCGGCACGGGGGTGAAATCCGGTTGCGTGGCTGCGGCCTTCAGCGCCTCGAAGTCCAGGCCGGAATCGGCGAACAGCTGCTCGGCCACGGACCGCTGCACCCAGCCCTCGATCGCCACGCGCGACGCGTTCCCGCCCGGACGCACCATGTCGAATTGCGGTCCAGTCCAACTGGTCTCGACGACGCTCCACGGGTAGGATGCCGGCGCCGTTTCATGGATGACCAACGCGCCGTCAGCGCCCTGCCTCGCCGCCTCTTCGAATTTGTAGGTCCAGCGGCCGTAATAGGTCATCGCGTTGCCGGTGAAGAGTTCCGAATCCTGCGTCGCGAAGCCCGGATCGTTGATCAGGATCAGCGCCGTTTTGCCCTGCATGTCGAGGCCGGCGTAGTCGTTCCAGCCGTACTCGGGTGCGACGATGCCGTAGCCGACGAACACCATATCGCTGGACTCGATCGCCGCCCGTTCGACGACGCGGGTGGTCCAGACCATCATCTCGGAGCCGTAAGCGTAGTTCCGAGCAAGGGATTTGCCGGACACCTGCAGGACCGCGTCGGGTCGCGCCTCGATGGATATGAGCGGCACTCTCTGGAGATAGTCGTCACCAAATCCGGGGCTCAGTCCCATCCGCTCGAACGTGCCGATCAGGTAGGCGACAGTGCGGTCCGCGAACGGGCCGGACGGCGGGCGGCCACCGAACTCGTCGCTCGCAAGTATGCCGGTGCGCGCGGCCAGATCCTCCGCTGTTATGGCGGGAGCAAACGCATGTTGAACGGCCTCCCGGTCATCTGAGCACGCTCCGACAAGCATCGCCAAACCGATGCCGATCCATGCGGCACGCCGGTTTCTCAGCAACAATCCCCTGTGCATCAGAACTGCATGGTCAGCCCCGCATAAAGGAACCGGCCGATCTGCTCGAACACGACGGCATCGGTCCCGAAGCTGCGGGTCTCGGGCACGCGCGCCAGCGGCGGCGGAGCGTTATCGAACAGGTTGTCGACGCCGACATAGATTTCCGTATTTTCGACCAAGCCATAGCGAACCTGAAGGTCGGTGTACCATTCGTCACCAGTGCTGTTTGGCGAGCGGAACTCCGGGGATTCCCCCAGATCGAGCCGCTGGCTCGAGATGAAGCGCTCATACAGGCTGACAGTGACCTTCCCGATTTCGTAGGTCGCCCGGAAATTAACGGTCCATTCCGGATCGCCCAGTTCACCCGCTTCGCTGTCCGGAACCGCCTGCCCCTCCTGGGCGAAGAAGTCGAGCTTGTCGAGCCAGGTCGCCACCAGATTCAGATCGAGAAATCCGGGAAGGCTGGTAGCCGAATCCAGATCGAGCGCGTAATTGGCCTCGAAATCGATACCGGACGCCTCGAGGGAGGCGACGTTGATCAGTTGGCTCGAGATGCTTTCGAAATTTCCGTCCGGGCGACGCACGATGCTGTCACAGAACGGATTGTCGATGGATTCAGCATCGACACAGTTGTTGGCGACGGCCTGGACCGGAAAGCTGTTGACCGCATCCTGGATCTCGATGTCCCAATAATCGACGGTCAGGCTCAGGCCGGGTAGCACGCGCGGGGTGAGGACGACACCAAAGGTCAGGGTATCGGCCGTTTCCTCCTGCAGGTCCGGATTGCCACCGGTCAGCACCCGGGTCGTGACCGCTCCCGCATTCGAGGTGAAGTCCGGCGGCAGCCCGACGGCGGCGCAATTGGCTGCCCGGGTGGGCGAGCCGGCCTCGAGGTTGGTGCTGTCGCAGGGATCCTCGAGGAACAGGTTCGCCAGTCGGGTCGGCGCGAACAGTTCGCCGATATTGGGTGCGCGCACGGCTTCACTGACGACGGCGCGGAACCGTATGTCCTGACTCGGGGCCCAGTCGCCGCCCACTTTCCAGGTCGTCGCGCTGCCGATGGTCGAGTAATCGGCGAAACGGACTGCGCCTTCGAGGTTGATTTCTTCGGCGAACGGCGCATCGCGTACCACCGGAATGCCAAGCTCGCCGAATACCTCCCAGACATCGAAGTTGCCTTCGATATCCTCAATGACGCCGCCCGGGAACACGTCTCCGGTATTGCGCAGAAAACCCTCTTCGGTGGCCGCGGATTCGTCGCGGTACTCACCGCCCAGCGCAAAGCCGACCGAACCGGCCGGCAGGTTGAAAAACCCGCCGCTATCGCCGGTCAGTGTCGCGTTGGCGACTTTCTGGGTCAGGCGGCCATCGGTCACGAAATCCGTGTGACTGAAGACCAGCGCCTCGGGCGTTGCGGCCGTCGGCCCCAGCACGTTGAGCGGCACGCAGCCGCCCGACAGATCGCGACAGACGATGTTACCGTCCGCATCGAGCACCGCATCGAGTTGCTGATTGAAGCGTGAGGGTATCTGTTCGTTGATGAACTCGGTGGTGTTGTCGGAACGGCCGTACTGATAATGCACCGAGTACGCCAGATTCGGCGTCAGATCTCCCTCGAGTCCGAATTCGAGCTGAATCGTATCCCGATCGGAGCGCGACCGTCGCTGGCCCTGGTCCACGTTGGTGCGCGAGACGAAGAAGCCTTCGGCGTCGTTGGCGGCCAGAATGTCGCGCAGTTCCTGCGGCACGAAAGGATTGCCGGCCTGAATGAAAATCGGCGAGAAGGTCGGCAGGCTAAAGGTTGGCTGGCCTGCCGTGGCGCTCTTGGACTGAGCGAACTTGGCATTGGCGAACAGGCTTGCCCGTTCATGCAGGTCGTAATGCATGCCGCCCGAGACGATCAGCCGCTCGATCGGCACCTGCAGCAGGTCGAAGCGCGACAGGTCCACGAAATCACCGCCCTGGCTCAGGAACGGTTCCGGCAGCGCGCCCAGATCCTGGGATATGAGATTGCCGTTCGCATCGAAGGTGAACGGCCCGCCCACAGCGGTGAATAGATCGAGCCCGTCCGGGCCGACCACCCGGCCACCCGCCGGCGTGCCGATAAAGCCGGTGTCGTCGAAAAGGATCTGGTCCGGGATACCGTCGTTCGGGCCGGTGTTCGCCGGGTTGGTCGCGAAGCGGAGATTCTGGCTCGCGTAACCGCGTTCCGCCGCGTTGATCCGACGGGATTTGTCCCAGGTCGCGTTGAAATAGACATTGCCGCGGTCGCCGGAGAAGTTGCTGCCGGCCGTCAGGCTGAACTGATAGCTCTCTCCGTCGCCCTCGTCCGTGGTGCCGGCCTGTCCGTCGAGCTTGATCCCGTCGAAGTCGTCGCGCAGGATCAGGTTGACGACGCCCGACACGGCATCGGCGCCGTAAATGGCCGACGCGCCACCGGTGATCACTTCGACCCGTTCCACCATCGAGGTCGGGATGGTGTTCACATCCACGGCGGTCGCCCCGGGCCGGCTACCAACGTGGCGGCGGCCGTTGATCAGCACCAGCGTGCGGTCTATGCCCAGGCGCCGCAAATTGAGAAAGTTGGTGCCCGCTTCCTGCGGGTTGGCATTGGTGTTGGCCGGCGTTTGGGTGGCACCGATTGCCGGCAACTCGTTCAGGGTGTCGGCGAGCCTCGTGTCGCCGCTGAGCATGAGCTCGCGTTCGTCCAGCATGGTTACCGGGATAGGCGTCGTGGTGCCGGTGCGCCGGATGCGCGAGCCGGTTACGATCACCTCCTCGGTGGGGCGCTCGGCGACTTGCTGCGCCCCTGCCGGTGCCGCCTGCTGGGCCAGGGCCAGTGGCAGCCCGGCGTCGGTCGACGAGAGCCTTGTAGTCGCCGCCGGCTCATCGAATCGGCCTTCATCGCGGGCGGTTCTGGTCAACACGGCGATCGTTTTCTCATCCACTTGGCGGTAATCCAGGCCGGTTCCATTCAACAGCCGCTGAATCGCCTCCTGCGGCGTGAAGCTGCCCTTGACTTCATGCGCTTTGCTATTCGACACATCGGTCGCGAGCCACGCGAGCTGAAAGCCCGATTGTTCGGCAAACCGATGCAATGCTGATGCCACTGGCTGCGCCTCAATCTCGTAATCGACTCGTGGGCTGTCGATCGCTGCGTCTTCCTGGCAATAGGCGACCGCAGGGGGCACCACGGCGACGAACACGCATACCAGCAGGTAGATGGATTCCCTGATTTTTCCGTTCACGATTGTCTCCCCGGTCTCCACCCCGGCGCAGTTAGACCGGGGTGACGGCAGGCTGGATTGCCACACCGTATCAGTTAAGACGGCGGGCCGGCGGCTTTCGGGTACCGGGGTGTCGACCAATGAATTTTGATCACGTCGCACGTTTTGGACCGAACCGGTCGCGACAACGCGATTTCACAGCGGCTTCAACAGGATCATGGAGCGACCGAGTACGAGTGCCCGGACTGGGGCGAATGCCTCCAACGTCTGGACGAACGCCTTGGGGTCGCGGGGATCGAACACCCCGCTGACCGACAATGTCATCAGGCTCTCGTCCTCGATCCGCAACACCATGCTGTTATAGCGATTGAAGTCGCCGACTACTTCGCGGAGAGGTGTTGCTTCGAATACCAGTTTATTGTCTCGCCAGGAAACGAACTGTTCGACCTCAACCGGGCGGGTTTGCGCGACAGTCGCGGATTCAGCCCGCCGCGGAAGTCCGACGACGGCCTGCTCGTTCTGACCGATCTTTGCCTCCCATCCGATCGGCGCGTCATCGTTACCGGCGCTGAGCTGACTTACCAGGACCTGCCCCTCAACTACCGTCACCGCGACATCGGCGGCACGCAGACGCACGTTGAATTCAGTGCCGACGGCCTGCACGCGTGCCTGCTCGGTGTCCACGATAAACGGGCGCTCCGGGTCCGATACGACGTCGAAGTAGGCTTCGCCCTCCAGCAGGCGGATTCGCCGGCTCGCCTTTAAAAAGCGCACTTCGACGCGGGACTGGGTGTTCAGCTCCAGAAGCGAGCCATCCGCCAGCGTCATCAACCGACTTTCGCCTTTGCGGGTGGCGAACGACTCGACGTCGGGTCCGAACAGCCAGGGTTCCGGCCCACCCGTCGAAAGGCCGTATGCCGCGAGTCCGATGCATCCGGCAATCAGTGCCGCTGCGAGGCCGTGCCGCCATTGTGTCAGTCGGCGCAGGGCGCTGCGGGCCGCACCCGGTTGTAACGACCTGCCGGCGCTTTTGGGGGACGGATACATCGGAATCACATCGCTTGCGGAATCCAGCGCCGCACCGAAACTGGCCGCCTCAGCCCACAGCGCTTCCACGGCCTTGAATTCGCGCAAATGCGAGGGGCTGTGCGTGATCCATTCCGCGAAAGCGCGCTTTTCAGCGTCGCTGGCTTTCCCGGAACTCATGACCACGCACCACCGCGCCGCGTCTTCCCTCAGCCGCTCCTGTTCCCTCAGCCGACCGGTATTCTCGTTATACTTCACTATGGTTCCCCCCGTTCGCCTGACGGCGGCATCTGTGTGCGCAGATGTGCAAGCGCCTGAATCAGATACTTCTTGACCATGTTGTCGGATATGCCGAGTCGGTGGCCGATCGCACGATAGCTCAATCCTTCGCAGCGGCTCAGCAGGAAGGCCCGCTGGCATTTCGGAGAAAGTTCCGCCAGCAGCGAACGCATCTGCCGCAGGCGCTGGCGATGGTCTGCCACGGCTTCCGGCGATGGCTGCGGCGCGGCTACGTTATCGAGCAGCTCATCGGTCGCCAGAACATACCGGCACCAGCGCCCAGCGCGACGCAAATGGTCCACCATCACGTTGCTGGTGGTGCGATAAACGTATGCGGACGGGTTGTCCACATCCTCCGGCGCTTTAACCGCCGATAGCCGCAGCCAGGTATCCTGCAGGATGTCGTGGACGTCCTGCAGATCTCCCAACCGCGCACAAACCATGGCCTGCAACCCGTCCCGGTGGTCGAGAAAGGCCACAAGCAGAGGATTCCTGTTGTCTGCCGGTCGAGCGATCGTTCGTCACTCCCTTGAACTGCCGATCCGAAGTCATAGCACCGAAAATGCACCACATGCGGGAAAGCATCGCCTTCCTCGCATCGGCCCTTTATGCATGACGTTCCATCGGTACTTGTCGGGTACCGTAGCAGTATTCAACGCCGAAAACACGCTACAATGCACTTGCGCCGTGTCGTGGAGCGCAGTGGTTGCGCAATGTGCGGCGAGCAGAGGAGACATGGGATTTGCTTTGTCCGGGATGCAGTTGACGAGCCCCGCTTTCGAACAGGGCGGAAGGATTCCGACCACGAACACCGGCGAAGGTGAAGACGTTTCACCGGCGCAGTCGTGGAGCGATGTGCCGGACAGTACACGAGCTTTTGCTGTCATCTGCCACGATCCGGACACGCGGTTGGTGGCGAAGGGCTGCACCTTGCGCCAGGCCGCATTCCGCCTGATTCCCAATGAACCGCTCATGCCTTATTCGCTCCTGCGCGCCAACCTGTGAACACCCAGGAACACCCCTCCAAACCCCAGGACCACCGGTACAGAGTAGAGCAGCGCGAGAAGAATGCTATGCCCAAACTGCGACATATTCGTAGCGGGACTAATGCCTGCCGCCACGGACGAAATCGCGAGTGTAGCTACAGCCCATCGCATCTGAGGTCCCTAAGCTAGTGTACCCAGCAAGTCCGGAGACGCACATCAGGAAAAACGCCAACAGCACGGCGGATGTAAACGCGGCTGGCTCCCGTTGAATGTTCGAAAGGGTTGCGAAGAGCCTTGCATGTACGTATGTGCGCAGCTGCCCAGGTCGGGCTTAGCCCTGCAGCGATGCGCCGATGCGGAGAACTTCGCGCACCAGCAGATCGAAGTCGTCGTTGCGGCTGCGGTGGTTGGAAATGGCGACTCTCAGGCAGTAGATGCCGTGCAGTGTCGTGTAGGAAGGCGCTGCGACGCCGCTTTCCTGCAGTTCCTCGAGGATCGACTTGTTGAGCGCATTGAGCGCTTCGGTGTCCAGCCCGCCGGGGTTGTATCTGAAGCACACGATGTCGAGGCCGATCGGCGCCGATAATTCCAGCGAGGGCGAGTCTTCGATGAGTTTCCCCAGGTAGGCGGCCTGTTCCACGTTGCGCGCCATCATGCGCCCGAAGCGGTCGAGGCCGTGCTCCTTGATGGACATCCACACTTTCAGTGCGCGGAACTGGCGGGTCAACTGCAGCCCGTAATCGCTGAACCAGAAAGGGCCGGAGGCCATGCCGCGGTCGTCGGCTTCGCGGTGCAGGTATTCGGGCACCAGGGCGAAGGAATCCCGGTGGGCCGCCGCGTTGCGAACCATCACGCAGCCGGCCTCGAACGGAACGTGCATCCACTTGTGCAGGTCCAGGGCGATCGAATCAGCCTGTTCCATGCCGCGCAGTTGATCGCGCACGTTGTCGGCCAGCACCGCCACCGCGCCGATTGCGCCGTCGACGTGAAACCAGAGTTTTTCGCGCCTGCAGAAGGCGGCGATGGCCGGCAGGTCGTCGATGGCGCCGGTGTTGATGGTGCCGGCGGTGGCGATCACGCAGAACGGCAGCATGCCGGCTTCGCGGTCGGCCGCGACCATCTGCTCCAGTTGCCCGAGATCGAGTTTGTAATCGGCCGTGACCGGCACGTAGCGCAGCCCGGCCGTGCCGAGACCGAGCGTCTCGACGGCCTTCTGGTTGCAGCTGTGGACTTCGGTCGAGGCGTAGACCGTTGGCGCGCCGGGCGCTTTGCGCAAACCTTCGCGGCGCAGGTCGTAGCCGCAGTTGGTGTTGCGCGCGACGGTCAGCGCGGTGAAGTTGGCCATCGAGGCGCCGCTGGTCAGCAGCCCGGTGGAATCAGCCGGCATGCCCAGCATGTCGCGGATCCAGCCGATGACCTGCAGTTCCACCAATGGAGCGACGTGGTTGGCGCCGCCCAGGTTCGGGTTCAGCGTGGCGGCCAGGAAATCCGCCAGCGCGCCCATGACCGTGCCGCTGCCCATGTACCAGGCCCAGAAGCGCGGGTGGCTGGTGTTCATGGGATAGGCCATGATGTTTTCGCGAAAGTCTTCGTAGACTTCAGCGGGGTCACTCGGCTTCCTTGGTGCGGCCTCGCGCAGGTGTTCGGCGACATCCGCGGGCACCGGCCGCCAGACGGGCTTGTCGCGGGTGGTTTCTACGTAGTCGAGCGCATCGTCGACGATGCGGTGCGCCAGTTCGCGCATTTCATCCCAGTTTTTTGGATCGAGGGTTTCAAAGCGTTGACGGTCGTTCATGGTTCTGAATTCTCCAGCGCGTTCAGGCGCTTGACGATGGCCGGCTTCAGTGCCGGGTCGAGGCTGTCCAGGGTCGAGGCCCGTTCCAGGATTTCACGGGCGCCGGTCGAGCGCGGGCGGGTGTAGGCTCTGAAAAACTCCAGCACGCTCGGCCCAGGCCGGGCAGCCGGCTCGCGGATGAGTGTCTGGCCCCTCTGCACGGTGCCGGTCGCAAGCACCCGCAGGTAGAAGCCGCAGCGTTGCGAGGCAGTGAACTCGCCCGGCATCGCCGGATTCCCGAAGCGCAGCGCGAGTTTCTGACAGGGAATGCGCGGGCCGCTGATCTCCAGCAGCACGGAACCCGTCCGCAGCCGGTCGCCGATACACAGATCCGGCTCGAGGACGTCCGCGACCGTCAGGTTCTCGCCAAACTGCCCCCAGTTCAGGCGGGGCAGGCCGAGCTTCTCGCACCACCACGGATAATGGTCGTGCGAGTAGAGGTAAACCGCTTTGTGTTCGCCGCCATGCACATCCTGACTGGCCTGGCGGTCTCCCGCCAGATGCGTGCAGTGAACGTTTACCGGGCCCTGTACGGGGCGCTTGAAAATCGACGTGTTCAGGACCTGGCCGTGGTACTCGATGTCTTCGGGCAGGGCGACGTTGACGGATAGAATCTTCATCAGGGAATGCATTCAATCACGTTTTGCACTCGAAACCCACCGGTGCAGCGAGCGCTTGTTTCCGGGCCCCGGACATACGGGTGCGGGACGGACAGGGTAAATTTGTTCTCACGCCAATTTCTTGAACTCTCGTCATTTCCGCGCAGGCGGAAATCCAGTTCCTGCAACACCGCTGGATTCGCCAAGCCGCGGATTGGATTGAAATTCCTGGATTCCCGCCTGCGCGGGAATGACGGTACTTCTGGTAGAACAAATTTGCCCTGGCGGGACGGCCGACGGGCGCGCACAAATGTCTCAGCGGCGTTATCATATGAGGTTTTCCAGGAAGGACTTTGCAATGCACCTTGGAACACCCGCGCTGCTCGATTTTTACCGTGCTCATGAGGCCGAGCAGGCGCTGGTGCTGGTCACGATCATCGGCACCGAGGGTTCAACCTATCGCAAGCCGGGGGCGATGATGCTGATCAGCCGCGACGGGAAGTACGAGGGCATGATCTCCGGCGGCTGCCTTGAGGGTGATCTGCTCGAACACGCGGCGAGCGTTTTTTCCAGCGGCGTGCCGAAATTCGTGACCTACGACCTGCACGCCGACGAGGACCTCGTCTGGAGTCTCGGCTTGGGGTGCGACGGGGTGATTCACCTGTTGCTGCAGCGCCTCGACCGGGAGCGGAACTTCGATTTCCTGGCGCCGCTGAGCGATGCCATGGCGCGTCGCGTGCCGGCCCTGCTGGCCCTGTCGGTCCAGGCCGAAGGCAGTCCGCCGCCGGGCACACTCGCACTGCTGGACGCGTCCGGGCTGAGCATGGGCGATCCCGCGTTGATCGGGCTATTGGGTGACGCGACCGAGCTGGACTGGCCGAATTGGCGATGCCGGAGCGTGCCGGTCGGAGCCGCTGCGAGCGTTCTGCTGGTCAACATTCCGCCGCGCACCCGCGTCCTGATCTGCGGCGCCGGGCCGGATGCGGTGCCGGTAGCGGGCGCGATTGCGGCGCTGGGCTGGGAAGTCGTGCTCGTCGATCACCGCCCGGCCTATGCGCGCGCCGAGCGTTTTCCAGCGGGTTGCCGGCTGGTTCGCGCGCGTCCCGAAAATCTGGCCGCGGAACTCGATCTCGACCGCTTCGACGCCGCGGTGATCATGAGCCATCATCTGGAAAACGACAGCGTTTACCTGGGGCAGCTCTGCGAGCGCAATATTCCTTACCTGGGTGTACTCGGGCCACGCGCGCGGCGCACACGGTTGCGCGACATGAGCGGCTGCAGCGAGCGCAGTATTTACGGGCCCGTCGGGCTGGATATCGGCGCGGAACTGCCCGAGTCCATCGCTCTGTCGCTGGTGGCGGAGATTCACGCTGTGCTGAACGGTCGCGACGGGGCGCCGTTGACCGGGCGCGGCGCAGGCGATGGCGATTCCTGAGGCGCCCCTGCCCGCCGGGCTGTTGTTGGCGGCAGGCGGTTCGCAGCGCCTCGGCCAACCCAAGCAGCTGCTTCGATATCATGGCCAGCCGCTGGTATGGCGCGCTGCGCGGCTGCTGCTGTCCCTGGGCCTGCCCTGCGTGAGCGTGGTGACGGGCAGTTCCGCTGGGGCTGTCGAGAGTGCATTGGAGGAATTGCCCGTGCAGCGGGTCCGGAATGAGGCGTGGGCTTCGGGGATGGGTTCGTCGATCAGCAGCGGCGTGCGTTCCCTTGGCCGCGAGCCCCCCGGGGTGCTAATCCTGCTGTGCGACCAGTGGCGGCTCAACGCCGACGATCTATGGCGTCTGCTGCGCGGATGGAAACGTGATATATCACATATAGTGGTCTCGGAATCAGGCGGTAATCACGGGCCTCCGGTCATATTTCCAAGAAGTCTGTTTCGTGAATTAGAGCGCCTGAAACCGGAGGACGGCGCAAAGCAGGTGATCCGCCGGCACGGCGAGATGGCTCATCCAATACGGGTGGAAAACGCGGCTTTCGATCTGGATACGCCGGCGGATCTGGAGGCCTTGCGCGCCCGCGAAGAATCGAACTGAGTTCAGTCGGCTTGCGCGGTTCCCCAGTAGTTGAAACAGGCCGGTTTCCAGCCGGGAATGTACATGGTCTGCAGATCCTGTGAGTGGAATCCGCCGGTCTCCAGCAGGGTGGAAATCGGGCGGTTGAGATTGCAGCCGCCGGCAAGCCGTTTCCAGAGCGGATTGATTCGATCCTGCCAGCGCCGCACCGGCGGGTCGGGCGCCTTGCCGTGTTCGCAGAAAATCAGCCGGCCGCCGGGCTTGAGTACGCGGCGGATTTCCGCCAAAGCGGCGGCCGGATCCGGAATAGTGCACAAGGTGTAGGTCATCACGACGCAATCTGCCTGGGCGTCGTCCAGTGGAATGGCTTCGGCGCCGCTCTCCAGAAACTCGACGTCCAGGTACCTTTTATCCGCGCTTCGGTGGGCGATTTCCCACATGTCACGGGAAGGATCGAGACCCCAGATGTGCCCCACGCGATCGGCGCGGTAATAGGGCAGATTCAGCCCGGAGCCGATGCCGATTTCCAGTACCCTTCCGGCGGCCAGCGGCACCACTTTTTCGCGTTGCTTCAAGGCGGGCTTGAGGCCGCAGCTGAAGTGCACGAGTCTCGGCAGCAGATGTTTGTCGTAGAAACCCATCGCTTTATCTTAGCAGCCTGCAGTATGGCGGTTGAGGACAGGTGCGTCCGGGCGTCAGTGTTCGTGATGCGCGACGCGCGCCGGGCGCTTCAGATTTCCGGCCGCCACGCCGTCGTCACGGCTGTATTTCAGCTCGCCGCCGATGAAGGTCATTTCGACGACCGTGTCGGGAATCCCGGCTTCTTCAACCGTCAGCAGGTTCTGCGACAACACGACGAAATCCGCGTACTTGCCCGGCGTCAGTGTGCCCTTGACGTCTTCTTCGAACGCGGCATAGGCGTTGTTGACGGTGTAGCTGGCCAGCGCCTCCCTGCGCGTCATCGACTGCCCGGGGTAGAGCTTATCGCCCGTGTTCGTGATGCGCGATACCGATGCGTAATACGACGCAATCGGGTCGATCGGCTCCACCGGCACGTCGGTGCCGTTGCCAATTATTGCGCCGGTCCCGATCAGGTCGCGCCACAGGTAGGAGGTTTCTTCGGTACGCGTATCGCCCAGCCGGCCAGGAATCCACGGCCCGTCGGAGGTGCAGTGTATGCCCTGCATCGCCGCGATCACGCCGAGTTCGCCAAAGCGCGGCACGTCCAGCGGATCAATGTGCTGTGCATGCTCGATGCGCCAGCGCAGCGGCTCGCCATCGACCGACTGATGTTCCCAGACACGTTCGTAAAGATCCAGAATCTCGCGATTCGCGCGATCGCCAATCGCGTGCGTGTTGACCTGGAAGCCGTGCTTGATAGCCACCTCGGCCGTGCCCTCGATGTCTTCGATCGGCTCGAGTACGAGACCCGTGCTATCCGGCAAGTCCTCGTATGGCTCGAGCAGCCACGCTCCGTGCGCGCCGAGCGCACCGTCGACCTGGCGCTTGATGCTGCGCACAGTCAGAAAGTCGTTGCCCTCCGCCACCATTCTATATAGCGGCAGCATGCGGTCCATGTCTTCGTTGCTCTCGCGCCGCACCATTACGTACAGGCGAATCGGCAACGCACCCTCTTCCTCGAGCTTCCTGAAAAAATCGATCGTTTCGAACGGCGCGCCGGCATCGTGAAAAGACGTAACGCCATGGCGCAGCGCTTCGTCGCCGGCCAGCATGACGCGCTCGCGATCGATGCGTTCGCGTTCCGCCAATGTCAGGAAGCTGTTGTATTTCTCGACAGCCTCATCCATCAGCCGCTGCGCCGTCTCGCGCAGTAGCCCGGTCGCCAGGCCTTTGCTGGTCCGCACAATCGTGCCGCCCGCCGGGTCGGGTGTGTCGTCCCCGATACCGCCTGCCTCCAGCGCCGCGTCATTTGCGAACGCGGCGTGACCACTGGCATGTCCCAGCAGCACCGGGTTGTCCGGCGAGGCCTTATTCAAGCTGTCGTTCCGTGGCACGCCGTCGACCGCATCATCCGGCACCGTGTCCCATTTGTCCTGGTGCCAGCCGCGGCCGAAAATCCATTCACCCGGTTTCGCCTTGTCGACGGCGGCCGCCACGATGCTGACGACCTCGTCCCAGTTGCGGACCGTCGATAGGTCGAGGATCTGCCTGGCGCGCCCGAGGCTCATGAAGTGGCCGTGCCCTTCGATGAATCCGGGCATGACAAAACGGCCCTCGAGTTCGACGACCTGCGTCTCGTTGCCGATGTATGGCGCAATGTCCTCGTCACGGCCTATGGCGGTGATCTGATAGCCTGTTACCGCCAGTGCTTCGACAGTACCAATGGCCGGGTCTGCCGTCGCGATCTGTCCGCCGATCAGCACCAGGTTCGCCGGCGCTACGGCGGCACTGGTTGACGCGGGCTCGTCTGCCTGTTGCGATGAATCTCCGCACGCGGACAGCGCGAGCAGGGAAATAATAAGTGTCGATGTCTTTCGCAGCATCGTGTTTCCCCGGACAGCCACAGACGTTTATGCCGAACATTGCGCCAGTCGCGCTTGGTGCAATGTACAGCTTAACTGTCGCACCACCTTCGCCCCATTGCAATGCCGCCACCCTGATCCAGGGCATTCTACGGCTTGGTGAACTTCGACATGGCAATCCGGCCACGATAAATCGGAGGCCTGTGCAAAGTTGGTACGAACATAAAAAAGAATTGCTTATAAATGCGAATGAGTCTTATTATATAAATGATAATAAGTCGTATTTAATTCTGGAATCTTATTAAATCCCTGTGGCTATAATTTTTAAAGGAGCTTCTTTGTGAACTGTTCAGCGCATCAGCCGGCCGTCGTCGGCCGAATTCGTTACCTTGCCCAATCCGCGATCTCGTCCAGCCCGCGCCGCGCCCTTGTCGCCGCCGCCTTTCTCGCCTTGTATGCCGGATCTGCGGTCGGTGCAGAGCAGCTTTCACAGGAGGCAGCGCAACAAAGCGGTGAGCAGGCGGAACACTCTGGAGACAAGCCGCTGGCTTTGACACCGGTCGCCATTATCGGCTCGGCCGAGGCCGCAAGCGAAATACCGGGCGGCGCGACCGTGCTTTCGGAACAAGATCTGGAAAAATTCGAATTCACCGACATCCAGCGCATTCTGCGGCAGGTACCCGGCGTTTCGATCCAGTTGGAGGACGGTTTCGGCCTGCGTCCGAATATCTCGATTCGCGGCACGCCTACGGACCGTTCGCGCGCGATCACCCTGCTGGAGGACGGTGTGCCAATCGCTCCAGCGCCTTATGCCGCGCCGGCCGCGTATTACTTCCCGACGCCGGGCCGCATGCAGGGCATCGAGGTTCTCAAAGGACCGGCCGCCATTCTTGAAGGGCCCTATACCACGGGCGGCGCGATCAACCTGATCTCCACACGAATTCCGGATGACCGCCGCGGCCAGGCCACCTTCGAAGCCGGCAGCCACGGCCATTTGCGCGGTCACAGCTGGTACGGCGACAGCCAGGAGCAGTTCGGTTACGTGGTCGAAGGCCATGAATGGCGTTCCGACGGCTTCCAAAACATCGACCGGTCCAAGCGCGACACCGGGCTGAACAAAAGCGATTACCTCGCCCGGTTTCGAATCAACACACCATCGACTCACGACGACTACCACGCCCTTGAACTGAAACTGCAATATGCCGATGAGACGTCGAACCAGACCTACTTCGGCTTGACCGATGCCAACTTCCAGGCCAGTCCCAACCGTCGCTACGGCCTGAGCGAACTCGACCAGATGAACACCGAGCACGAACAGGTCATCCTGAGCTATACCGGGCGCATCGGCTCCGCGCTGCAATTTCGCGCCAGCGCCTATTACAATCAGTTCGAGCGCGCGTGGTTCAAGACCGAAGGCATCGACTTCGACGGCAGCTCCGACGCACAGAACTTCTCGCGCACCGGCTGGTTCGACATCATCCAGGCGGTCAATCGCGGCGAGTCGCTGGGTGGATTGACGCCCGGGCAACTGCAGGACATTCTCGACGGCACACGGGATACCGAACAGGGCGCGATCGAAATTCGCAACAACTCGCGCGAATACTTTTCCCGCGGCGTCCAGGCCGAGGCCACCCTTGCCTTCGACACCGGTCCGCTGGCGCATTCACTGCGGGCCGGTTTTCGCTACCATGAGGACGAAGAAGACCGGCTCCAGCGCCAAAGCACCTATACCCAGATCAACGGCAGCCTGGTGCTGGACGACTTTGGTGTTCTTGGCAATGCCGGTAATCGTATCGAGGAAGCGGAGGCGCTGGCGGTTTGGATTTACGACACCATTGAGGTCGGCCGCCTGAGCGTCAGCCCCGGCGTGCGCATCGAGGACATGGAGCTCACGCGGGTGCGCTTCGAGGACCGTATCGGGCGTACCGACGACCCGGCCAGCCGCGCCGAAGACAACGTTCGCGACCGGCGCAAGAACGACCTGACGGTCGTCCTGCCCGGTGTTGGAGTGCGCTACGCATTGACGCCCGATCTCGGCCTGATCGCGGGTGTCCACAAAGGTTTT
Organism: Lysobacterales bacterium; assembly: GCA_032250585.1. Taxonomy (GTDB): domain Bacteria; phylum Pseudomonadota; class Gammaproteobacteria; order Xanthomonadales; family SZUA-36; genus JAVVFH01. The sequence continues at coordinate 32,398 of JAVVFH010000003.1, forward strand.
TCGGCACCCTCGTCCAGCCCCGACGCCGACGAAGAGGAATCGACCAACTGGGAAGCCGGGTTCCGCTATTCCGGCAGTTTGGGCTCGCTCGAAATGATCGGCTTCTGGAACGATTTCGAAAACCTGGTCGGCGTCTGTACCGTCTCCAGCGGCTCCAGTTGCGAGGTCGGCCAAGTCTTTCGCGGCGACGCGGCGCGCGCCCGTGGCCTTGAAACCCGCCTGAGCACCGACTGGCCGAGCGCCCCCGGCATCGCATTGCCGTTCGAAGTCACCTGGACCTGGACCGACGCCGAATTCAGAAGCGATCTTGCCGACTCGGCCTTCTTCGGCGATGCCGAAAAAGGCGATCCGATTCCCTACGTGCCCGACCACCAATTCCACATTTCGCAAGGTCTGATCTGGCAGCGCTGGGCCGCCTACGTCAGCCTGAACTACGTCGATGAGGTTTGTGCCTTCGCATCATGCGGCCCCTTCGAGCAGACGGATTCACTGACCACCGTCGATGCCTCGGTTCACTTCGATCTGACCCCGTTCGTGCAATTGTTTGTGCTGGGCCAGAACTTCAATGACGAAGACGGCATTGCTGGTCGTCAGCCGCACGGTGCGCGTCCAAACCTCGATCGTACGTTCGTCGGTGGCCTGCAGATCCAGTTCTGAAACGCGCCCCGGGTTTTCCTGCACGTTGAGCGGGCGGCACGACCAGCGGAGATCGTGTCGCCCGCCCGCGTCCAGTGGGAGGTAAAGGGCGTAACTGGTTTATCATCCAGATGAGCATCGCTCGCTACAGGATGGGGTCATTTATGCCGAATAAAGCGCATTTCGATAGCGTAATCGACCGGGTCATCGGGCAGGTCGGCCGCAGGATTGTGGTCGGGGTGCCGCTGGGTTTGGGCAAACCCAACCGTTTGATCAATGCACTCTACCAGCGCGCCGTGGACGAACCGGGAATCGAACTGGAAATCGTGACCGCGCTGTCGCTGGACATACCCCAGCCCCGGCACTGGCTGGAGCAACGGCTGATGGAACCGATTGTCGAACGCCTGTTCGGTGCCGATTACCCCAGGCTTCAATACCTGGTCGATCTGAAGCGAGGCGCATTACCGGAAAACGTTCGCGTGATCGAATTCTATTTTCAGTCCGGGGCCGCGCTCGGCAATCCGTCCATGCAGCGCCACTACGTGTCGTCGAACTATACCCACGTCGCGCGCGACCTGGTCGACCGCGGCGTGAACCTGATACTGCAGCTGGTCGCGCGTGATGAACAGGGCCGGTTGAGCCTGTCGAGCAACCCGGATGTCACGCTGGACCTGGTCGAGCGCCTCCGGCACCGAGCCGACTATCCGCTTTACAGTGTGGCTCACGTGCACCCGGACCTGCCGTTCATGCACGGTGATGCAGTCGTCGATTCCGACTATTTCGACCAGATCCTCGATTCCGATCCAGACCAGCCGCTGTTTGCGCTGCCGCGCCAGCCGATCTCGGTGCAGGATCACGCGGTCGGTTTACACGCCGGCCGGCTGATCGCCGACGGGGGCACGCTGCAGATCGGTATCGGATCGCTCAGCGATGCGCTCGTCCACAGCCTGATGCTGCGCCAGCGCGACAATGCTGCTTACCGTGAGGCGGTAGCGGCGTTGGATCGAGCGGTGCCGCCGGGTATTGGCGATGAAAAACCCTTCGCCGCAGGGCTGTACGGCGCCAGCGAGATGTTCATGGACGGCTTCATGCACCTCTACACCGCTGGCATCCTCAAGCGCGAGGTGTTCGAGGACATTAGCGTGATGCGCCGCGCCAACGCGGGTATTGAAGTCGAGGAAGCCGGTTCTGGCGCGGTGATGGACGGCGGATTCTTTCTGGGCACGAGGGATTTCTATGCCTTCCTCAACGCGCTGGACGAGCACGAGCGCCCGCGGTTTCGGATGCACGGCGTAGGCCGGATCAACCAGCTTTATGGCGGTCGCGAAGCGCTGGAAATCGAGCAGCGCCGGCATGCGCGCTTCGTCAACGCCTGCATGATGATGACCCTCACCGGCGCGGCCGTCTCCGACGGGTTGGAAAACTATCAGGTCGTCTCCGGAGTGGGCGGGCAGTACAACTTCGTCGCCATGGCGCACGCCATGGACGACGGTCGCTCGGTTTTGATGCTGCGCGCCACGCGCGAAAGCGGCCGGGAGACCTCGTCGAACATCGTCTGGCAGTATCCGCACAACACCATCCCGCGCCACCTGCGCGACCTGGTGGTGACCGAGTACGGGATAGCCGACCTGCGTGGCAAGACCGACGAGGAGTGCATCAAGGCCATGATCCACATCGCCGATACGCGGTTCCAGGACGAGTTGGCCGGGCAGGCCAGGCGGGCCGGCAAACTGGACCCGAACTGGTCGATTCCCGACAGCGCCCGTTCCAACACGCCTGAGGCTCTGGAACGCGTCCTTTCGCCGTTCGCCGGGCGCGGCACCTTCCCCGGCTACCCGTTCGGCAGCGATTTCACCGCCGACGAGCGGCGTCTGATTCCGGCACTGAATAAACTCAGGAGCCTGAGCAAAAACAAGTGGGCACTGGCGAAAGCCGCTCTTGCCGGCCGCCCGGGCGAGTACCCGGAGGAACTGGCCCGGCTTGGTCTCGATGCGCCGGATAACTTTCGCGAAAAGCTTTACGCCCGCTTGGTTGCCGCCGCTCTGCGGCCCTGACGGGACCAGCGCGGACGCAGGCATGCAACCGGCAACGGATCACTTTGCCGGCGCCCGTACTCCCGACGCACTGGTGTCGCCGGACGATTCGGTTTCGCTCCGCGACACGGCTTCCTTCCCGGCGGTTTCTGCTTCGAGGTCGGACTCGGGTGCGAAATACAGCACCTGCCATTTCGGTTCGGGTTCGAACGGGAGTTCGTCCGAATAGATCCTGGGGCGGCCGCCGGGCGAGACCGCGCCCAGCAGCAGCCAGTCCTCCCCGGGCGTGCCGAGTTTACCGGTCGCCTCGTCCATGGAAAACGCCTTGGAAATCCGCGTGCGCTGGATCACCCAGCCCTCGTCCAGCCGCTGCTGCAGCCAGTCGTAATCGCAGTCATCGGCAAAGGCCAGGTGGCCGCGCTGGTCTGCTGTAAGCCGCCGGGATTCCTTGCTGGCCGCCTCGGCGGTGGGTAGCTGAAAAGTGCGGTGGCGCCCGAACTCCGGGCCCAGCGCATTGCATACCAGGGCGTTGTAGAAGTCGTTGGGCGTGGCGCACAGCAGGTGGCCCAGGTGGTGGGTCTCCAGCGTGTGCTCGGCATGCTCGGACAGGATTTCGCCGTAGTACACGTCGATGCCTTCCATGCGGGCCTGCTTCAGGCGATGATAGACCCCGTCGACCATCAGCACCTCGACGCCCAGATCCTTCAGCACTTTGGCCAGCGCCAGCGACCAGGGCGAGGCGCCGACGAGCAGCACGCCGTTGTCGTCCTCGGCGGCCAGCCCCAGCTTTCTGCCCAGGGGCCCCAGGCTGAGACCGTGCAGCAATACGGTGACGATGATGATGGCGAATACCAGCGGCAGCAGGATGCGGGCATCGGTGTATCCTGCTGCCACCATGGCCGGGCCGAACAGGCTGGCGGTGGCCGCGGCGACGATGCCACGCGGTGCGATCCAGCCCAGCAGCAGCCGATCGGACTTTTCCATGCCGGCGCGAATCGTGGCTAGTGCCACCGCAAGCGGTCGAATCACGAACAGCACGACCGCTATCAGGCCCGCGGCACGCCAGTCGAGCAGCAGCAGCTGATCGAATTCCAGCCGGGCCGTGATCACGATGAACAGCACCGAGACCAGCACGATGGTGAGGTTTTCCTTGAAGCGCTGCAGGTCCTCGCGGCCCGACAGCTGCATGTTGCCCAGCACCAGTCCCATCAGCGTCACGCTGAGCAGGCCGGCCTCGTGCTGCACCTCGTTACTCAGCGTGAACACCACCAGCACCAGCACCATCAGCACCGGCGGTTTGAGGTGCTCGGGCACGCCGCCGCGCTGGTAGAGCTTGCCCAGCAGCCAACCGCCCAGCCCGCCGAGCAGTAGCGCGATGACGATTGCGCTGCCCAGCCCGACCAGGGTATCCCCGAAACCGTCGCTGTCGATTGTGAAATACTGGAAAGTGAGCACGGCCAGCAGCACGCCGATGGGATCGTTGACGATGCCTTCCCACTTCAGTAGCGAGGCCGAACGGTCGTTGAGACGCGCGTAGCGCAGAATCGGCTGAATCACGGTGGGTCCGGTGACCACCATGATCGCGCCCAGCACCAGCGCCACTGGCCATTCGAGGCCGATGACCCAGTGTGCCGCGGCCGCCGTTGCCACCCAGGTGATCGGCCCGCCCAGCAGCACCAATCGCCCGATGCCGCGGCCGGCTTTCTTCAGCTCGCCGAGCTTCAGGTCCATGCCGCCTTCGAACAGGATGATGGCCACGCCCAGGCCGATCAGCTCGGTAAGATGTGCCGATGGCGTCTCCAGGCTCAGCCAGCCGGTGATGGGGCCGAGAACCAGCCCCGCGGCGATCAGGATGACGATGCCGGGCAGCCTCAGCAGCCAGGCCACCCATTGGCTGGCCAGCCCGGCGGCGAGAATCATCAGAACGACGGTGGCTGAGTTGATTGTCCTGGCCTCCCTAAACCGTAAAATTCATGACCCAGTCTACTGCGACGACACCAGGTTTTGTGTCTGCGACGTTTCGCAACTCCCGGGCCACGAATGACCCCGGCTGATGGGGCTGCGCGCCCTGGTCTGGCTCAATTGCGAGCCCTGGGATCTTCTGGACAGCCCGCATATTGCGCCAATATCCCGGACGATGGCGCAACTCCGCCCTTGCCGACTGAGGCGGCAGGGCCGATCTCGCTCAGAGAATGTAGCGGCTCAGGTCTTCGTTCCCCGCCAGTGCTTCGAGGTGTTCGTCCACGTAAGCGGCGTCGATCGTGAAGGAGTCGCCCGAGCGGTCCGGCGCTTCGTAGGAAATTACGTCCAGCAGACGTTCCAGCACGGTGTGCAGGCGCCGCGCACCGATGTTTTCAGTGGACTCGTTGACCTTCCACGAAATCTCCGCGATGCGGCGCACGCCGTCTTCGCTGAATTCCAGGTCGACGCCCTCGGTGGCCATCAGCGCCGTGTATTGTTCGGTCAGCGAGGCCCTGGGTTCGGTCAGGATGCGGGTGAAATCGTCGACCTCCAGCGCACGCAGTTCCACGCGGATGGGCAGGCGCCCCTGCAGTTCCGGGATCAGGTCGGAGGGGCGCGACAGATGGAACGCGCCCGAGGCGATGAACAGCATGTGATCGGTCTTGACCATGCCGTTGCGCGTGGAGACCGTGCAGCCCTCCACTAGAGGCAGCAGATCGCGCTGCACGCCTTCGCGGGAGACGTCGGCGCCGGCGTGGTCCGAACGCCGCGTCACCTTGTCCAGTTCGTCGATGAACACGATGCCATTCTGTTCCGCGTTTTCCAGCGCCTGCTGCTTGATTTCCTCGTCGTTGACAAGGCGCGCGGCTTCCTCCTCGATGAGGACCGGGATGGCCTCGCGTATTTTCATCTTGCGCTGCTGTTTTTTGGTGCCGCCGAGGTTCTGGAACATGCCCTGCAGTTGGCTGGCCATGTCTTCCATGCCGGGCGGCGTCATGATTTCGATGCCCATCTGCGCGGAAACGTCGAACTCGATCTCACGTTCATCCAATTCGCCGTGCACCAGTTGATAACGCAGTTTTTGCCGCGTCCGGCTGTCACTTGGTTCCTCGGCGGGCGGTTCGTTCGCGAAGCCGGCGCCCGAGCTGCGCGGTCGCGGCAGCAGGATGTCGATGATGCGGTCGTAGGCGGCGTCCTCGGCGCGCGAACGCACCTTGGCCATGGCCCGTTCACGCGTCATCTTGACCGAGGTGTCCACCAGGTCGCGGATGATCGATTCGACGTCCTTGCCCACGTAACCCACCTCGGTGAATTTCGTGGCCTCGACCTTGATGAAAGGAGCGTTGGCGAGGTGAGCCAGGCGGCGCGCGATCTCGGTCTTGCCGACACCGGTGGGCCCGATCATCAGGATGTTCTTCGGCGTGATCTCCACCCGCAGTTCCTCGCTGACCTGCATGCGGCGCCAGCGGTTGCGCAGGGCGATGGCCACCGCGCGCTTGGCGTCGGACTGGCCGATGATGTGCTTGTCCAGTTCCTGGACTATTTCGCGGGGGGTCATCTGCGACATGCTGAGGGCCTATTCGAATTCAATGGTTTCGATGGTCAGGGTGGAATTGGTGTAAATACAGATATCCGCGGCGATGCCGAGCGCTTTGCGCGTAATCGACTCCGCATCGAGCTCGGTGCTGTTCAGCAACGCCAGCGCGGCGGCCTGGGCGTAGGGCCCGCCGGAGCCGATGGCGATCAGCCCGTGCTCCGGTTCGATCACATCGCCGGTGCCGGAGATCAGCAGCGAATCGTTTTTGTCGGCGATCGCGAGCAGGGCTTCGAGGCGGCGCAGCGCGCGGTCGGTGCGCCAGTCCTTGGCCATTTCCACGGCGGCCCGGACCAGGTGGCCGGAGTGCTTTTCCAGCTTGCCTTCGAAGCGCTCGAACAGCGTGAACGCATCGGCGGTCGCGCCGGCGAATCCGGCGATGACACGGTCCTGGTAGAGGCGCCGCACCTTTTTCGCGTTGGACTTCATGACCGTGTTGCCCAGCGTGACCTGCCCGTCGCCACCCATGACGACCTGCTTGCCGCGCCGCACGGAACATATGGTCGTGCCGCGGTAATTTTCCACTGTTGGCTCCCTCATCTGCATGGGGCAAAAGTGGGGTTAGCGTTCCGGGAATGCAAGATACCGGCTGCCAGTCAGTGCTCTATGTCGGCGGCAGCTGGCTCAGAGCTCCTTGTCGTCGCCGTCAGTCGGCGCGGGCTTCGCTGCACTGGGTGGTTGTCGTCTGGCCCTCGGGTGGGCCCGGTCGTAGACCTTCGCCAGGTGTTGATAATCCAGGTGGGTGTAGATCTGGGTCGTCGATATGTCGGCATGGCCGAGCAGTTCCTGCACCGCCCGCAGGTCGCCGGACGATTCCAGCAAGTGGCTGGCAAAGCTGTGGCGCAGCAAATGAGGGTGGATTTTCTGGGGTAACCCCTGTTTTCGCGCCCAGTGGCGGATGCGGGCCTGGATCGTGCGCCGGGAAATGGGCTGGCCGCGGCTGCTGAGGAAAACCTGCGGATGCTCGAAGCCCCCGAACTGGCCGCGTACTTTGCGCCAGTTGTCCAGGGCATCGCCCGCGCAGCGGCCCAAGGGAACCAGGCGGGTCCTGTTGCCCTTGCCGGTGACGGTGATCAGTCCGCCGGTGCGGTCGATGGCGTCCCAGCGCAGGGTGGCCAGTTCCGCCAGGCGTAGGCCGGAGGAGTAGAAAAGCTCCATGATGGCTTTGTCCCGAAGGGCCAGCGGGCTTTGGTCGCGGATGTCCAGCAGTTGCGCGACGGCCTCGATGTCGAGTGTCTGCGGCAGTTTACGGGCGGTTTTGGGCGCCTGAACCGAAGCCGCCGGATTGTGGTTGGCCAGGCCCTCGCGCATGGCCCAGCGGTAAAAGCTCCTGATCGCCGACAGCAGACGCTGCAGGCTACGGGCGCCCAGGCCCTTGCGGTGCAGGCGCGCGACCAGGCTGCGGACTTCGTGTTCGGAAACGCGCTCGGGGTCGTCGATTTCCAGGCGTTTG
>JAVVFH010000400.1:0-1745 GCA_032250585.1 Lysobacterales bacterium
TGAGCACCTGTTGAACGGCCTGAACGTCCACCGCGGCCAGGTCACCTACGAAGCCGTCGCCCGCGACCTGGGCTACGACTACGTGCCGGCCGCCAAGGCGCTGGTCTCTGGATGAAGCATTCCCTGCTGTTCCAGGCCTGTGTGGTACTGATACTTGCCTCGCTGAAATTGCCCGGCCAGGAAAACGAAGTCAGCGAGGCAGGATCCGTACCGGACAAGCCCGGCCCTGGCGCAGGCTGGGTCTGAATACCTGAATACACAGGGAAGGTAGTAATCCCTGAATACACGGGTGACCTGCCGACTTTATCGGCGCTGAATCTCAGAACGGCAACGCTGGAGCATATCGAGATCGAACTCGACGAGCCGTGGGCGTTTGAATTTCTGGCCGAAGATGAGCTTCTGGTCACTGAACGAAAAGGACGTCTATTACGCGTCAAACTGAATGACGCACCCAGCGTTAACGAGATTGCGGGGCTTCCACAAATCGCAACGGCACGTGTTCAGACGGGCTTACTGGATGTGGCATTGCATCCCAGGTTCGCAAAAAATCGAAAAATCGTTTTCAGCTATGTCTCGGCCGATCAGGAAACCGGCAAGTACTACTTCACAACCGTGGCCGGCGCCACCTTGTCCAATGACCGATTGCAAGACCTTTACACAATCCTTGAAGCCGGCCCGCCGGGATGGTCACCGTCGAATTTCGGCGGTGCACTGGAATTTCTCGATGACGATACGTTGCTGGTGTCCATCGGAGACCGCTCCGAGGAAATGCTGGCCCAGCGTGGCGATCGGCTTCAGGGCAAGATCCTCCGGATTGACATGCACGGCCGGGCACCATCCGACAATCCGTTCGTAGGCGACCCGCAGGTCGACGATCGGATCTGGGCCCTGGGATTGCGCAACGTTCAGGGTCTGGTTCGCGATGGCAAGACAGGCAGCGTTTACGCGACAAGTCATGGCCCGATGGGGGGTGATGAAGTCAACCTGATTGAACGCGGTCGCAATTACGGCTGGCCCACGATTACCTACGGGCGCAACTACACGACGGCCAGGATCGGTGTGGGCACGCACGCGCCCGGTTTCGAGCAGCCACTGTTCTATTACCTTCCATCGGAAGCGATTTCACCCGTCACCGTGTATCGAGGCGATCTATTTTCCGAATGGGACGGCGATCTTCTGGTCGGCGCACTCAAGGGCAAGCATGTTAGCCGGATTGATCTCGACGGCCATACCGTGCGTTCCGAGTACCCAATTCTGCGCGAAATCGACGACCGGATCCGTGACATCCGGGTGGCTCATGATGGTGCCGTCTGGATTCTGGGGCAGACCACCGGACTGTGGCGGTTGGGCCGTGATCCGGAGCCGCCTCTGCCTGAGCGTCCCGCCGACGGCGCGATGGTGTACGCAATGGCATGCGCCGGCTGTCACGACACCGGCGGCGGTGGTGCCCCGCGACTCGACGAGGGCTGTCGTTGGGACAAGCTGACCTCGAAAGGCAGACAAAGTCTGCTTGACAGCGTCCGGCAGGGCACGGGCAACATGCCGGAGCGGGGGCTTTGCAATCTCTGCCAGGACCGCCATCTGGAGGCGGCAGTCGATTTTATTCTTGCATCCATCGGCGACTGCAAGGTGATGCAATAGCGCATGCCAGTGTGGCGTCGCATCCCGTCGAAAGGCCATACGCCGCAATCACGTACGCGCTATCCTGAGCATCCATTCGCTCAAGGATCGCTCGATGAAGATTC
>JAVVFH010000401.1:0-1664 GCA_032250585.1 Lysobacterales bacterium
TTATTGCCTTGCCCGGAGGGAGCCCCGCATACGCACCAATGCGGCGTTGCAGTCCTTGGCAAGGGCCCGCCATTCCCTGCGGACTGCGCCTTGCCTTGGCGCGTATGCGGGGCTCTGAAAGCGTCATAAGATGCGTGACAGGACACTAGCCTTCGGGTTCCGTGAACTCGGGTTCCGTGGGTTCCGTGACCTCGTAATCGCGTTCCCAACCCTCGTTCTCCAGTTTGAGGGTCTGGATTGCGACGGCGTTCGCGCTCGCATCCAGCTCGGGAATCGCCTGGTATTCCGAAACCCAGCAGCGGAACACCTTGTAGGCCAGTGCGAGCTGACCGGCTTCGTTGTATACCTCGATGATGATGTCCTTGCGGAAGTCCTTGAGAGATACCTCCGCCCCCAGGCCGGAGCCGAAATTCCACACCTTGTTCGCCCATTTCTCGAACTCGGGGTCGTGGGTGACGCCACGTTCCAGCGTGACGGCTTCGTACTTCGACTGGCCGGGCGATTTGCGCACGGTGCTGGGATCGCCACCTTCGCGGTGTTCGACGAGTTCGGTCGTGCGTTTCAGAGCGCCCACCTTGCTGATGCCGGCGACGAACCGACCGTCCCATTTGACTCTGAACTTGAAGTTCTTGTAAGGATCGAATCGCTGGGGATTGACACTGAACTGGGCCATGTTGGTCTCCTATACTTCGAGCTCACCAGCGATCTGCTGGAGCTTGATGATGACGAATTCGGCTGGCTTGAGCGGCGCGAAACCGACCACAATGTTGACGATGCCGCGGTCGATGTCGTTCTGCGGCGTCGTTTCACTGTCGCATTTCACGAAGTACGCCTGTCGCGGGGTCGTGCCCTGAAACGCGCCCTGCCTGAAGAGGTTGTGCATGAACGCGCCGACGTTGAGCCGGATCTGGGCCCACAAGGGTTCGTCGTTGGGTTCGAACACCACCCACTGAGTGCCGCGATAGAGGCTCTCCTCGATGTAGAGAGCCAGCCGGCGAACCGGCAGGTACTTGTACTCGTCCGCCAGGATGTCGGCTCCGCGCATCGTGCGAGAACCCCAGACCACGCGCCCTATGACGGGAAAGTTGCGCAGGCAGTTGATGCCCAGCGGGTTCAGTTCGCCGTTCTCCTCATCGGTCAGCTTGACCGGCAATTCCGGCACATTGCGCAGGGTGGCTTCGATGCCGGCAGGGGCCTTCCAGACACCACGCTGCACATCCGTGCGTGCAATGACTCCGGCAAGCGCCCCGCAGGGAACAAACTCCTCCAACTGGTTCTCGTGCAGCAGATTTGGCTGCTTGATCCGGGGGAAGAACAGCGCGGCGTTTTTGCTTTTTGCTCCCAGCGAGTCCAATCCCGACTTGACTTCGTCCTTGGTATTCCAGCCGCTGGGAGCATCCACCAGGAATATGGCGCGCTCCTCCTCGCACAGGGCGATGGCTGCGGCAACCAGGCCGGCGGGATATTCCGGGCTGGTCCCTTCGGGGGGCAGACACAGCAGGTTGAACAAGTCCGCCTTCTTCAACAGGTAAAGGCCCTCTTTCGCGCTGCTCTTGCCGGCGCCGATGTAATCGTCCGCCGTAGCGGCGCTGGATTGCAGATACCCCCGGCCCAGTGCTGCCGCGCGCTGATAAAGTTGCAGCTCAATCAGATAAAACACTTTG
>JAVVFH010000402.1:0-1659 GCA_032250585.1 Lysobacterales bacterium
CAGGACCAGGAACAGGCCCAGCCCCATCTGCACCGCATTGCCGGCGATGCTGGCGATTATTCGCCCGTTACGCGTCATCGGCATTTGCGTGGCCTCGGTCATGACGTATTGATAAACGCCCTCGTAGACGAGACCACTGACGCCGTCGATGACGAAATACAGCCCCAATGCCAGCAGCAGAACATTCTGAAGGCGCTGCGTCCAGCCCGGAAACGTGCCATCATCAGGCAAAGCATCCGCCAGCACGGTATTGGCGATCGGGGTCGGGAACAACCACAGCACCAGGCCCGCGACGAGCAGAATCACCGGCGTGGCCCCGTACAGGAAGACCAGGTTGCCGGGGCCCGGAAAGCCCTGATCGTCAACCAGCGCCGCCAGCCCGGCGAGCAGCGCCGTCGAAAGCCCCACCAGCGCGAGAATCACGAGCACCAGCCCGCTCAGCTTCAACACCAGCCGCACCAGCACGGCAAAGTCGATTCGTGTTGTCATGACACCTGCTTGCCTTTCTGCGGGCTCATGGTTCATCGTTCCACTCCTTCGCGTATTGATCGAACCCTTCTTCCGGCCGGATGAGGCAAAAGGCGTTGCCGGATGGGTCCTCCATCACCCACCACCGCTTGATGCGGTACTTCGCCCGCGCTCCGTTGGCAAGCATGCGTTCACGTTCGGCTCTCATGTCGTTGGTTGAAATGTCCAGGTGGTAGCCGGGATCGCGGTGCACCCTCTGCATGCGCACGACCAGCGGTATCTCCAGCCGACCCAGCGTAGCGTACTTCTGTCCCGCTCGCGGCCGTCGGCCCGCGAGGCCGAGTGCGCCGGACCAGAATTCGTATGACTGATCGAAATGCTCGTCCAGGCAATCGATCATCAGGGTGGTCAGCAGGCTTCGATGACTCATGCGCAGCACCCCCGCCGGGTGATTGACTTCTGCTGTCCCTGGCGAGCCTTTCGGGCCCGCCACCATTTCCGCAGCATTTTGATGATCGACTGGTGACCTTTCGGGTTCGAGTTGATGTCCCAGGCATTCATGCGATTCTCCGTCTTGACGAAACCAGTATTAGTTTGTTTACAGGTTACACTGTAAATCACGAACTGTAACCTGTCAAGGATGGTATAGTAGTTACATGAGCGGACTGCGAAAATGGCAGCAGACGGAGCCGGTTGGCGGCCACCCGGCCGTGGACTTCGTCAACAGCGTCCATCACTGGGACAGCGACCCGCCGCCGGACTATTTCGACGATTTCGATGATTTTCTTGCCTGGAGTGAAGAGCTCGGCCTGCTCGACAGCGACGCCCGCCGTCACTTTCGGGGCAGGCCGGCCGATGAAAAGAGCGACGCGTTTCAGCGGCTGCTCGCCTTGCGGCGCGCGCTTCACGATATCTTCGCTTCGGTCGCCCGGAACCGGCCGCCGCCCGGTCCCGCGCTAGGGGATCTGGACGAGATGCTCCGGCTCAGCATCGCCTGGCGACGATATCGAGCCGGCAAGGACGGAATCCGCGCCTGCTGGAGCTGCGCGGACGCACCCGCGTACGCCGCGCTCGGACCGGTGGCCTGGCAGGCTGCCGATCTGCTGGAGCACGGCAGCATCGACCGGCTCAAGAAATGCCCGGGCAAACACTGCGGCTGGATCTTCATCGACGGCTCGAAAAACCGCTCGC
>JAVVFH010000403.1:0-1594 GCA_032250585.1 Lysobacterales bacterium
GCATCAAGCGATGCAACCGCCGGTCAGCTTCCGCTGGCGCGTGGATCAATCTGGACAAGTGGAGGCGCTGTTCAAAGGATGTACCGCTTGAAGAACTGGAAGGACATCCGTGCTGGGCCGCGCTTGACCTTGCATCGACGCAGGACTTTACAAGCTTCCGGCTGCTGTGGAATGTTGACGGCCTATGGGTAACGAAGGGCTTTCGCTGGGTGCCGCAAAGAGCGGTTGACCATCGGGCCATGAAAGGATTTACACAATATCAGCAGTGGGTGGAGTCCGGCGACCTGACCGTTACCCAGGCGCATGGCGGGGAGCATACCGACTACGAAGAAGTCGAAGCAATCGTCAGAGAATACGCCGACCGCTTCAGCCCGAAGTGGATCGCCTATGACAAGTGGAACGCGATGGAAATCGCCACCCGGCTTGACGCTGATGGCTATCCGATGATTGAGTTTCAGCAGAACACAAAGTCATTCCACCCGGCAATGCAGGCGCTCGAACGGGCGTACATGGCTGGGAACCTTGCACATGGAGACGACCCGGTATTGACCTGGTGCGCGTCAAACATTGTCGCTTACCGGGACGTGAATATGTGCATGAAGCCCGACAAGCGCAACAGCGCAGACAAGATCGATGACATGGCCGCGCTACTGATGGCGTTCGGCATCGCACAGCAGCCAGAGGAACCCACGCCGGTATCGCCGTGGGAGTCCGAAGACTTTAGGATGCAGACGATATGAGACTTAAATTCTGGAAGCGCAGCGCCGAAAACCCGTCGGTTCCGTTGTCATCTCCGACAGCGCTTGCCGACCTGTTTGGTGACGCGTTCATCCCGACCGGCTCTGGCATCGTCGTTACGCGCAAGAGGGCTTTAGAAGTCCCGGCATTTTGGGCGGGCGTGCAGTTTATCTCGAACACGATTGCATCATTACCGCTGAAGCTGTACCGCAAAGACGCGCAGGGCGGCCGTCAGGACGACTCCGACTCGCCAATGGGCCGAATGCTGGCCCGCCAGATCAATGGGACGTGGTCGTCGCACAAGTGGCGCAAATGGTCAATGCAAGAAGTGTTGCTTGAGGGCCGATCACTGACCTGGATCGACCGGGACAACTTGCGACTCAAGCCGCTGAATGTCTCGGCATCTGCAGTCAGGAAAAACAATCTGGATGAGGTGGTATTCGACACAGAGGGCCGTTCGTTCCCGTCGCGTGACGTGATCGACATTCCATGGATGCTCGACGATGACGGTATGGACCATGTTCGCCCGCTGAGGACGCACAAGGAAGCACTGGCGCTTTCGATTGGGCTGAACCGCTATGCCTCGAACTTCTTCGAGAATGGGGGCGTCCCGCCGCTGTCGCTGCAAGGCCCGATCAATTCAGAGGGGGCTGCGGATCGGGCGGCGAACGATATTAGCCAGGCGCTGAAGCGCAGGAAAAACAAAAACATCCTGGTTATGCCCGCCGGTCACGAACTGAAACAGGTCGGGTTCAATCCAGAGCAGGGCCAGCTAATCGAGGCACGCCGAATGCAGGTTGAAGAAATCGCGCGCATCCTCAACCTGCCGCCTATGTTCCTGCAAGACCTGACCCAT
>JAVVFH010000404.1:0-1538 GCA_032250585.1 Lysobacterales bacterium
CGCGACCTGGTCCGCGCCGGACCGCAGGCCGTCGACGACATCATCACGGGCCTGCATTCCGAAGACGTTCAGGTTCGTTACGTGGCGGCCACCGCGCTGGGCGTTCTCGGGCACGAGTCGGCCGCAGCGGAGTTGCAGCGCACCGCGGCCGACGACCCCGATGCGCTCGCACGCTCGGCCGCGGTCATCGCGCTCGGCCAGATCGGGTATCCTGGCTCGCTGGAAGTACTGCGCCGGATCCAGACCGGAGACGCGTCCAGGGACGTGCGCCACCAGGCCGAACTGTCCGTCGACCAGGTCGAAAAATCGATGGGCTCGACCGACGCGCTGCGCGAAGCGTTTCGCAGCCTGGACCCGGCGACCTTCGGCCGCGTGGCCCGGGGCGACGCGGCGCCGGAATTCGAACTGCCCGACACCGAAGGGCAACCCTGGCATCTGGCCGAGGCGCTCGACGGCGGGCACTGGGTGGTGCTGATCTGGGTGTTCGCCGACTGGTGCCCGGTGTGCCACGGCGAATTCGACGAGCTCATCGAGCTGCGCGAGCAGTTTGCCGAGGCCCGCGTGCGTGTCGCGACGCTGGAGGCGCATGATAACTATCGTGCACGGGTGATGGTCGGCAAGGAGCTGGACCCGGAATACTGGTTTTCCGAGGAATCGTTCCAGGAAGCCTATACCAACAACATCTGGTGGCCGCACCTGCTCGACCGGGCCGGCGTCGCGGGCGTGCGCTACGGCATCGATCCCATGGCCTACGCCGTCCACGCCGAGTACATCAACCGCCCGGCAACGATCATTATCGACCCTGAGGGAATGGTGCGGTTGGCCTACTTCGGCAGCTACTGGGGCGACCGGCCGGGCATGGCCGAAGTGCTTGAAATGATTCGCACTGGCGAGTTCGACTACACTAACCCGGACCGATTGAAGAGCCCCTGAATGGCCGTGCACCGGCGGTCCGAGCGGGTCGCTCCGTTGCGGCTTTTCCGATACATGAACGCAAACATCGCATGATAGACGCTGATTAAAAGGACCCCGACATGCTTAGAAAGACCCTGATAACCGTCGTTGCAGCGACACTGGCGATCATGCTCTCCCACAATGCGCTCGCTGAACTCCCGGGGCCACAGGTCGGCCAGCACTTCCCGCACGACCTGTCCGCCCCTGACCAACGCGGTGAGCAGCAGAATCTCGATACCCTGATGGGCGAGAAGGGCATCGTCGTGCTGTTTGTGCGCTCGGCCGACTGGTGCCCGTATTGCAAGCGTCAATTGGCCGAAGTCAACCAGCGTGTGCAGGCCTTTTCTGCGCTCGGGCTGAACGTGGTGGCGGTCAGCGTGGACGAGGTTGCAGAAATCGCCGCCTTTGCCGAGAAGCAGGATATTGCCTTTACGTTGCTGGCCGACCCCGCAGGAGACATCAACGGGCAGCTCGGCATACGTGATGAGAACTATCCGCTGGGACACAAGCGTTTCGGCGTGCCGCACCCGGTTCTGTACGTTCTGGATACGGACCGGGTGATTCGGCTGGCCTACCTGGAGCCG
>JAVVFH010000405.1:0-1533 GCA_032250585.1 Lysobacterales bacterium
CCCGCGGGCGCGGGGAACACAACGCAGACGACCTGCTGACCTGCTCGAAGGACGGTTCATCCCCGCGGGCGCGGGGAACACTCTGGTGCGCTGTCATGGGCGCTCCTTGCAGGCGGTTCATCCCCGCGGGCGCGGGGAACACGAAATCGGCGATGGCCCCCGCCAGATCCCGGACGGTTCATCCCCGCGGGCGCGGGGAACACTGTTGCGACAACAGCATGGGTGCGGGCACTGCTGGTTCATCCCCGCGGGCGCGGGGAACACCGACGCCGAGCGCACCACCAAATCGCTGGGTGCGGTTCATCCCCGCGGGCGCGGGGAACACTTCGACTCCTACAGCGCCTTGGTTCGCCAAATCGGTTCATCCCCGCGGGCGCGGGGAACACCCCCACATGGGCGCTGCAAGCGATTGATTCACCGGTTCATCCCCGCGGGCGCGGGGAACACCTGGGAGCTTTGGAGCCAATGAACGCAAATAACGGTTCATCCCCGCGGGCGCGGGGAACACTCATGGGCGCGGGCGATCCGAAAGCCTTCGGACGGTTCATCCCCGCGGGCGCGGGGAACACGATGAACTGTTCCCGGCGACCGCTTCCGATGACGGTTCATCCCCGCGGGCGCGGGGAACACTCCGGCCACAACAAGTTCGCCGGCTACAAATACGGTTCATCCCCGCGGGCGCGGGGAACACGGCTGCGCGCGCACGCTCTCGCTGTGTGAGGGCGGTTCATCCCCGCGGGCGCGGGGAACACGATCGATGCGGCCGTGGCCATGCTGCAGCAGGCGGTTCATCCCCGCGGGCGCGGGGAACACCTCGAAGCCGACCCGGACAATTTCGACCCGACCGGTTCATCCCCGCGGGCGCGGGGAACACGGACTGCTCCATAAAACAGCCCGGTAGAGCCAGCGGTTCATCCCCGCGGGCGCGGGGAACACCACTCCAGTTCCGGCCACTCCTCCGGCTCGTACGGTTCATCCCCGCGGGCGCGGGGAACACTCAAGACGACAGGCGACGCCGAATCGGCTCGCCGGTTCATCCCCGCGGGCGCGGGGAACACGCTGGCCATGTGCCGGTCAAGTTGGCGCAGTACGGTTCATCCCCGCGGGCGCGGGGAACACGTCGGCGGCGCTTTCGGTGAGATTGAAGTATCCGGTTCATCCCCGCGGGCGCGGGGAACACTTGGCCGCTCACGTTCGGCTGCCAGCGCGAAACGGTTCATCCCCGCGGGCGCGGGGAACACCGAAGTGTTCAGAGCCAGGGCAGCAAGCCCGGCGGTTCATCCCCGCGGGCGCGGGGAACACGGCAGCAGCGCAATGCAGCGCTCGGCCAGCGGCGGTTCATCCCCGCGGGCGCGGGGAACACCTTAATAGCACCATTCCTTTTTAGCCATGAAGCGGTTCATCCCCGCGGGCGCGGGGAACACCGCGGCGTCGGCCGCAGCCGTCCGATCATGATCGGTTCATCCCCGCGGGCGCGGGGAACACCGAAGTGTTCAGAGCCAGGGCAGCAAGCCCGGCGGTTCATCCCCGCGG
>JAVVFH010000406.1:0-1522 GCA_032250585.1 Lysobacterales bacterium
TCTTCGAACGATTTACCAAACTGTTTCGCCAGCTACGCTGTAAATTCCGGATCCTTGATGAATTATGCGGGTTAGCCGCGAAAGGTCATGGATGCGGTAAATCGGGGCTGAAGCCGCTCCCACGATGAAGCCACTCCCATGGTCGAGCCGCTCCCGCAGGTTCCCCCGGCAGCGCGCCGGATTACTTGGCGTAGCGCTCCAGAATGCGCCGGCTCTGCTCGTAATAAGAGCCGCCGAACAGGTTGAAGTGATTTAGCAGGTGATAGAGCTGATAAACCGGCAAGCGCTCCGCGGCGCCGCGCGCGAGCGGCCAGGCTTCTTCGTAGGCAGCGTAGAAATCCGCGTCGAAGCCGCCGAACAGGCGGGTCATCGCGAGGTCGGCCTCGCGATGCCCGTAATACACCGCCGGATCGATCAGGCAGGGCCGGCCATGCTCGTCGACCAGGTAGTTTCCACTCCACAGATCCCCATGCAGCAGGGCCGGCGGCTCGATCGACGCGCTCAATAATTCCCGGAACCGCGGCTCGGCGCGATCCAGCAAAGTCCCCAGGGTGCCGCCGGGCGGTCGCTTCGCGGCCAGCCTTACCTGGTACCTGAGCCGGCGCTGCAGGAAAAACTGCGGCCACGACGAACCATCTTCGGCACTCACCTCTTCCCAGGGCCCGGCCAGCGGCCGGTTGGGCTGCGGCGTGGCGCCGATGAAGTTGTCGTGCGCGAAACCGCATGCCTTGCCGCGCTGGCGGTGCAGCGCGGCAAAACGCCGGCCGAAATATGCGGCGAACCCCGGTCCTTTGCGGCCGGGATGAATCCGCTCCAGCACCAGCGCGTCAGTCGACACCGCCAGCACCTCGGGCACGCGGATGACGCCCGCCGAGGCCAGCGCGCGCAGACCCTCGGCCTCGCATTCGAACAGGCCGCCAACGCCTGCGGCGCGTTTGACAAAAACGCTGCTGCCGTCGGCGAAGGAAGCGATGGCCGCAGCCGCAATGCAACCGCCGCCCACCGGGGTCAGCGCACGCGGCGCACCGCGCGCCAGTTCATCGAGAATCGGGGGATACGAGACGCTCACGTCCGGCGCGTTCAGACCCGCCGTAGCAGTCCGGCGCAGGCGTCCTCGAGGATGTCCAGCACCTCGTGGAAGCCTTCTTCACCGCCGTAGTACGGATCGGGCACCCTGGTTTCTGAGCGCCCTTGACAATAATCGACCATGCGCACGACGCGCGCACGCGCGCCGGGATCCAGCGCACTGATGTCGGCGAAATTCTCATCATCCATCGCGACGATCCAGTCGAAGCGATGGAAATCGTCACTTTCGAGGCGCCGCGCCCGGCTTTCCAGCTCATAACCACGGCCCGAGGCAACGCTGCGCATGCGGGCGTCGGCCCGCTGGCCTATATGGTAGCCGGCGGTTCCGGCCGAATCGATCTCGAACTCGTCGCCGCGCCCGGCCTCAGCGGCCAGCTTGCGGAATACGCCTTCGGCGGCCGGCGATCGGCAGATATTGCCCATGCAGACAAAGAGT
>JAVVFH010000407.1:0-1387 GCA_032250585.1 Lysobacterales bacterium
AGCACCCGGTGCTGCAGTTCCAGCGGCACGCGAAAATAGCTGAAGATCATCGCGATCACGAAGATGTTGTCGACCGACAGCGACTTCTCCAGCACGTAACCGAGCAGGTATTGCGAAGCCGCCTGCTTGCCGGTCAGGTGCTCGGTGCCGAGGCTGGCCCACGGGTAATTGTTCTCGTACAGCTGGTAGACGACGAAGTTGAACAGCAGCGCCATCGCGACCCAAATGAGGGTCCAGACCACCGCGTTGCGCACCTTCGGAACCTCGACCTTGCGATGAAAGACGCTGAGGTCCAGCGCGACCATGGTGAATACGAAAACGAGGAATGCCAGCCAGATGCTGATCGTCATGGGCTTTTGGAATGGGGGTGAGCGGGCATGAATTGAACCATATCATCGCACCCGACGGATAGAAACTTCGTTCCGAACAGTGCATCCGTTGGGTGGGGGCTCCTCGCGGTAACTGCTCCCGCTTTGCCTGCGGCTCGGGCATCCTGCTGCGCGCTAGCCAATCCGGCCCCGCTTTTCAACAAACCCGGTGACCGTTGATCCGGAACAGTCGGAGGGGGCGGGTGCCAGTCACAAAAAGGCGACGCGGGCTTGTTATGCTTGAGGGCCGTTGCGGATTTGATGAGGCGTCGTGAAAAAAGAATTGCTGAAGTGGCTTGAATCGTTTGGGCTTGGTGACAGCGAGTACGTGTATTTTCTGCTCGTGATCGGGCTGATCGTGGTCGTATCGCTGGTCATCCACCTGGTACTGCACCGGGTGGTACTGCGCTTTCTGAAGCGTGGCCGCCAGGCCGGGCGGACGATCTGGCAGCGGGCTTTTGCGGGTCACAAGCTGTTCAGCCGGGTCGCTTTGGCGCTGCAGGGCGTGGTGGTATTCGTCATGGCCAGTGCGTTCCTGGACGCCGATTCGCCGGCGCTGCAGTTCATCGAGACCTTGACGCACCTGTGGATTATCCTGTTTGCGCTGTTGGGTCTGTTTTCGCTGCTCAACGCGATTGAGGAGATTTCACGCTCGGCCGGTCCGGCGGTCAGGCTGCCGCTGCGAGGCATTTTCCAGAGCCTGAAGCTCGTTGCCACCACCGTTGCGATAATCTTCGCCGTGGCATTCCTGATCGGCAAGTCGCCGTTGATCCTGTTCAGCGGCCTGGGCGCAATGACAGCGATCGTGCTGCTGATCTTCAAGGATCCCATCCTCGGCCTGGTCGCCGGCATCCAGCTGGCGGCCAATGACATGCTGGCCGTAGGCGACTGGCTGGAGATGCCGAAGTACGGCGCGGACGGCGACGTGATCGACATCAGCCTGACCACGGTAAAAGTGCGCAACTGGGACAAGACCATCACCTCGATTCCCAGCTACGCGCTGATCTCGGATTCGTTCA
>JAVVFH010000408.1:0-1295 GCA_032250585.1 Lysobacterales bacterium
CAACACCGCTGGATTCGCCAAGCCGCGGATGGGATTGAAATTCCTGGATTCCCGCCTGCGCGGGAATGACGGTATTTCTGGTAGAACAAATTTACCCTGCCCATATCCCCACCCTTCAACATCCCGGGTGCCGTGAATGGTTTACAATCGGTTGTTCGGCGCAGCGGCTGATGCCAAAAGCATGACGTGAAGCAGTGACATGAGGCAGTGACGTGAAGCAATGGAGTGAAGTGATGAAACAAGCTGAAAGCCCGTTCAAGGGGCCGGGTTCCAGGATCCTCGCGGTCACGATGATTTTGGTCATGACCCTTATGGCCGCCTGCTCGTCAAACCAGCTCGACAAAAGCAGAGGTGACACCTTCAAGAAATACGAAACCATCATTCGCTGGAGCCAATGGGATGCGGCAGTGGAATTCATCGCGCCCACATACCTGGCGGAGAATCCGATCAGCCGGCTGGACATGGAGCGTTTGAGACTGTTCAAGGTAACCGCGTATACGGTTCGTTCCGCAGCCGTGTTCGACGAGGGCATGACCGCGAAACAGGTCGTCGAAATCAGGCTGTTCAACAAGAACCAGGGTGTGGAGCGGAGCGTCATGGACGAACAGGAATGGCGTTACGACAAAGAGTACAAGCGCTGGCTGCTGCACAGCGGTCTGCCCGACCCGACCGCGCGTTATTGACCAGGATGCCCGTCGGCAGAGGCGCCGCAAGGATCAGAATCCGTAAACGCTGAAGCCTCCGTCAACGGCCAGGCACTGGCCGGTCACATAGCTTGCGGCCGGCAGGCACAGGAAGGCGATGGCCCTGGCGCATTCCTCCGCCTCACCGACCCGGCCCATGGGTGTGCGCTCCAGCACCTGGCGGCAGAACGCGGGCTCATCGAGCACCTGCCGCGCGAGGGGCGTGTTTATGTACCAGGGTGCCACGGCATTGACGCGGATGCCGTCGCTTGCCCATTCCACCGCAAGATTGCGCGTCAGCTGGATCATCGCCGCCTTGCTCATGCCGTAGGGCGCGCCGGTCCGCAAATGCGTCAGCCCGGCCACCGAGGCGTTGTTCACGATGCAAGCCGGCGCCCCCCAACGCAAAGCGGGATAAAGCAGTCGACACAACTCGAAGCAGGAGGTGACATTGGTCTCCTGCACGCGGCGGTACTCCTGCAGGGTGATTTCGGACATGGTCTTGCGGATGTTGGTGCCGACGTTATTGACCAGTACCTGCAACGGCCCAGCGATTGCTTCGACCACGGCCTGGCGCCCGCTTTCGGCCGCCAGGTCGGCGGCAACCGCTTC
>JAVVFH010000409.1:0-1123 GCA_032250585.1 Lysobacterales bacterium
CGGGATGACAAGGGCGGTTTCGGGATATCCGCGCGTATTCGGCGTCGTAGCCCGGGTAAGGCCAAAAGCCGCAGCCGGGACGAGGGAGCTGCGGTTCATCCCCGCGGACGCGGGGAACACCCGCCAGAGCGGTCCGGCCGTAACTCGCACTACGGTTCATCCCCGCGGCCGCGGGGAACACGGGTCTACGTGCCGCGCCAGCTCGCGCATAAACGGTTCATCCCCGCGGACGCGGAGAACACCGCATCGACCAGCATTCCGCGAATATAGGCCGCGGTTCATCCCCGCGGGCGCGGGGAACACATTGGCTACTGGGATACCGCCAAGGTGACCAACGGTTCATCCCCGCGGGCGCGGGGAACACCAGGTCACCGACATTCAGCCGCTGGTCGATAACGGTTCATCCCCGCGGGCGCGGGGAACACGCACGACGGGTTCAATCCGTCCTGTGTCGATGCCGGTTCATCCCCGCGGGCGCGGGGAACACCACACGACCACCAGTTTGCATTTCGGCTTTGGCGGTTCATCCCCGCGGGCGCGGGGAACACGCAATCGGAAAAGCAGATCGCGGCCGTCGATACGGTTCATCCCCGCGGGCGCGGGGAACACGTTCCGCAATTGGACGGCAACGACGTTCCCGACGGTTCATCCCCGCGGGCGCGGGGAACACTTCAGCGCCTTCCAGCGTCGGCTGGCTGGGTTCGGTTCATCCCCGCGGGCGCGGGGAACACGCGCCGGACGCCCTTGAAGTCCTGACAGAATGCGGTTCATCCCCGCGGGCGCGGGGAACACTAGCGCTCGGAGGTCTTGAGCACGGTTTCTACCGGTTCATCCCCGCGGGCGCGGGGAACACGATCCGGATGGTATCGGTAAAGAATGGAATTGCGGTTCATCCCCGCGGGCGCGGGGAACACTGGTGTGTGAGTCTTGTTCATGTCAGTTACTCCGGTTCATCCCCGCGGGCGCGGGGAACACTCGGCAAAGTCGTGTTGGTTGATTCGTTGATACGGTTCATCCCCGCGGGCGCGGGGAACACCTCGGCCATGTGTTTATGGTCATATGATGCTCCGGTTCATCCCCGCGGGCGCGGGGAACACTTACGCGTGGCGCGCGCTCAGGAGGA
>JAVVFH010000040.1:0-19136 GCA_032250585.1 Lysobacterales bacterium
GGCCTGGCGGCGTCAACCCGCCCGGCTTTTCGCGCTGCCCTCTGAACCGGATCGAACATCAACTTGTCCCGCCTGCCCATCGCTCACCCGCGGCCACAACGGGCCGACCAAAAATCTGTCGTCGGGCTCGGCGCATTCTCCCATGATTGCTGCAAACGACGATAGCACAGGCTGGCCTTGCGGCAACGACGGCAGGTGGCGCGGGTGATGGCCCGGGCGGCAGTCGGATGCGGGCGCCCATTGCACTGCGGCGCCGGCGCATATATATCAATAAAGAACCTGATTACGTACACTATTCGGCCATCGACTGAGCCATATACGTAATCAGAAAAATGAATTATGAAACAGGACAACACCGTGCGGGTACTCGGCATCGAAACTTCGTGTGATGAGACCGGCGTCGCGATTTACGACAGCGAGCGCGGCCTGCTCGCGCACGCACTCTACTCGCAGGCGCACATCCACGCGGAATACGGCGGCGTGGTGCCGGAAATCGCCTCGCGCGACCACGTCCGGAAACTGATCCCGCTGCTGGACCAATGCCTCGAGGAAGCCGGCTGCGGCCGCGAGGATCTCGACGGTGTGGCCTATACGGCCGGCCCGGGGTTGATCGGGGCGCTGCTGGTCGGTGCTTCGATGGGGCGGGCGCTGGCACTCGCACTGGACCTGCCCGCGGTCGCAGTCCACCACATGGAAGGGCACCTGCTGGCGCCGCTGCTGGAACCCGACCCGCCCCGGTTTCCCTTCGTGGCGCTGCTGGTCTCCGGCGGCCACACGATGCTGGTCGAGGTCAGCGCCATCGGTTCGTACCGCCTGCTGGGCGAAACCCTCGACGACGCCGCCGGCGAGGCCTTCGACAAGACCGCCAAGTTGCTGGGGCTGGGCTACCCCGGCGGGCCGGCGCTGGCGAAGGCGGCCGAGGCCGGCGACCCGGAACGCTTCGCCTTTCCGCGGCCGATGACCGACCGGCCGGGACTGGACTTCAGCTTCAGCGGGCTCAAGACGCACACGCGCAAGCTCTGGCAGCAACACGCCGAAGAGCCCAAGGCCGTAGCCGACATCGCGGCCGGTTTCCAGAAAGCGGTGGTCGACACGCTGGTCATCAAGTGCCGGCGCGCCGTGAAGCAGGCGCGCTGCGGGCAACTGGTGGTCGCCGGCGGCGTCGGCGCCAACCGCGCGCTGCGCGAGGCGTTGGCGCGCGACGGGCGGAAGAACGGCTGGCAGGTGTCGTACCCGCGCATCGAGTTTTGCACCGATAACGGTGCGATGATCGCCTTCGCCGGTTACCATCGTCTGCGGTCCGGACAAGTCGATTCGGACCGCATCCAGGCGCGTCCGCGCTGGCCAATGGACGAACTGGAAGCACTCGGTTGAAATCCAATAGCAGACCCCAACAGCAGACCATGGACAAAGTATTCATAGAAAACCTGATTGTCGAGACGGTCATCGGCATCTTCGATTGGGAGCGCGAAATCCGCCAGGCGGTCAGCCTCGACCTCGAGATGGACTTCGACATCCGCCGCGCCGCACAAACCGACGCCATCGAAGACACACTGGATTACAAGGCCGTTTCCAAGCGCCTGATCCACTTCATCGAGCAGAGTGAATTCCAGCTGGTCGAAAGCCTGGCCGAGCAGTGCGCCGCCATCGTGCTGGGTGAGTTCCCGGTTCGCCGGCTGCGCCTGAAGTTGAGCAAGCCCGGCGCGGTGCGCGGTTCCAGCGCGGTTGGCGTGATCATCGAGCGGGGCGCGGCGAAGGAAACTCCGGCCCCATGAGCGTCGCTTACCTTGGCCTCGGCAGCAACGTCGATGCCCACGACAACATCCGGTCCGGGATCAGGGCGCTGCGCGCCGAATTCACCGAGGTGGCGTTGTCGCCGGCCTACCGGGCGGCCGCGGTGGGCTTCGAAGGCGCGGACTTCATCAACCTGGTGGCGCGGATAGAAACGGAGAAAACGCCGCTGCAACTCAAGCGCTTTCTCAGCCGGCTCGAAGACCACCACGGGCGTCAGCGCGACGTGCCCAAATTCTCAGACCGAACCCTGGACATCGACATCCTGATGTACGACGACCTCTATTTGCTGAGCCCCCTGCTGGAGATTCCGCGCGACGAAATCCTCAGTTCCGCACACGTGCTGAAGCCGCTGGCGGACCTGGCGCCCGAGTTGCTGCACCCGGTGTTGCGCCAGCGCATCGGCGACCTGTGGGACGCCTTCCCACAGGGCGGTGCCAGCCTGGAGCCCGTCGAGCTCTAACCCTGGTTTTCGCGCTCAGATGTTCAGCGAGCGCCCGCCGTCCACCGCAAGTATCTGACCGGTCACATACGGCGCGTCCAGCGCCAGGTAGCTAACGGCCGAGGCGATGTCGGAAGCCCGGCCGAGTCGCCCGAGCACAGTGCGGCGGAGAATCGCCTGTTTTGCGGCGTCGGTGAGCTCGTTTTCCGGCCACAGGATGGCGCCCGGCGAAACGCCATTGACCCGCAGCGCGGGGCCGAGTTCTTTGGCCAGCGCGCGCGTCATCATCGCCAGGCCCGATTTGGAGATGCAGTACACGGCATGGCCACGCATCGGCCTTTCGGCGTACACGTCGAGGATGTTGACCACCGAGCCACCAGCCGTTCGCAGCGGCTCCAACAATGCCTGCACCAGGAAATAAGGCCCGCGCAGGTTGCTGTCGACCAGGTCGGCCCACTGCCAGGCGAGGGTCTCGCCGACTGCCGTGGGATAAAACCGCGAGGCGTTGTTGACCAGCACCGAGAGGCTGTCCCAGTGACCCGCGACCTGGCTGGCCAGCCTGGCAACGCTGTCCGGGTCCGAGAGATCGGCCTGGACGGTAAATGCGCTGCCGGCCCGTTCGCGGTTCAGGCGCCCGGCCAGCTGCGCAGCGGCGGGTTCATTGGCGTTGAAGTGCAAGGCCAGGTCACAGCCGCGCCGATGCAAATCGGTGCTGATGGCGGCGCCGATGCGCGCCGCCGCGCCGGTCACCAGCGCGGTTTTTCTACTGGACATGCTTCGTTCTCTTCAACACACTGGCAGCCTATGTCCCGCCACATCCTGCCTGAACCTCCGGCCGAGCTCAAGCGGCTCAGTGCCGCACTCTGCGGCCGCATTCGCGATGAGATCCGCACCAATGGCCCGATGCCATTTGCGCACTTCATGGAGCGGGCGTTGTACGAACCCGGGCTGGGCTATTACTCGGCCGGCTTGCACAAGTTCGGCGCCAGCGGCGATTTCGTCACGGCCCCCGAAACCGGCTCGCTGTTCGCCGCCTGCCTGGCCGGGCAGGCCCGCGAACTGGCCGCCCTGCTCGGCCGCTACGACATCCTCGAAGTGGGCGCCGGCAGCGGCCGGCTGGCCGCCGACCTGTTGCGCCTGCTGGACGCCGAACAGGCACCCCGGCGCTACCTCATCCTGGAGCGCAGCGCGGACCTGCGAAAGGTGCAGCGCGAGTGGATCGCGGCAGCCGGCGACGGACTGCTCGAGCGCGTGCAATGGCTGGACCGGCCACCCGCGGAAGACTGGCAAGGCCTGCTGCTGGCCAACGAGGTCATCGACGCGTTGGCCGTTGAGCGTTTTCGCGTGGCCGCCGGGCGCGTCGAGCAGGTCTGCGTGCGCGAGGCTGACGGCGGTTTTGACTGGGCGTACCGGCCCGCACCGGCGGAACTCGAACGGGCAGTGCGCGCCCTCGGGGTGGATTTCGCGGACGGCTACCGCTCCGAGATTCTTCTTCATTTATCCGCCTGGCTGGCCGCGATGACGCAACGCTTGAGCCGCGGATTGGCCCTGTTCATCGATTACGGTTATCCCCGAAGCGAATATTATCTGCCCGAGCGCCGTGACGGCACCTTGATGTGCCACTACCGCCACCGCGCCCACGACGATGTATTCTTCTGGCCGGGTTTGCAGGACATCACCGCCTGGGTGGATTTCACGGCACTGGCCGAGGCGGCGGACGGCTGTGGACTGGAGGTCGAGGGCTATACCAGCCAGGCGATGTTCCTGCTGGGTTGCGGTATGGATCGCATCCTGACCGCGGAAATGGAAACGGCCGAGGACGGCGGGCTGGCCATCGGCATGGAAGCGAAGCAGCTGACGCTGCCGGCGCTGCTGGGCGAGCGCTTCAAGGCCATGGGGCTGGGGCGAGGCATCGAACGGCCCTTGCGCGGCTTCAGCCTGCAGGATCTGCGTCACCAGCTGTAGGCGGCGGCAGGGCGGCGATCGCCCGGATCCGCTGCTCGCGCAGCATTCGCCCGATTTCGGCGCCCTGCCGGTCGCCGGTTTCGAGGTCCCTGGCGCGCACCGCGAGGACCGCGTCTAGGGCCGTCCGCAAACGCTCGGCCTGCGGATAGGGGCGGTCCTGCAGCCCTTCACGCCCCCGGTAATCGGCCTCGCAGGCATGCACGAAATCCGTCAACATGTCCGGGCGCCGCAGCAGGTCCGCCGCTTCGATCAGGGCCATCAGCCAGCCGGGGCGCAGTTCGCAGACCCGGTGGCAGCGCAGGTGCAGCTCGCAGACTTTCAGCGCCAGGTCGCGGAAGGCGTTGGGCGCCCGCAGGCGTTCGCAGACCCGTTCGACCAACGGCAAGCCGGTTTTCTCGTGACCGATGTGGCGCGGCCATTCCGCACGCGGCGTCAGGCCCTTGCCGAGGTCGTGCAGCAGCAGCGCGAACACCACTCGCGGCGACCACTGCTCGCGCGCCGCCAGGTTCATCGCCATCAGCAGGTGACGGCCGGTGTCGATTTCCGGGTGATGGGCCGCAAGCTGTGGCACACCGAACAAAACGTCGACCTCCGGCAGCAGGCGCGCCAGCGCGCCGCATTGGCGCAGCAGGTCGACGAAGACGCCCGGGCGCTCGGTGGCCATCGCCTTGGCGATTTCCGTCCAGACCCGCTCGGGCACCAGGTGCTCCAGCTCACCCGAGGCGGTCATCCGGCGCATCAGTTCCAGCGTCGATTCGTGCACGCGGAAACCCAATGGAGCAAACCGCGCGGCGAAGCGGGCCACCCGCAGCATCCGCAGCGGGTCTTCGCCGAATGCGGCGGAAACATGGCGTAGCCGGCGCGCCTCCAGGTCACGCGCGCCGCCAAAGGGATCGACCAGGCGCCCCTTGCTGTCCAGCGCCATCGCGTTGATGGTGAGATCCCGCCGCTCGAGGTCTTCTTCCAGCGTCACGCCGGGATGGAAATCGACCTCAAAACCGTGGTAACCGTGCCCCTGTTTGCGCTCCGTGCGCGCCAGCGCGTATTCCTCGCCGGTTTCGGGGTGCAAAAACACCGGGAAAGACGCGCCGACCTGGCGGTAGCCTTCTGCGAGCAGCTCTTCCGGCGTCGCACCAACCACCACCCAGTCGTGCTCATGCGGATCGATCCCCAGCAGGCCGTCGCGAACCGCGCCGCCCACCAGGTACACCGATCTTTGCATGCGACGGCTAAGCCCGTTTCCGGAACTGGTCGAGGTGTTTCTGGTGCGACGTGCCGTTGATGTAACCGGGCACGACGGTTTCCAGCGACCGCGGCCGGATTCCGAAGCGCTCGAGGGCGTTTTCCTCGCTGACATTGTCGACCTGCAGGGAAAGGTAATTGTCGGTCGAAAACGGTTTGCCGGGCACGAAGTCCATCACACGCCCCTGCAAGCGGGACAATCCATCGGACAGGCCGATGATCTTGCGCCGCAAGCCGGCCGTGCGTGCAGTGAATTCCACCAGTTCCCGCAGCGTGTAAACTTTGGGCCCGACCAGCGGCAGCGTCTCGCCCCAGGTGGAGCGGTCTTCCAGCGCGGCGGTCATGGCCGCCGCCACATCCCTGGCCCAGACCGGCTGCATGCGCGCGTCGGGACAGGCCAGCGGCAGCACGGGTGCGAATTTGAGCAAGCCGGCAAAACGCGTGAAAAAAGAATCGCCGTCGCCGAAGATCACCGAAGGCTGCACGATGGTGGCGTCGATGTCCTGCGCCGCGCGGATGCGCTCCTCGGCCAGGCCCTTGGTTTTCAGGTAATGGCTCTCGCCTTTGCCCGCGTTCAGCGCGCTGACCTGCAGCAAGCGGCGCACGCCCGCCGCGCGCATGGCCTCGAGCAGGATTTCGGTGAGTTCGACGTGAGCACGATAGAAGCCCTGCCCGCTGCGACCGGACTCGTTTAAAATCCCCACCATGTTGAGCGCCGCATCAGCGCCTTCGAGTTGCTCGCGCAGGGCCGCGGGGTCGTAGATCGATACCTGGCGCACGTCCACGCGCGGGATGATCGTCAGTTCGCGGTGACCGAACCGGTAGCGGCTGAGCGTAATGCATCGATGCCCGACCGAAGACAGCTGCGGCAAGAGATGGTGACCGACGAACCCGGTCGCCCCAAGCAGTACTATTCGCATTTAAAGCTCCTTGAAGCCATTGGCCGGCAGGTTCACCCGGACACGCGGCACACGACCTCGGTCGTTGCTCTTTTTTCCATGGTACCCCTGCCGGCAGTGGAATCAAGAGAATCCAGCGGTGGCATGCGCGAACTGATGCGCGTGACGGGCCGCTCCAATCGCCAGTCGTAAAGCGTGGAGAAAGCCAGCACCCGCGGAATGTAGTCGCGGGTCTCGAAATAGGGAAGCGTTTCTACCCATACGGCCGGATCGGTGCTGCGGCGATCATCCAGCCAGCGCTGCACCGCGCCGGGCCCGGCGTTGTAGGCGCCGGCAGCGAGGACGGGGTTCTGGTCGAAGCGGTCCAGCAGCTCACGCAGGTAAAGGGTGCCGAACAGCACGTTTTGCGGGCCCTCCAGCAACTGGGCGCTGCCGCGGTATTCCAGCGCGTGCCGCCGCGCCAATTGCCGGGCCGTGCCCGGCATGAGTTGCATCAGACCGCGCGCGCCGGCGGGCGACAGGGCATCCTCAGCCATCGCGCTCTCCGAGCGCATCAGGCCCATGATCCACGAAGTGTCGAGCTTCAGCGCAAGCGCCTGCGGCCTCACCAGCGCCTCGTTGGCGACCGGGAAGCGCCATTCGTACCAGCTCAGGTCGCCGCTGTTGCCGAGCGCGAATATGGCCATCTCGGGCCAGTCCTCTTCGATCGCCAGCGCGGCTGCGACGCGCAGGTCCCCGGCGCTCAGGCGTGCCGTCGCAAGCGTCCATTCGCTGCGCGACCAGCTGCGCAGGCCGACCCGCCGCAGCTCCAGGGCACGCCGGAAGCCTGGCCGCGCTCGCAAAGCCGCAACCTGCTGCGCGTCGACCAGCGGCTGCGCCGGACAAATCGTGTAGGGGGCTTCCAGCAAGTCCGCCGCCAGGAAACCGTAATAGCTGGATTCCAGCGCAAGATCGGCCAGCCGCTCCCGCGCGGCGTCGGAATCGCCCCTTTCCAGTCGCGCGCGGGCATCCCAGTAGCGCCAGCGGGCATCGCTTTGCAGTTCCGCCGGCATGGCGGCGATGGTCGCCATCACATCGGCCCAGTTGGACTTCAACAACTCGTGCCGCACCCACCATTCGAGGATCTGCCCGTCCCGGTACGGCTCCGGAACGGCGCGCATGCGCTGCGGCGTCTCCTCCGCGCCCTCGACGGCGGACCAGAGCGCCATTTCGCGAACAATCCGGCCTCGCTCCGGGTCGCTCCAGCCGAAGTGCCCGTCGAGGGCCTGCCAAACCATCCAGGCCCGATCCGCATCGCGGCGCGCCAGCCGCCGCAAGCCGAAAGCCGCGATGTCGCGCGCGTATTCCACGTCCTGCCAGGTCTTCGCGCGGTCGAGCCACTGGTAGCGCTCGCGATGTTGCTGCTGCCACAACTCAGCCCAGCGCTGCCGGTCGGGCGGGAGGAAACGCGCCACGTACAGCGCCAGGCGCGGCTGGCCGGCCTCCATGGCGAGCCCGATCCGCTCCCACGCCAGACCCGGCGTGATGCCGTCCTGTTTGATCAGCCAGTCGAAGACCGGGTCACAGGCATCCGGCTGGGATTTGCCGACAGTCCATAGCGAGCGGGCCTCCTGCAGCAAACCATCGGTCAGACCACGTTGAATGCGGGCCTGGGCCAGGTGGCAACGCAGCTGCACGTCGTCTGTGCCGGGCGCATGGCGTAGCAGCGCGTCCCAGCGTCGGTGCTTACCAAGCGATCGCAGCCAGGAACGGCGCAGACCGGCGGTAAACGCCCAGTCCTCATGGGCTTCGAGGAAGGCGGCCATCTCCGCCGGAGCAACGCGGGCCCGCCGGTGGCGCAAATCTTCGTACTGCAGATAGGGATACAGCCGGTAATTCTGCAAGCCGGGCATCAGTTGGCTGAACAGCGCGCGGTCGCCGCCGGCGGCAGCCCGCCAGGCACGCTCGAAATCCCTGCGCTGATCTGCTTCCGAATCGGCCGCGAACAGCGGTCCGCCGGCGAGGCTGGCGGCGAGCAACAGCGCCGGCCAGCCAATGCGTCGAAAAACCCGGCGCAAGTGGGGTATCCTGCCGGGGAGGCAGGGCGCGCAGAGCGGCGACGGGAGGCCAGAAAGATTCACAGCAACCAGAATAGGAAATCAATCGTCGGCCGGCAAGGGCTGTTGCGCCGAATCGGACTCCGGAGCGCGCATTGATGTGGATCGAATTCGCACTTACCGGCCTGGCTGCCGGTTATCTCGCCGGATTTCTCGGTATCGGCGGCGGCTTCGTGGTGGTACCGATACTGACCTTCCTGTTTCTGAAGGATCCGGCGACCGCGCCCTGGGCGATCCACATGGCGGTGGCCACTTCGCTGGCCACGATGCTCGTGACGTCGCTCAGCTCGATCCTCGCGCATCAGCGGCGCCGCGCTATTCGCTGGGCGCTGGTGCGTTCGCTGGCCGGCGGACTGATGGCGGGAGCCGTCCTCGGCGCGGTTATTGCCGACCGGCTCGCCGGTGAAACGCTGGTGCGGGTGTTCGGCATCTTTGCGATGCTTGCCGGCATCCAGCTGATCGCCGGTCGCCAACCCGAGGCGGAGAAGACACTGCCCGGCCAACCTGCCGTCAGCCTGGTCGGCCTGCTGTTCGGGGCCATTTCCAGTCTGATCGGCATTGGCGGCGGCGCACTGACCGGCCCCTGGCAGATCTGGCACGGCATCCGCGCACAGACGGCGGTGGCGACCGCGGCGGCCTGCGGCTACCCGATCGCAATCGCTGGAACGCTGTCGTTCATCTTCCTGGGCCGGCACGGCGACCTGCCCTCGGCCGCACTGGGCTACCTGCACGCGCCGGCGTTCCTGGGCATCGCGCTGACCAGCGCGCTGGCTGCACCGCTGGGCGCCGCCACCGTCCACCGTCTGCGGCCGAAACTGGTCAAGCGTCTGTTCGGGGGTTTCCTGGTGCTGGTGGGGCTCAGAATGCTGGCAGGCTTGTAATGGCCCGCATGCGCTTTCCGTGATATTCGAAATAAGCCCGAGCCACAGGTGCAACGACGGACTCGGTCGTGAATGGCCAACCCTTTGCAAGAGTCCCGGCACCGCAAGGGCAGCGGCATCCCCTAAAAAAGGGGTCGGCCGGCCTCGATGCTGAGCACGGGACGCGCCGCTTCCTTGAGGCGGAACGAGTCGGGCAGTTCAATCTCCACCGCCAGCGGGCAGTGGTCGGAATAGCCGACATTCAGGACTTCGGCTTTACTCGCCGCGAGGGTTCGGCTGACCAGAATGTGATCGATGGCGCGCTGTGGCTGCCACGAGGGAAAGGTGGCCAGCCCCTTGGTCGGCGCGGTCAGGGCCATGGTCTCACGGAATTCTTCTACTTGCGGAGAATTCACCTGCGCGTTGAAGTCACCCATGACGATCAGGTGCCGGCTGCTGTCGAGGCGCCGGGCGAGGTACTCCAGTTGCTGGCTGCGGGCGCGCTTGCCTAAAGCCAGGTGCACCACCGCGATGTCGAGGCCGTCGAAGCCGTTGCCGAAACGCACCAGCAAGGTTCCGCGGCCCGGTATCACGCCAGGCAGACGGTGCTCTTCCACTGCGTCGGGTTCGAAGCGGCTGAGAAAACCGTTACCGGCATGCGCCACCGTACCCACTTTGCGATTGGACTGGTGGCACCAGAACGGCATGCCGGCGTGCGTGGCAAGATAACGGGACTGATTGATATAACCCGAACGCAAGCTGCCGGAATCCACTTCCTGCAGCGCGATCATGTCATAGGGCTGCACCAACTTGGCGATGGCATCGAGGTTTTGGGAGCGTTGCGAATGCGGCAGCACCTGACGCCAGCTGTGGGTCAGGTACTGATGGTAGCGTGCGGTTGTCGTACCCGCCTGGATATTGAAACTCAGCAGGCGGATTTTCTGTCGCTCTTGCCCTGGGGTTGCGGAGTGATTCACCCGTTGATGATAACCGAGTCGCCAACTGCGGGAAGCGGTCGAAACTGTGGCTTGCGGCTGCGGTTGCCCCCGTTTCAAGCGCCTTCGTTCTCGCGGCCTTCCCGAGCCTCTGCACTCGCATCGGCACTTTGCAGTGCGGCTGCCTCTTTCTCAATCAGAAAATTAACGACGTCCAGCATCACGTCGTAGCTCGGCACCGCGGCGCTGCCGGCGATACGGTACTTGCCGCTGAGCACCAGCGAGGGCGTGCCCTGAATGCCGAAATCTGCAGCCATGCGCTGTTCCTTGCGCATCCTGCCGTCTACGGCGAAGGAACGGGAGGTGGCGAGGAAACGCTCCTGGTCGATGCCGAACTGGCTGTAAAACGCGGCCAGCTCATCCATCGTGCGCAGGACGTTCTTCTTGTCCCAGAGTTCGTCCATCAACGGGGCGTGGGCCTGCTCCGCGACGCCCATCATGTCCGCCGTCACGTAGCCGCGCGCATACAGTTCCCAGGAACCGCGGCCGAAAACGACCGGGATGCGCCGGAACTCGACGTAGTCGGGTTTGCGCTGTTTCCAGTTTTCAATGTAGGGATCGAAAGTGTTGCAGTGCGTACACAGGTAACTGAAGAACTCGGCGAGTTCGATCTTGTCGGCCTTCATCGCCGCCGCCGAGTCGATCAGGAAATAATGCAGGCCCTCCTGGTATTTCGGGGCCGACTGGGCATTAGCCGTGTTGGCCGCCAACAGCAGGGCCGCAGCGAAGAAGAGGGTCTTGAAGACAACGTTTCTGCTCATTGTGGTACTCCCGGGCCGGGCGATCATTCAGTGCGTACCCTGTACTGACCTCCAACCACGATCTCGGTTCACTCAAATTTGCGGTACAGGCCCTGAATATAGCTGGCCACCGCATCGATTTCCTCGTCGCTCAGATACTTCGAGGTGCCGTTCATCACATGACTGGGTGCGTCCGTCGCGCCCCAATTCACGCCGTCTCGGTATTGCCGCAGCATCTTGGCGGTGTAGACGGCGTGCTGGCCGGCCAGCGCGGGATAAACCGCAAGGGGATTGCCCTCGCCGGCCGGTCCATGACAGGCCGCACAGGCCGGCGTGCCCGTTTCCGCGTTGCCCGCCATGAAAAGACGCTTGCCGGTCTCCACCAGGGCCTCGTCGGCAACACCACCGTTGTTCTCGAGGCTGGCGTAGTAAGCGGCGAGATCCTGGATGTCCTGCGCGGAAAGGCCGGCGACGATCGCCGTCATCTCCGGCACCTGTCGGTGGCCGGACTGGATCAGCGTGATCTGCCGAACCAGATACGTTTCATGCTGGCCCGCAAGCTTCGGCCAGTTCGGAACGGTGCTGTTGCCGTCGAAGCCGTGGCAGGCGGCACAAACGGCCGACTTGGCCTGACCGGCTTGTGCATCGCCCTGGGCCACAGCCTGCAAGCTGCTGATCAGCAGCAAACACGCTGCGACCTGGAAGAAAACCTTCATTTTGCGATCTCCTGGAAACGTATTGAACGGTATTCGGGCTAGAATGGCCCGGTATTATCGCGGTTTACAAGCCTACCTTCCAGCATATCCAGGCATAGAGATGGCATCCGGATTCTTAAAAAACAATCCTTATCGGCAGGCCGAGTACGTCATCAGCGCCCATACGCTGAAACAATTGCCCGCCGACAGCGGTTACGAGGTCGCGTTTGCAGGCCGGTCGAACGCCGGCAAGTCGAGTGCGATCAACGCCTTGACGACGCAGAAATCGCTGGCGCGTACCAGCAAGACCCCGGGGCGCACCCAGCAGATCGTAATCTTCAGCGTGGGCGAGAACCGCCGGATCGCCGATCTGCCCGGCTACGGTTATGCCAAGGTTCCGGAAAAACTCAGGGCGCACTGGCGCCACGTCATGCAGTTGTACTTCAACCAGCGTCAATCGCTGCGCGGCGTAGTGCTGGTGATGGACATTCGGCACCCGATGCGCGAGTTCGATGAACAGATGCTGCGCTGGTGCTCGCAATCGGCCGTGCCCTGCCACGTGCTGCTGACCAAGGCCGACAAGCTCAACCGCGGGCCGGCGCAGGCGGCGTTGCATCAGGTTCGGCAGAACCTGCCGCCGGGCTCAAGCGCGCAGGTGTTTTCCGCCAAGAAAAACGACGGGCTGCAGGAACTGATCGCGCAGCTCAACGACTGGTTCGAAACGCAGTGAAAAATCCGCCCTCGGCGCAGCGGATCATGGCCGATACGAAGGATCGGCTGACCGCGTGCCGACGACAGGATAGAATCGACGGATTAATGCAGGGAACGACAACATGATGACTTTTCCGGCCACCCGCATGCGGCGCATGCGCGCCCATGAATTCTCCCGGCGGATGATGCGGGAAACGCAATTGACCACCAGCGATCTGATCTGGCCGGTGTTCGTGCTCGAAGGTGACCAGGCCGTCGAGCCGGTCAAATCCATGCCCGGCGTCGAGCGCATGACCATCGACCGCTTGCTGCCGGCCGCCGAACGCTGCCTGGAGCTCGGCGTTCCGGCGATCGCGCTGTTCCCGGTGGTCGGTGCGGACTGCAAATCCGATGACGCGCGTGAAGCGTGGAACCCCGAAGGCCTGGCGCAGCGCGCGGTGCTGGCGCTGAAAAAGCGTTTCCCGGAGCTCGGTGTGATCACGGACGTCGCGCTGGACCCGTTCACCTCGCACGGCCAGGACGGCCTGGTCGACGAGAACGGCTACGTGGTCAACGACGAGACGGTGGACGTGCTGGTCAAGCAGGCGCTGTCACACGCAGCGGCCGGCGCCGACGTGCTGGCGCCTTCGGACATGATGGACGGGCGCGTCGGCGCGATCCGCCAGGCGCTGGAAACAGAAGGGTTCCCGAACAGGCAAATACTGGCCTACGCGGCTAAATACGCCTCCAGTTTTTACGGGCCGTTCCGCGACGCGGTCGGTTCGGCGTCGAACCTGGCGGGTGCCAACAAGTACTCCTACCAGATGGACCCGGCCAACGGCGACGAAGCGCTGCATGAAGTGCGACTCGATCTGGACGAAGGCGCCGACATGGTGATGATCAAGCCGGCCATGCCGTACCTGGACATCATCCACCGGGTCAAGACGAACTTCGGCGTGCCGACCTTCGCCTACCAGGTTTCCGGCGAGTACGCGATGCTCAAAGCCGCCGCGCTGAACGGCTGGCTGGACGAGGAAGCGGCGGTCATGGAAGCCTTGACCTGCATCCGGCGTGCCGGCGCGGACGGCATTCTCAGCTACTACGCCGTACAGGCGGCCCAGTGGATCAAGGATCACCAGTGATCCGCCTGGCGGTCTTCGGCGCACCGGTCGCACACTCCCTGTCGCCACGTATCCACTGTCTGTTTGCGCGGCAGTTCGGGCTGGACGTGGACTACCGCGCCATCGAGGCATCCGCCGCGACCTTCGCGGAGCGGGTGCTTAAATTCGCCGCGCAGGGCGCCCGCGGCTGCAATGTCACTGTACCTTTCAAGACGCGGGCTTACGAACTCGCCGACCGCGCCAGCGAGTTGGCGCGGCGCGCGGGGGCGGCCAATACGTTGCTGTTCGAACCGCATGAGTGGTATGCCGACAACACCGACGGTGCCGGTTTATTGGCAGACCTCGAAGGCCTGCCCGGTGTGCGGCTGACCGGCGGCAGGGTCTGCCTGCTTGGAGCCGGTGGCGCCGCGGCCGGCGTGCTGGCCGCGCTGCTGGCGCACGGCCCGCGCCGCGTCGTGATCGTCAACCGGACCCGCGAACGCGCTGTTGCGCTGGCCGAATCGCATGCGGACCTCGGTACCGTCGAAGCCCGCACGCCGGCCGAGGCCGAGCGCGCCGGCCCCTTTGACCTGGTGATCAATGCCACATCGCTTGGCCACGACGGTGTCGCGCCGGAACTGACCGCTTCCTGGTTCGAAGCCGGCGGCCTGTGCTGTGACCTCAATTACGGTCGGGCCGCGCAGCCGCTGGCAAGCCTGTGCGCGCGTCTTGGCGTGGCTTACCGGGACGGCCTGGGGATGCTGGTACGCCAGGCAGCGCTGTCGTTCGAGCTTTGGACAGGTAACTCGCCCGCTACGGCGCCCGTGCTGGCCACGCTGCGTCACGAATAATAGCCCCCCCGCAACGCCGGTTGGATTCGACCGCCGAACGTGGCGGCACCCGATACCCAGACGCTCAGCTGGGCCGTCCCCGGGGGAAGTCGCCGATGACCTTGCCGGCCTCGTCCAGCTGTGGGTATTCGAAGCCGCGCTCGCGGCAAAACCGCGCCACCTGCGGGTATAGCCATTCGAGGCGCTGGCGTGACCATTCCGGCTCTTCGAGCCGCCGCTGCGCATACATGCCGGCGGCTTCACGCTGGCGCATCGCTTCGTACAGCACGATGGCACAGGCAACCGACACATTCAGCGACTGGGTCATGCCCTTCATCGGCAGACTGACCTGCTGATCGGCCTCGGCCAGCGCCGCATCGCTGACGCCGAACAGTTCGGTGCCGACCATCAGCGCGACCGGAGCAGTGAAGTCGAACTCGCGGTAATCCACGGCGCCCGGTGCAGGGTTCGCCGCCACCAGCTGAAAGCCCTGCGCCCGGAGGTGACTGCAGGCCGAGCGCACGTCTTCGTGAGGCCTGACACGGACCCATTTCTCGGCGCCCTGGGAAGTTTTCCAGTGAATCGCCAGGCCGCTTTCGCCGGGCACGGCGTGCAGTTCGTTGATGCCCACCGCGTCGCAGCTGCGCACGATGGCGGAAAAGTTACGGGGTTTGTGCAGGCTCTCGGCCAGAACGGTCAAATCGGGTTGTCTGCGGTCCAGAACAGCATCGACTTTTTGCCGGCGCAGTGCCCTCATTCCCGCCAGCCGGACCGCAAGCTGCCGATGCACGAGCGCAGCGTGCTGTAGGACTGCAGCAGCAGCAAGGCCGGCATGACCAGGATCAGGCTTTTCAGCAGCCAGACCAGCGGCAGGCCGCCGGCCTCGCGCGAAGACTCCCAGGTTCGCCAGGAGGCGGCCACATAATCCCAGCCGATGTACAGCAAAAACGCGCTGAAAGGCAGCAGGAAAAACACCGTGCCGAGCAGGTTGATCCAGGCTTTATGACGTTCGGAACGGTCGCGATAGAAGATATCGACGCGCACGTGATCGTCCGTCTGGAACGCCCAGGCAACCGCCACCATGAAAACCAGCGCGTGCAGGTAGGTGATGCTTTCCTGCATCCAGATCCAACCCTGGTTCAAACCGTAGCGCAGGCAGACAACCGCGAAAGTGAGCACGACCATCGCCAGGGTCAGCCAGGCGACGGCGCGGCCCGCAACGCGGACCAGCGCCGCAGAACAAGCTTCTAATCCCATTCCTTGATTTTCCAATGCACGGGCTGCACCGGGTCCAGCGCCTGATCGTCGACATCGATTTCGAGTTGGCCGTCGCCGTCGGTGTCGATGTAGTAATAGGGGACGCCGCCGCGCGGGGTCACCTTGACCATGTAAATCTGGCCGTTGCGGCGGTATTCCTCGACAAGGCGATCTTCTTCCTCGCGAATCGTGACGACAGGCTCGATCTCCTCGTCCTGGATCTTGGGCGGAATCGGGACGTCTTCAGTCTCCGCCGGCGGAATGGGCGGCGGCTTTTCCAGGTCTTCCTGGGCCAGCAGGGACGACGCACCCGTGATTGACAGGGCTGCCGCCAGCATGGCGCCCATGCCCTTAATCCATGTCATCCGATTCCGGTTTCTCATCGCTTTTATCTCCCGCTGGGTTAGACTGAACAGTGCCTTGGGCTGTTCCGCGCCAATGCCATATCCCGGCATTTCATGATAACAGACCGGCCAATCATTCAAATGATTCCAGACAGAATATGAGCAAAAAACCCAGGCTGTATCTCGTCGATGGCTCTTCCTATCTGTACCGGGCTTTTCATGCGCTCCCCAACCTGACCAACAGCCGCGGAGAACCGACCGGTGCGCTGCTGGGCGTGGCCAACATGCTCAGGCGCCTGCTGAACGAGGAGCATCCCGAACACATGGCCGTCGTGTTCGACGCCAAGGGCCCGACATTCCGCCACGAACGGTATCCCGAGTACAAGTCGAACCGTCCGCCGATGCCGGATGAGTTGCGCGGCCAGGTGGAAGCGATTCTCGAGTTGACGCAGCTGCTCGGCCTGCCGCTGCTGCAGGTCGAGGGCGTCGAAGCGGACGACGTGATCGGCACCCTGGCCCGCCAGGCCGAGGAGGTCGGCATGGAGTGCATCATTTCCACTGGCGACAAGGACATGGCGCAACTGGTCACCGAGCACACGACCCTGACCAACACCATGACCGCCACCGAAATGGACCGCGACGGCGTGAAACAGAAATTCGGCGTCAGGCCGGACCAGATCGCCGACTTGCTGGCGCTGACAGGCGACAAGTCCGACAACATCCCCGGCGTGGAAAAGTGTGGTCCGAAAACGGCCGCCAAGTGGCTCAACACCTGGGGAAACCTGGAAAGCGTGATGGCACACGCCGACGAGGTGGGCGGCAAAATCGGGGAGAATCTTCGCGCCGCATTGCCGCAGCTGCCGCTTTCCAAAGAACTCGCCACCATCCGCTGCGACCTCGACCTGGAGTTGCGTGCCGACAACCTTCGGCGCCGCGAAAGCCAACAGCAGGCGCTGGTGGAGAAACTCAAGCGGTACGAGTTCAACAGCTGGCTGGACGAATTGCTGGGCGCGCAATCCGCCGTGGAGAACGTCACGGATTACCGCACCATCGCCCGCGAAGAGGACTTCGAGGCGCTGATTGCCGAACTCGAGTCGGCCGAACTGCTGGCGGTGGACACCGAGACCACCAGCCTCGATGCGATGCGGGCCGAACTGGTCGGTTTGAGTTTTTGTCTCGAGGAAGGCCGGGCCGCCTACCTGCCCGTCGGTCACGATTACGCCGGCGCTCCGGCCCAGCTGGACCGCGACCACGTGATTACCCGGCTGCAGCCGCTGCTGGAAAATGCCGATTTGGCCAAAGTCGGCCAGCACATCAAGTACGACATGAACGTGCTGTCGCAGTACGGGGTGGAGCTGCGCGGCGTCGCGTTCGACACCATGCTGGAGTCCTATGTGTTCAACAGCACGGGCAGCCGTCACGACATGGATTCGCTGGCGCTGAAGTACCTGGGGCGCCAAACCACTCATTACGAGGACATTGCCGGCAAGGGGGCGCGCCAGATTTCCTTCAGCCAGGTACCCATCGAGGACGCCAGTCACTACGCCGCCGAAGACGCAGACATCACGCTGCAGATTCACCGGCACCTGTGGCCTCGGCTGCAGCGCGAGCCAGGACTGGCCAGGGTGCTGCAGGACATCGAGATTCCCCTGATTCCGGTGTTAGCGCGCATGGAACAACGCGGGGTGCTGATCGACGCCACCCTGCTCGCCGAACACAGCCGGGAAATGGCCGGGCAGATTCAGCAGTTGGAACTGCAGGCGCAGGAATCGGCTGGCCAGCCGTTCAATCTCGGCTCGCCCAAGCAGCTGCAGCAGATCCTGTTTGAACAGCAGCAACTGCCGGTGATCCGCAAAACGCCCGGCGGACAGGCATCCACCGCCGAAGACGTGCTGCAAGAGCTCGCCGCCGAATACGAACTGCCCGGCCTGATCCTCGAATACCGCTCGCTGTCGAAACTGAAATCGACCTACAGTGACAAGCTGCCGCGACAGATCAACCCCCGCACCGGGCGCGTGCACACCTCCTACCACCAGGCGGTGGCCGCCACCGGGCGCCTGTCGTCGTCAGACCCGAACCTCCAGAACATCCCCATCCGGACACCGCAGGGGCGGCGGATTCGCCAGGCCTTCGTGGCCCCGGAAGGGCATCTGATCATGGCCTGCGATTACTCCCAGATCGAACTGCGGATCATGGCGCACCTGTCTGGCGATGAAGGCCTGCTGAAAGCCTTCCACGACGAGGTCGACGTGCACCGGGCGACCGCAGCGGAGGTATTCGCAGTGCCTTACGAGCAGATCGACAACAACCAGCGGCGCGCGGCCAAAGCCATCAATTTCGGCCTGATGTACGGCATGTCGGCCTTCGG
Source organism: Lysobacterales bacterium (assembly GCA_032250585.1). Taxonomy (GTDB): domain Bacteria; phylum Pseudomonadota; class Gammaproteobacteria; order Xanthomonadales; family SZUA-36; genus JAVVFH01. Next base: position 18,315 of record JAVVFH010000040.1, read on the forward strand.
GCTGGCCCGGCAGCTGAGCATCGGTCGGGCCGAAGCGCAGACCTGGATGGAGACCTACTTCATGCGTTACCCCGGCGTTGCGCAATTCATGGAAGACACACGCCGGCAGGCCCGCGAAGCCGGTTACGTGGAAACCCTGTTCGGCCGCCGGCTCTACCTGCCGGACATCCGCGCCAGCAACAGCCAGCGCCGCCAGGGCGCCGAGCGCGCCGCGATCAACGCGCCGATGCAGGGCACGGCCGCCGACATCATCAAGCGCGCGATGATCACGGTGGACAATTGGCTGCAGGCCGAACGCCCGGGCGCGCAACTGGTTATGCAGGTGCACGACGAACTGGTGTTCGAGGTGCAGGAGGACCGCGTCGAGGCGGTGCGCGAAGCCGTCGAGTCACGCATGTCAGCAGCTGCTGAGCTGGATGTGCCGCTGGTGGTGGACTCGGGCTACGGCCCGAACTGGGATACCGCGCACTGACCACCGTGTGGGCGCGGCTTGGCGTTTTGCTGCTGCCCCTGTCGGGCCTGCAAGGCCTTTGGCTGCGGCGCAAAGCAACTCGCCTGCCGGGAGGCTGGGGGCGAACGCAGCGGCGTGGCGGGCACGGGACCCGAATGGCACCTGTTGGCAGCGCGCTGGCCGCGGGCGATCGTACTGTTCGCGGGTTTGCCGCCGATGGGTCGGTTCCCCCTGCCGCCGCAACCGCTGCGTTTCACGCTGGGGCTGCGGGCCGCCGACTTCGACCGGATCGCGGTCGGAAGCCTGGATGCGAGGCTTCGATGTCACCACGTCCCGACGCGCATCGACCCACTGAAGCACGGATTCTGCGC
>JAVVFH010000410.1:0-230 GCA_032250585.1 Lysobacterales bacterium
CCTTCGCTGCCCGAAACCCAGGCCTCGGCACTGACGATGCTGCCGCCGGCGCCGCCGAATACGTCGAAGGTCCAGGCGTGGGCATAGCCTTGGCGCCGGTGCTTTTTCGGGCCGCCATCGTGGGTTTCGGTGATCGATTGGACCTTGCCGTCGGCGGCATGGGTATCGGCGTAACTGCCCGTCACGTGGCCGCTGAGGAACAGGTCGCCGGCCGCCAGGTCCACGACGGT
>JAVVFH010000410.1:240-1116 GCA_032250585.1 Lysobacterales bacterium
GCAGGGCCGGGTCCGTCCTCACCGCGGCAATGTCGGACCAATCGGAACTTCCGGCGCTGTTGTCGGCGCGCAGCCGGTACTGGTAGCCGGTGTCGGGCGTCAGGCCGTCGTCTCTGAAGGCCGTCGTTTCGGCCGCCAGGCTGGCGATGGTGTCGAAGCCGCCGTCCGTTGCGCGTTGAATCGTGAAGCCGTCCTCGTCGCCGGCGTTGTCGAGCCAGTCGAGTTCCACCGAATCGGGGCCGGCGGCGGTGGCCAGCAGTGCGCCCGGCGCGGCGGGTGGCGTCAAAGCCGCGCCCGCGCGGAAGCCGGCGACGTAGGCGGCCGACTCGTTAAGGCTGCGGGCATTGTAGGCGCCGTGGGCCGGGTCACTGGCCGGATCGACGCCCAGGGGTACGCCGCCGAAGCTGAACTGCGGGTTGGAGAAGCGCCCCACGCGTGCGGCGCCGCTGCAACTGTAGGCCAGCACGGTGCGGAAATACGGTGAGCCGAGGTCGTCCGCGGAGCCGTCGCTGCAGCGGCGAAAACCATGGTTATAGGTCCCCTCAGCCGTGCTGCCGGTATTCCGGCGGTCGTGGTGCGCGCCCTGGTTGTGGCCGATCTCATGGGCCAGCGTGCGGTTGCCAAGCAGGCAGCCGACGTCCGTGACGCTGAAAGCAGAAGCCGCGTCGGCGGACAGGTAGCCGATACCGCAGCCTTCGCCCCGGTAAACCAGTGCCACAAGGTCGGCGCCCAGGTGGTCGCGCAGCGGGTGGACTTCGTCCATCTGCCCGTCGCTCATACTCTGCAAAGCGATCAGCGCATCGCTCGCAGCCGTGCCCGCGTAGTTCGTAAAAGCCGTGCCCGCGAGCCGCATCGTGATGTCGATGCCGCTTTCGG
>JAVVFH010000411.1:0-895 GCA_032250585.1 Lysobacterales bacterium
GTGGAAAGCACGGGAGCGGATCTCGACCTGGCCGCGCGGGCGGTGGCCGGCGAAGGCGCGCCGGTCTACGCCGAGCTCGTGGCGGAAGGCGTCGAGCTCGAGGACACCGGGGATTCCGCCGTGTTCGTGCACCGCTGGGTGTACCTGACCCAGGAAACGTCCAGGTGTCCCGAGCCGGTCGTGGAGGGCGGCGGGCCGCTCCCCGCCGGAGTCCAGTGGCGCGCCATGGGCAACGAACCCTTCTGGGCGGCGGACGTCACGGCCGAGGGCATTCGCGTGGTCCGGCCCGGCGAGGACACGGTGTCCGTGCCGCCGGTGTCTCCGGACGCGGAGGGCGGATCGCGGAGCTGGCGCGCCGTGACGGAGGCGCACACGCTGGTTCTCGAGATCGTCGAGTCCCGGTGCACCGACTCGATGTCCGGGTTCGAGTTCGACCATTCGTCGCGCCTCGTCCTGGATGGCTCGGAGTTCGCGGGATGCGCGCGCCGGGGGCCGGCGACGCCGGACTGAACGGAACGGTCGAGAACGCGGCTGGTTCTCCGCGGCGGGCCCGCGTAGCTTGCGCCGCGCGGCGCCGTCCGGAACGGACGCGGCCGGCCGGAGTGGCGGAACTGGCAGACGCGCCGGACTCAAAATCCGGTGGGAGGAAACTCCCTTGCGGGTTCGATCCCCGCCTCCGGCATCCCCAGGGCGGGTGCTCCGCGCGGTGCGCGGAGGGTCGCGGCGTGACGGCCGCGACGGCGATCCCCGCCTCCGGCATCCCCAGGGCGGGTGCTCCGCGCGGTGCGCGGAGGGTCGCGGCGTGACGGCCGCGACGGCGATCCCCGCCTCCGGCATCCCCAGGGCGGGTGCTCCGCGCGGTGCGCGGAGGGTCGCGGCGTGACGGCCGCGACGG
>JAVVFH010000412.1:0-892 GCA_032250585.1 Lysobacterales bacterium
CACCGTGTAAATGCCCTCGACGTTGTGGGCCATGGCCACCACCCGCTCCCGCTGCGACGACTCCCTCACCTCACCGTTGATCTCGATCACGCCCTCGCTCACGGTGTGGACGTCCAGCCCGAAGCCGGCGGCGCCGGTGACCTTCAGCTCCGAATCGAGGCGCTTGTGGTCCTTGCCGATCAGCCGGAACCGGTCCGGCGATTTCAGCTCGACGTCTGACGGCACCGCCCGTTCGGAAGCCGCCGCGGCGAAGTCGCCATAGGGCGCGCTGCGGCCGGTGTCCGGGTCACGGATCATCGCGTCCCGGGTGGTCAGGCGCTCGACCGGCGCGCCCCATTGCTCTGCGGCCGCGCCCAGCAGCATGGCCCGGGCGGTGGCGCCGGCCAGGCGCAGCGCGTCGTAAGACGTCCGCACGCTGGAAGAGCCGCCGGTCAGCATCATCGGCAGCCATGGCGAGTTGTAGGCCGGATCCACGCCGGATTGCTCGACGCGCACGGCCGGCCAGTCGGCGTCGAGTTCCTCGGCGATGATCAGCGGCAAACTGGTATAGACGTTCTGGCCCATTTCGGACTTGGCCAGCATGAGGGTGATGCGGTTCTCGGAATCGATGCGGATAAAGGCGTTCGGCGCGAAGGGTTCCTTCCCGCCCACACCGGCGTCCGCACGTATTTTGCCGGGCAGCAGGAAGCCCAGCGTGAAGGCGCCGGCCGCCAGCGTGCCGCCTTTCAGAAAATCGCGTCGCTTGATGGCCATCTCAGGACACCTCGCCGGAACGCTCGGCGGCACGGTGAATGGCCTTTCGAATCCGCTGATACACGCCGCAGCGGCAGATGTTGCGTTGCATGGCGCCGTCGATGTCCGCGTCGCTGGGATTGGGGTTTTTCGCCAGCAG
>JAVVFH010000413.1:0-825 GCA_032250585.1 Lysobacterales bacterium
TCGGAATGCCGATTTCGGCCGGCGGCCGCGCCAGCAGGTGCTCTCCAACCCGGCCCTGGCCTTTGAAGAAATCGATCAGCGTGTTGGTGTCGAGCGCGTACATCACAGGGCCTCGCGCGGTGCATCGTCGGGCGAATCGGCGCGCAGTTGTTCAAGCGTGGCAAAGTCCTGCCACTGCCCGGCCAGTTCGCGCACGGCTTGCGGCCACTGCGTTCGCGCCTGCTCCCGGATCAGCCCGGCCACCCAGCGACTGACCGGCTGCCCGGCTTGCGCGGCGGCCTCGCGCATGCGGCGTTCGTTTTCGTCGTCCAGGTAGATCGTGACTTGACCCATGGCGCGCTCCGATCACATATAGGTGCGCTTATATTACATTTACCCGCGAGCGCGATCAAGTGGCGTAGCCCGGGTAAGCGCAGCGCAACCGGGGGTAGTGGCGCCTCCCCCATCCCGGGTGCGGCCTGTGGCCTTACCCGGGCTACGACGGCGAATACGCGCGGCCATCCCGAACCCACCCTTGGTCACCCCGAACCCACCCTTGGCCATCCCGAACCCACCCTTGTCATCCCGGACTTGATCCGGGATCCGTGCGCCCGCGAGGGCGCTCACTTCGTTCGGTGGAAGTCCGAACCGGGGTTGGCCAAGGCCCCGTAGCCGAAGGTAACTGCGTCGCCGTGAGGCGGGGTGGGAAGCAACCGGAGGCGAACTGGCGGTCCGCAGGATGACGAACTCGATTCGGCGGAGCAAGACGACGAGCCTGCGGATTCATGGCGAAGTCTGGAAGCAACCGGCCACGCTGTTTTGGCGGTTAAAGCGATGTCCGGGTCT
>JAVVFH010000414.1:0-781 GCA_032250585.1 Lysobacterales bacterium
CGATGAGCCGGACCTGCACCTCTACCATGTCCTCGACGGTGACGAGCGGGAACGTGCTGCCGTACGGTTTCCCGGTCTCGGGGTCGATCGATCCCGGTCCGGTCGTGCCCGAGCAGCCGCCGAGCACGTTGCTGCAGATGACGAAGTACTTCTCGGTGTCGATCGCCTTGCCCGGCCCGACCACCGGGTCCCACCACCCGGGACGCTCCTCGCCGAATCGGTCGGGCCCCGCCGCGACGTGCGCGTCACCCGAGAGCGCATGGCACACGAGGATCGCATTCGCGCGCTCCGCATCGAGCTCGCCGAACGTCTCGTATGCGATCTGGACGTGCTCGAGCCGGCGGCTCGACACAAGGTCGAGACCGCCGGCCAGTTCGAACACGTGCGGACCGGGGGCCGTCACCGGGCTCACACCAGCCCCAGCGCCTGGTCGAGATCGGCGATGATGTCGTCGATGTCCTCGACCCCCACGGAGACCCGCACGAACTCCTCGGAGATGCCGGCACGCTTCAGCTCCTCGGCGCTGAGCTGGCTGTGCGTGGTCGACGCCGGGTGGATGATGAGCGACTTTGCGTCCCCGACGTTGGCGACGTGGCTGAGCAGCTTAACGCTGTCGATCAGCGTGCGGCCGGCCTGCTTGCCGCCCTTTACGCCGAAGACCACCACGCCGCCATAGCCGTTGGCCAGGTAGCGGTCCGCGTTGGCCTTCGTGGGGTGATCGTCCAGTCCCGGATAGGTCACCCACTCGACCTTGGGGTGCTCGGCGAGGTGGCGCGCGACC
>JAVVFH010000415.1:0-770 GCA_032250585.1 Lysobacterales bacterium
CATGAAGACTCTTCAGCGGTTTGCGGATGCGACAGATTCAAGACTCCATATTTCGCTCGAATCCTGATGATCTCCGAACCGTATTGCACGTTCCGGACTACGCGCCCTCGGCGTGGCTGAATCCGTCCCACAATGCCAAACGACAAAATGAAGCGCTCGAACGCCTCCCGGGAATCCGATTCCAGAACCGAAACCAAGCCCGTAGAGGCGGATCACCGCGACGTTGTCTGTAGCCACATCGCGACGGTTATTCCGTAAGCGCCTACAAACCCCCACCCTTGACGTTGCCGGGCAGTAATGCGTCAATATCATCGATGGTTTCTGCCAGCGGTAGTTGTTTGAACACATGACGTAGATACGCGTAGGGCTCCAGGCCGTGGCCTTTGGCGGTCTCGATCAGGCTATAGAGATTGGCGCTGGCACGCGCACCGGCCGGGGTTCTGGAAAACAACCAGTTCTTGCGCCTGTCACTGATCACCCTAAAGGCGCCACCCGTTTTCGCTTTAATGGCGCCACCTGAACCTGCGATTTTCACGCTTCAGACGGGGTGATTATTTCTCAGTTTCGGGCTCCTTTTCAAGTTGCGTTTTCGGGCCGTTGTGGATGGGCCGCGGTGCGCGGTAGCTTTTGCCGTCGAGCACCAGCCGGTAGGCGCCGTGGCGCAGCCGGTCCAGGGTCGAGGCCGCCAGCAGCTTGTTCGGGAACGCCTCGCCCCATTCGCCGAAGTCCAGGTTGGAGGTCACGATCGTCGCGGCGGTCTCGTAGCGCTC
>JAVVFH010000416.1:0-699 GCA_032250585.1 Lysobacterales bacterium
CTCCCACCCTTGGGGCAATTCGTAGGGCACTTCCTCCGGCTTGATTTTCATGCCGTCATTCCCGCGCAGGCGGGAATCCAGCGGTTTAATCTTCTGGGTCCCCACCTGCGTGGGGACGACGGAAGAATTCAAATCAGGTTTTCGTACAAATCATCCCAGTTCGGGTTCTTCTCTTCGATCAGGCGCAACTTCCAGGCCCGGTTCCATTTCTTGATCTGCTTTTTACGGGTGATCGCCGAGTTCATGTCTTCATGCTGTTCGAAGTAGAGCAAGAGGTGCACTGCGTATTTGTTGGTAAAGCCTTCGGCCTGATCGTTTTTGTGTTCCCACACCCGCTTGATCAGGTCACTTGTCACCCCGGTATAAAGAGTGCCATTTCTTTGGCTTGTGAGGATGTAGACACAGGGTTGCCTCACTTCACCCTCCTGGATTCCCGCCTGCGCGGGAATGACGGTCTGGAAGGTAGAGCGCAGCTTCCAGCTCATGCACCGCCTGCTGGTATTGTTCCAGTCCACCAAAGGCGCGGATGATTTCCAGCGGGGTGCCGAATTCGGTAAAGGGGGCAATGGTGAGAATCTGCGTCTCTTCGATGTGGGCCACGCCTTCATCGGCGTATTTGTCGAGCAGGGCTTCCAGCACACGGCGGGCCTGCTCTCCATATCGGGTGAAGTAGTTGCGCTTCTTCACCTGTTCCGCCCG
>JAVVFH010000417.1:0-644 GCA_032250585.1 Lysobacterales bacterium
CCGTCCTTGATCCGATGACCGTTCAAAAGCCGCAGCGCATTGGTCACCACCAACAGGGATACGCCCACATCCGCAGCAATGGCGCCCCACATCGAGGCCATGCCGAACGCGGTCAGTCCGACGAACAGCGCCTTTGTTGCCAGCGATATACCGATATTCTGGTGGATAATCGTCATTGTCCGGCGAGAGTGAGCAATCAGCCACGGCACTCGAGCCAGATCGTCGGTCATCAGTGCGATATCTGCCGTTTCGATCGCCGCGTCCGATCCGACAGCCCCCATGGCAATGGCATAATGCGCGCGCGCCATGGCCGGTGCGTCGTTCACGCCGTCGCCGATCATCGCCACCATATCGTGGCTTTCCACCAGTTCCTCGATGGCCTTCACCTTGTCTTCTGGCAAGAGTTCGGCGCGCACCTCGTCAATGCCGACCTCGGCCGCCACCGCACGCGCTGTGCGTTCGTTGTCGCCCGTCAGCATCACGATTGTCTTCACACCCTGCGCATGCAGGCGCGCAACGATCCTCTTTGCATCGGGGCGAATGCGGTCGCGAAGCTCCAGCACGCCGATCACGCCTGTCTCTTCACCCATTGCAACGAGGGTGCTTCCTGCCCCTTCGATCCGGTCCTGCAGATCCGCCGGAAT
>JAVVFH010000418.1:0-632 GCA_032250585.1 Lysobacterales bacterium
CTTTTGGTGCTGCCTCTGGGTGCTGCGCCTTGGTGTAGCGACGAAATCGGACGTATCCCCGTTCGCCGAGAGAAACCGATTCCACGTGATAACCCGCGTCCAGCCAAGCTGATTGCTGGGACAGCGCGTTGGAGCCGCGAGGATTGCTCCACCATGGGCGGTGGTCCCGGGCCGATTGCGGCAGCGGCTGGCCGAGAATGGATTCGATTTCCTGGAATGTCAGGCTGATTTCCGGTTTGTCCGCCGCTCGCAGATATTCTTCGAGCGGGGCATATTTTCTGGACATGTTTCGCGATCCTCTGGGGCGGCCTGGTGGCTTTGCATCCCGGGGTGGTCGCGTCTTGACGTTGGTAGGTTGTGAACCTGCGATGTGTGCGGTGCGCGACTGCTTGATTGCGCGCCATTCCGTCTGCGTCAGCGGTTCGGCATCGAGTCCCTGAACCAGCCAGAGCCCCGAGTCCGCTATTCGGGATTTGGGCGAGGATCTGCCGAGCCAGGTCGCGGAAGGCGCGCATTCGGCGCAGTGGTTCACGGTCGCAATCAGGCCGGCTTCCAGGCGCATTCTGGCGGATTTTTCGGGCACTTCCAGGACGCAGAAGCTCAGATTGGCGCGCATCCAGGCCGATACCTGG
>JAVVFH010000419.1:0-628 GCA_032250585.1 Lysobacterales bacterium
GACGCAACCGCGCTTGATTGTGCATCGGAGAGCTTTTCTCCCGCCACGAAGCTGCGCACCAGCGGTTTGCCGCCGAACAGCTCGAGCCAGCGCTTGGCCACCTCCCGATCGTCCCAGTTCAGCGCAACATCCTGCTGCACGCGCAAGACCAGATGCACGTGATTGGACATCACGGCATAGGCGCAAACATCGATGGCAAAGATTGCCTGCAGTTCGAATATCCGGGACCGGATCCAGTCGCGGCGATGCGAGAAATCCTTTCCGGTGTGCGGGTCGTTGCCGCAAAGAAAATGCCGCCGGACGCATCGTGAGATGCAGTGGTAGGTGGACGTCGCATCCAGCGATATCTGATTTTGCCGAGCTTGTGGCATGTCAAGCCAGTTCCGAAAGTCGGAAACAGCCTACGACGCGGCGCCGAGCTGCACAATCGGAATATGCCCCGAATCCTTGTAGGAAAATTCCTACGTTTTGGGTGTACGGACCCCGGGCTGCGGACTTCGGGCTACGTGATGGATGGCCGGACGCCGCAGACTCCGAGGCTCCGCCGAAACGAGTTCATGCGGCGACCGGCTGGATGTTGTCGAGCACGTCAGCGAGTTCGCGCTGTTCTTTCCACAAGTCTACGGCG
>JAVVFH010000041.1:0-18873 GCA_032250585.1 Lysobacterales bacterium
ATTCGCGCACGGCTACACATATTCCGGTCATCCGGCAGCCTGCGCGGTGGCGTTGGAAAACCTGCGTATTTTGCAGCGTGAGCAGGTTGTCGAGCGGGTGCGCGACGACCGCGCGCCTTACTTCAACCAACGCTGGGCGACGCTGGGCGACCATCCCCTGGTCGGGGAAGCCCGCAGTGTCGGTCTGGTCGCTGCGATCGAAATCGTCAGGGACAAGGCTTCGCGCGAGCGTTTTCACAAGGATCTCGGCGCCGGCACACGCTGCCGTGACCTTTGCGTGAACAACGGCCTGGTGATGCGCGCGGTCGGCGACACGATGATCGTCTCGCCGCCGCTGATCGTTGAACATGCCCACATCGATGAATTGGTCGAAAAAGCCTGGAAAGCACTCGACCTGACCGCGAAATCGCTGGAGAACGGCTGATGACACAGAAAAAGGGGTGGGACAACGCCTTCACGGCCGGCGACGCCTACGGTACCGTCAAGGGCTCGCCTTCCTATGCGGGCGCACTCAGTTTTATGCGCCGCAAATACAGCCGCGACCTGGCCGGCGTCGACGTGGCGGTGGTGGGAGTTCCGCTGGACACCGCCACCACCCATCGTCCCGGTGCGCGCTTCGGGCCGCGGGCGGTGCGCGCAGCCAGCGCGGGCATCAGCTGGGAGCGTCCATGGCCCTGGGATTTCGATCCTTTCGATCGTCTGGCGGTGGTGGACTATGGCGATTGCGAGTTCGATCCGGGCCGTCCCGAAACCATCGTGCCGTTCGTCGAAGCGTACTTCGGCAAGATTCTCGACGCCGGCGCGGCGAGCCTGATGCTCGGTGGCGACCATTTCGTCAGCTATCCGGTATTGAAGGCCTATGCCCAGCGCCATGGGCCGCTGTCGCTGCTGCATTTCGACGCCCATTCGGATACCTGGGGCGAGCAGCAGCAGCGGCTCGACCACGGCACCATGTTCTATCACGCGGTCAAGCAGGGGCTGGTCGACGACAGTCGTTCGGTGCAGATTGGCCTGCGCACGACCAACGACGAACCGCTGGGCTTCAACATTCTCGACGCGCGCTGGGTGCAGCGTTACGGGCCGGAGGCCGTGGCGCGGGAAGTGCGCAGCATCGTGGGCGACAACAAGGTCTACCTGACCTTCGACATCGATTGTCTCGATCCCGGTTATGCGCCGGGCACCGGCACGCCGGTTTGCGGTGGCCTGTCGACCTTCCAGGCGCTGGAAATCATCCGCGGCCTTTCCGGAATAAACCTGGTGGGCATGGACGTGGTGGAAGTGGCCCCGGCCTATGACGTGGGCGAAATCACCGCGCTGGCCGGAGCCACTCTGGCCGCGGAAATGCTCTGCCTCTATGCTTCGGCACCAGCTCGGGAGGATGAGCGGTGACCATCACCGGCAATCGGCCGCTGGTGGGCGTGGTATCGGACCGGCGCATGCAGGGGCCGCATCCTTTCCACATGGTCGGCGAGAAATACCTGCAGGCGGTGGCCGACGGCGCGGACGGCTACCCGGTCGGGCTGCCGTCGCTGGCCGGTGGCTTCGATGTGATCGACATCACTGACCGTCTGGACGGATTGTTCCTGACCGGCAGCCCGTCGAATCTCGAGCCCCGGCATTACCTGGGCGACCCCAGCAAGCCAGGCACCTGGCACGATCCCGAGCGTGACCTGACCGCGCTGGCCCTGATTCCGGCCGCGATTCGGGTCGGCATGCCGGTATTGGCAGTCTGCCGGGGCTTCCAGGAGATGAACGTCGCTTTCGGTGGCAGCCTGCATCAACTGGTGCACGAATTGCCGGAGTACCATGTGCACAAGGAAGACCCGGAGGATCCGCTGGAAGTACAGTACGGCTCTTCGCATACGGTCGCTTTCACAAAGGGCGGTCTGCTGGCGCAGATTACGGGCCAATCGGAAGCGACCGTCAATTCGCTGCACTCCCAGGGTATCGACCGTCTGGGTGACGAGTTGCGCGTGGAGGCGGTGGCCGATGACGGGCTGATCGAGGGCTTCACCGTGGCCGCGGCGCCGGGCTTCACGCTGGGCGTGCAATGGCACCCGGAATGGCGGGTGCTGGACAATCCGGTTTCGCTGGCCATTTTCCGGGCCTTCGGCGACGCCTGCCGCGCCTATCGTCTGCGGGAGTTGCCGTGAGGCGCCGCGAGCCGCCCAAAGTGAAAAGACAGCGGGCGACCGACCGCGAACTCGGGCTGGATCGCGCGATCAGCCGCCGCCAGTTCTGCCAGGGCTCGGCCGTGGCGCTGGGCGCCAGCCTGCTGCCCTGGGAGCGGGCCTGGGGCTTCGACGGCTCGCCGGAGATCGGTGCAGGCTATTACCCTCCGGGTCGCGACGGTTTGCGCGGCTCGCATCCTGGCTCTTTCGAAACGGCCCACGCGCTGGCGCACGGCGGCGCGCGCTGGGAAACCGGCGAAGTCAGCGGCGAGGGCGAATTCGACCTGGTGGTGGTGGGTGCCGGTATCAGCGGTCTGGCGGCAGCCTGGTTTTACCGCCGGGAGAACCCGGGCGCGCGCATCCTGCTGCTGGACAACCACGAAGATTTCGGCGGGCACGCGATACGTAACGAGTTCACGATCGACGGGCGCACGATCATCGGCTACGGCGGCAGCCAATCCATCGACACGCCTTCCTCCTACAGTCCCGAGGCCATCGGCTTGCTGCGCGAACTGGCCATCGACCTGCAAGTCTTTCACCAGGCCTTTGATCGGGACTTTTACCGGGACCTGGGGCTTGGTGAGGCCTTCTGGCTGGACGCGGCGACCTTCGGGGTCGACCGCCTGGTGAAGGGCAACGCCCTGTACCGGCACGCCGCTCGGTCCGCCGATGAGACGGCGCGCTTCGCGGCTGAAATCGCCACCAACACGCGCGACCGTGAAACCCTGCTGGGGATTTTGAACAACGACAGGGACTTCCTGGCCGGCAAGAGCCCGGCAGAAAAGGTGGCCTACCTGCGAACCCTCAGTTACGACGAGTGCCTGCGCCGGCATTTCGGTGCTTCGGAGTATTTGGTCAAGCTGTTCAACCCGCTGACGAAAAGTTATTGGGGCATCGGCACCGACGGCATCTCGGCCCGTGAAGCCATGTTCCTGTCGATGCCCGGTTTCAACGGCCTGGGGATCGACCTGGCGCGAGACGATCCGCATTACGGCCTGGAGAAAAACGAGCCTTATATCTTCCATTTCCCTGACGGCAATGCGGGGATCGCGCGCTTGCTGGTGCGCTCACTGGTTCCGGCGGCGGCGCCCGGCGACAGCATGCAGGATCAGGTCACGGCGTGCTTCGACTACAGCGCGCTGGACCGAGCAGACAGCCCGGTCCGCATCCGGCTGAACTCGACGGTAGTGCGAATCGCCCACGACGGTCCGTCGCCGGGCAAAGGCGTTGGCCTGCGTTACGTCAAGCAGGGTCGGGCGTGGGACGTTCGCGCGCGCCAAGTCGTGTATGCCGGCTACAGCGCGATGCTGCCGTACATCGCGCCCGAGTTTCCGCCCGAGCAGGCCGCAGCCTTTGGCAAGCTGGTCAAGGTGCCGTTGCTGTACGCCAACACCCTGCTTTCCAACTGGCGCGCCTTCGAGAAACTGGGTGTTTCGAGCCTGCGTTTTCCGGGTGGAACCTTCACTGCCGCCAGCCTCGACTTTCCGGTCAGCATGGGCGCTTACGCGTTCTCGCAGGATCCTTCCGAGCCGATCATTGTGCACCTCGTGCACGTGCCGGCCCGTCCCGGCGAGGGCCTGGACGCACGGCAGCAGAACCGGGACGGCCGGCGGCAAATGCTGAGCACGAGTTTCGCGGATTACGAGCGGGCCATCCGCGGCCAGCTGGGCGATGCGCTGGCCGGCGGCGGCTTCGACCCGGCCCGTGACATCCGCGGGCTGACCGTCAATCGCTGGCCGCACGGTTACGCGTACGAGTACAACGACCTGTGGGATCCGCCCGACTGGAATCGCTATAAGGGTCCGCACATCCAGGCCCGCAAGCCCTTCGGACGGGTGGCGATCGCCAACTCTGACGCCGAGGCTTACGCCTACGTCAACGGCGCGATCGACGCGGCCTGGCGCGCGGTCGGTGAACTGGCGCAATGAATCCGGCCGGCACGACCCACGTGAGTCACGGCAAGTTTTTGCATGCGCACCGCATCTTCACGCTGTTCAAGTACACGATTTACATTCTGTTGGCCTGGAACGCGTTTCTCTTCTTCCAGGAAGACTTTGCGGCCAGCGCCCAGACCTTCGGTGACGACATCAGTTGGCGGAATTTCGTCGAGGCTTTTTCCGCGACCATCGATACGGTGGCCTGGATCGTCCTGCTGCTCCTGTTCGAACTGGAGACCGCGGTGATCCCGGACGAGAAGCTCAAAGGCGGACTGAAGTGGCTGCTGATGGCCGTGCGCGTACTGGCCTATTTTTTCATCGTCTACGCGTTTTACGGTTACTGGGCCAAGTTTGGCGTAATCACCGATCTCGTGCCATTCGAGCTCGCGGACGTCTGCAGCCTGGCCGGTATGGACTGGAATTACGTGGCCGACCTCGACGATTACCCGCCACTGAACCAGGCCGCCTGTGCGAGTCTGCAGGGACAGGAACTTTACCGGATCGCCGGGCGGGAACTGGTCGGCAGCGCCGCGGCGCTGCGTTCCGCGCTGGGGCTGGCCATCATCGACATCGTCAACGCCGGTACCTGGCTGATCATCGTGGTGCTGCTCGAAGTGGAGGTTTTCCTCCAGCTCAAGAATGTGCTGACCGACCGCATGCTGCGCGTCGGCAAGTACCTGAAAGGCTTTTTTTACCTGGTGCTGTTCGTCTGTGCCGCATACTGGGGCGTCGAGGGCAGTTTCCTCGACTTCTGGGACGCCTTCCTGTGGCTGGTGGCCTTCATTTTCATCGAACTGAACATCTTCCGCTGGCACGGTGAAACCGAAGAACAGCAGGAAATGACTACGGCCTCCTGACGCGGCAAATGGCCCGAATAATGTCGGACCCGGGTCAAGCCACCCATGGTCGCCTCACCGGGCGGTCGAGAGCTGTGGGCGCCTCTTCAGCCGCGGTTGGCCTCTCTTTGTGCCCGCGCCGTCATCCGGAAGAGGAAGGCCCTGTCGGGCTCAACCGTCCTCTCCGGCCGTGCCTTCCAGTTTTTCCAGGTCGCGAATCGGGATGATACCCGGCGTCTCCAGATCGATTTCCACGCTCGATTCCTGCGCTTCGGTTTGCCGGGAGCTGTCTTCTTCGCCGGCCTGAGTGGCAGCGTCCGCGGAGTCCTGCGCCGGCTCGGGGGTCTCGGATTGTATTTGCCCGGCCGTGGCATCGGCCTGCTCAAAGTTACTGCTAACGGGCTCTTGCGCACCGCGCAGCCGGCCCAGGTCTTCGATCGGCAGGCTGCCGTCGGGCGCTTTGGTCGCAGCGGCTATATCCGCGGGCGGTGTTGCGGTCTGCTCATCCGATGCCCCGGCAGCCGGATCGAGGGGCTCGGGCAGAGCGGCGGCGGGCTCGGTTTCATCCGCAGCCGCTTGGCCGCCAGCCCGGCCGCGCCGAAGGAAATCGAGCGCGCTCTCGGAGACGCCTGCGGTGCTGAGTTCATCATCCGAACTGCGCCCGCCAGGATCGTAAGGCTGGAAGCCGGCCGCCGCCCCGGCGGCCCCGCTGCTCTGGCTGCCGGCGCTTCCCGCCGCCCGGGACTGCTCCGGGCTACCGCCTTCATCGCCTTGCGCGCCTTCTTTGCCGGGTGGGCCGCCGGGGGACGGGCGCGTGGCGCCGAAGGCCTGCGCCTCGCGTTGGTGGTATTTCTCGATCTGCTCGTCCCAGGCTTCCTGTTCCTGCTTCGCCAGCTCCGAATCCGACTGCGCCGCTTTGCTGGGCTCGTATGGGTAGTCCGCCAGGGCATCGCGCGGCTCCCATTCACCGTTTTCCATGATGATGTCCACGAGCTGGTCGCGGATGTTGTCGCGGGAAGCCTGGGGAAGGTTGTCGATTTTTTCCTCCTCGGCTTTTTGCGAGCGCGTGGTGTCGGCGAAACCGGCTTCCCGTGAGCGCGCGTCCTCGAGTTCCATGCGTCGGCGGTAAGCTTCTTCACTTTCTTCCACTTGCCGGCTGGAGGCATCCCCGCTTGCCTGGGGGAGCGCGGCTGGGCTGATGCCGAGGCCGAGAAGAGCCAGTAGGGCTATCTGGCGGGAGAAATGGCTCATCCGGAGGGTCATGATAGAAAGTCACTGGTCGCGTTGGCGGTCGGAACGGGACTCGTAACGCGCAGTTTTGCAACTTGCGGGGAGCCTCGTCGTTGTGTGCTGCCGGATCTCACTGCGGCTCCACGGTCCGCACTACCCGGAAGCCGGTGAAGTCGTTACGGTCGCCGGTTTTGAGATTGAACCGCGCCGGCAGGCGGATTTCCCGCGTGCCGGTGAACCAGGAACCGCCGCGCGTCATGCGCGAGCCGCAGATGCCCTGGCCCCAGGCGCTGCCGTCGGCCGGCGCGTCGAGGTATGACAGGTTCAGGCAGTCCAGCGTCCATTCCGCCACGTTGCCGATGGCGTCGTGCACGCCGAAGGCATTCGGCCGCAGCGTCCCGGCGGGCAGGGTTTCGGCAACGGTCGGGTCAGAACAGGCGTCATGTTGCCAGCCGAAGCCCGTTTCGGCCCCGGCCACGTTGCCGTATTCGCAGACGCGAGCGGGATCGCCGCCCAGCCATTCGCTCTCTTCGCCGGCGCGGGCCGCGTATTCCCACTGGCTCTCGCTGGGCAGGCTGTAGGCCTGGCCGGTTTTGCTGCTCAGCCAGGCAGTGTATTCCTGCGCGTCATTCCAGGACACCATGATCACCGGGCGGTCACCGCGCCCCCAGCCGTTGTCGACCGGTCGGGTGGTGCAGCCGCCGTCGGCCGTGCATTCGTCCCATTGCGCGAAAGTAACTTCAAAGACGCCGACGGCAAAGGGGCGCGCGAAGCTCACCATCCGCTGCGGCGTTTCCATCCGGAGCGCACCGGGCGCGGACTCATCTGTTCCCTGCCAGAACGAGCCCGCGGGCACCACGACCATCTCCGGGCAGGACGGACAGTCCTGGAAAACGCTACCCGGGCGCAGCGTCAGCCTATCGATGGCTTCCAGCGCGTCGGCGATCCGTTGGCCCTGGGGAAAGGCTTCAATGTAATTGCGGTAGGCGGCGATCGTGTTCGTTTTTTCGGCCATATCGAAGGCGCGTGCATCGTTTGACTGATGTGTGAGTTCAGCGCGCAGTTCTCGAGCCTCATCCGCGTGCGTGCCGGCCGGCCAGTCCGCCAGGTATTTGTCCACCGCCACCAGCGTGCGTGCCGCGCGAACCCGTTCCCAGGCTGCCTCATCGCGCTGCATCTCTTGCTGGCGCGCGCGCTCGGCCGCTTCCTCGGCAAGCCGAATTTCGTTCAGGGCGATGCGCGCGTCGGTTTCGTGGGCGCCACCGGGAAAATTCGCGAGATAGGCCTCGATCGCGGCCCGGCCGCCCTCGGCCCGCGCTGACTCCCAGGCTTGCGTATCCAGTCTGGCCAAATGCAACAGCGCTTTCTCCCGGTGCATGGAGTCGGGAAAATCCGTCAGGAACAATTGGTAGGCGTAGCCGGTGTCGGTCACCAGGGCGGCCTGCCAGCGGGCGGTTTCCGCGGCGGAGGCGGGCAGTGGCACGTCGCTGCCCGGATCCCGCGTGTCGATCGTTTCGGTATCCCTGTCAATGCTTTCCGGCGTGCCGGGTCCGCGGTCGGTCAGCAAATAAACCAGGCCCGCCGCTAGCGCCAGGAAAAACAGGCCGAGCAGAATCATTGGCAGCCATTCCCGTCCTTCGGGCTGGAAGCCCTCCGGCAGGCCGGGTCGGCCCAGGCCGCCCGCTTCGCCGGTTTCGGGCTTGCCGAAGGCGGCCCGCCATTCCCGCACGCTTTGCGGCCGTCTCCGTGGATCGATGGCCAGGCCCCATGCAATCGCGTCCTGCACAGCAGGGCTGGCGTTAGCGGTGACGATGCCGTCAACCGGCGGCAGCGGGTCGGCGGCGCCGGCTTCGACTGCGGACTGGCGCTCGGGCGCCGCGACCGGCACGTGGCGGCTGATGCAACGGTACAGTGTCGCGGCCAGGCCGTAGATGTCGGTCCAGGGCCCGACGCCCCCGTCGGAGGGACCGTATTGCTCGATGGCCGCGTAGCCTTCGCTGCCCAGTGTTTCGACATCCGCCGCCGCCGCGCCGAAGTCCAGCAGAATCGGGTCGCCAGTTTCGGTGACAAAAATGTTGGCCGGCTTGATGTCGCGGTGGATGATGCCCTGGCCATGCAGGTAGTCCAGCGCGTCCAGCAGCGGTTGGGCCAGCGCCAGCACTTCCTCGGCGCTGAACACGCCCGTACGCCGCAACAGGCTGTCAAGCGCCTCTCCGCGATAACAGGGCATCAGCAGGTAGGCGCTGCCGTTCGCTTCGAAGCAGCGCAGCACGCGGACCACATGGGCATGTTCCAGCTGCGCGGCCGTGCGGCCTTCGGCGAGGAATGCCTGCAAACCCTCTGCGTAGCTGCGGCGAACTGACTCATCCGCGGCTTCCAGCCGCCCATCGCGCAGGCGGCGGCCCAGCTCGCGCGGGAAATATTCCTTGAGCGCGAAGGACTCACTGCGCCCGGGGTCCGTCACTCGGTAGGTCACGCTGAAGGCGCCCTGGCCAAGCACCCGGTCCACGCGCAAATTGCCGACGACGGCGCCCGGCTGCAGGGTGGACCGCTCAGTGTTCATCGTTTCGCGCTGGCGCTGTCATCCTCGGCTTCCAGGTCCACCTGGAATTGAGCGTCGCCGAGGACCACGCAGTCATCAGGTTCCAGGTAGAAGGTCTCGCCTTCCAGGCATGGCACGCCGTTGATCGAAGTGCCGTTGCTGGAGCCGAGGTCGCTGAGCAGGAGCCGCTGCGCGCTGCCGCTTAACCGCGCATGCGCGCGACTGACGGCGGGGCTGGCGATGTTGAGGTCGGCGCCGCCCCGGCCGATGACGAGATCGACCGCCTCGCGGCTGACCGGGATCGATTCTTCAAAAGGCGTTCCATCCGCCAATACGCCGTGAATCGACATGCGGCTGTCGTGCGTGGGGATTGCGCGCCCGGTGCCGGGCACGCTGTTCCGATCGTTGCGCTCTTCCTCTGCGGGAGCTTCGCTTGCTCCGTCTGCACGGTCATTCACTCTGCGTCGGCGAAGGAACAGCATGCCCGCGACCAGGGCCGCGAGCACCAGCAGCCAGGACCAAGCCGGGCCGGTGGATTGTTCATCGGTCGCGTCCGGAGCGTCGGGGACTTCCTCTGCCGCCTCTGCGACGGGCGGCTCATCTTGTGCGAGTACTTCATCGGCCGCGGCTTCTTCGACTTCCCCGGTTTCAGCGCTTATTGTTTCCTCTGGAGTGGCTACTGCCGGGCGTTCCTCTTCCGGCACTTCTCCAGCGGCGGCTTCCGGGGTCTCGGCTGCCTCGGCCGGCGGTTCCGGCTCCGGCGCGGTTTCGGTTTGCCCGGCGGACTCCGTGGCCTGAGCGGCCATGCAAGGCCGGTAAACCGCTTCCAGGCGCAGTTCGCCGACAATGCGAAGCAGTGCAGCGGTCCACCTGTAATCGGGCGCTGCGGCGGTTGACATGCTCTGGACACCGTCCGCCACGCTTGACGCGACGAGGTTACCACAGCTGTCCACCAGTGCGCCGGTGACGTTTGGCAGTGGTGTCTCGACCCGTATCACCGCCTGGCCATTCCCGGCGTCGGACGCGAGCGGGGCTTCGACATTCAGCGGCGGCGCGCCTGCGCTGATCTCCTCGGCGGGCGGGAAAGCCATCAGGCGCAGCGTGGCGCCGGGCTGGGGCGCATCCGCGGGGAAGCTGGCGCCCGGCCGCTTCAGGCCCTCGACCGCAAGGGCCTGCAGGCCCAGGTCCGGAAAACGCTGCACGATGCGCGCGGTCCGGCCGTTACGAACGATATCGGTGCCGCCATCCAGCACCACCAGTTCATCGCCGGCTGACGCGAAGGCAGCCGGAACCAGCACGAGTTCACCGCCCGGCATCACGATGCCGGTGGTCGGTTCGACGTGGGTGCTGGACACCAGGCGCAATACCGGCACCAGCCAGGCGGGCATCGCCGGGGCCGGCGCGAGCGATCGGCTGCCGGTGTCCTGCGCCATTGTCGGCACGATTGCCAGCGCGCCCAGGCACAGCAGCAGGATAACGGAGTGGCGCCGGATACCGGACATGGCGTTCTGTACCCTCAGGGCGCGTAAAGCCGGTTGATCAGGTTGTCGAGGCAGTATTGCCCGGCCCGGTTCAGGGCAGTTTCTTCCTTGCCCTGCACAAGGTTCTGGATGAATACCAGGATCGCGGCCATGACCAGCGCCAGCAGCGTGGTGCTGAAAGCCACGCCGAGGCGTTCGGTGACCTGGTACAGCATGTCGGGGCTGGCCACGTTGTCGCGGTCGCCGGCGTAGTTCAATGCCATCATGATGCCGATGACGGTGCCGATGAAACCCAGTGACGGGATCAGCCAGGTGATGTAGCGGATGATGTTGTAACGCAGGTCGATCTCGTGCAGGTACAACTCGAGGCTGGAGTTGAGCAACGAATTGGTCTGGTCGGCGGAATGACTCAGGTTGAAACCCAGCACGCACCGTTCGATCAGGCGCGGCACGAAGCAGGTGTTGCGATACACGCTGTTGCGGACTTTCTGATAGATCGGCGTCATGTCCTCACCCGGGCGCAATACGGTCTCCTCGTCTTCGGGCAGGTAGTTGCGGTCGATCTGGCTTTCTTCGAGCCGGCCCGCGCGCCAACGGATCGAGAGCTCACCGAGGCCGGCGAAAAACGCGAGCCAGAGAATGTTCTGTACCGTGAGCGGCCAGGTCGAGCGATTCACATCCAGTGCGATGGCTGCGGCGGAGGGCGGCAGGAGCCGTGCCAGCAGGGCGATGACGATGATGGCGGTGAACAGGCTGACAGTGAGCGTAATGATGCGCATGATCGGTACCAGTACCGTGACGGTACTAGCGTTTCTCCTCGATGGTGCCGGTCAGCGGGTTGCGTCGCGGCTGCTCGAAAATTACTTTGGGCGACGGCAGGTCTGCGAGCAGTTTATCGAACAGCAAGGGTTTACCTCGCACCGCGTATCCCTCGCGCAGCCCAACCCCGGGAATGCCGGAGAAGAGGGCGACCAACTGGCCCGGAGACAATTCGTGATCGCCGAGCCGGAGGCGATCGTCGGAGCCGAGCACGATCCGCTGTGCGCGCAGCCAGCGACCTTTGCGATACAGGAAACTGCCGTTGCGTGAGTCCATGTCCTGCACGGCCAGGTAACCCTCGCGGGTGACTTCCACCTGCACGTGAATGCGCGACACCGAGGCGTCGTCGATGACCAGGTCGCAGTCGCTGCCGCGCCCGATGGTGCGGGGCCGGGATTTCAGATTGTGGCGGTTCAACGCTTGCTGTCCTGTCTGTTTTCGCTGGGCGCTTGCAAATTCTCTCCAAACCGGTGGCGGGCGTTTTCGCGTTCCGCTGCGAACGGAGCACTATGATACATTGTAAACTCCCGCTTCAGTCCAATTCGAAGCCGCCCGGGCCAGGTATGCCGTGATGATTTTCCGACGCAAAAGCTCTCCGAATTCGTACACTCCCGGCCAGGGACTGATGCGCGGCAGGAACCCATCCGGAAAATCGGGCGGCGCGGAATCGGGCCGTATCAACCCGCTGGCGCGGCGTTTCGGGCAGGACCACGAACCCGCAACGATTGACCTCGCGCAGGCGCGTCGGTTCCACGGACCCGGCGAAGAAGCGCGGGAAACCGGTACACGGGACTTGAGCACGGCGGATGGACCTGTCCGTGACGGCGCGCGGGCGGAACCGGTGGCCGGCTTCCTGATCGTGGTATCGGGTCCGGGCCGGGGCAGGTTCGTGACGGTGCATCCGGGCATGAATGCCGTGGGCAGGGCGCCTTCGCAGCCAATCCGCCTGGACCACGGGGACGAGGGGATTGCCCCCGAGAACCACTGCCAGGTCATCTACGACAGCGAGTCCCGCAAGTTCTTCGTTCAGCGCGGCCCCGACGCTCGGCCGGCCTGGCTCGGCCAGCGCCCGGTGCTGGCGCCGGCCGAGTTGCAGGCCGGCGACGAACTGCGTCTCGGCGAAACCGTGCTGCGATTCCTGCCGCTGTGCGGTGACGGTTTTGACTGGGATGAGCCCTGAGAAGCATCGCGGATCGGTGGGTGGATGAACCCGGACTTGGAAAGATTCTGCAAAAACCGTCGGTCATTTAAGATGGCGACTCGCCGCGCTGCACTACGGCACCCGTTCTGAAGACCCTTGTTGACAATGCCGTTCAAGAAAAACATGTTCGCAATACCGATTCGCAAGCAAATCCGCAATCACTCCGTTGCGCTGGTCAGCATCTTTATCGCCGTCACGTCGCTGGCCTACAACACCTGGCGAAACGAGACCACCGAACATCAGCGTAATATTCGTCATTCCGCTTTTCGGGTGCTGGAAAGTCTGGGTGAACTCCAGGAAATTGTTGACGCACGCTATTATTACCTGCCTTTTGAGCAGGGGCAGGTCAGCGAAGGGCCATCCCGTATTCGCGGCTTTGGCACGGTCGCGATGGTTCGCGACCTGATGTACCTGATGCCACCACCGGCATCAGGGGCCGGCGCGGAACTGCACCGGCTGTGGCTCGATCATTTCGTCAATCTGCATCTGCTGGACCGCGAGGGCAAGCACCTGGCATCCGCGACGCTCGCCGAAAAGACTCTGAGCGAAGCGATCAAACAAGCGCGGAAATCCGTACTTGAGGTATTGGTCAAGCTGGATTGATGGCTCACTTCCAACGGCGGGTTTTTAACGAGCGTGATAAAGTTTGCTGGTGTTCGGTCTTCTCGTTCTTCTACCACCAAACCTGGAGGTATTCCTGTGATGACAAAATTCGAAGTACATACTCACGAGACCGCACCCGAGAATTCCAAAGGGATGTTGCAGGCGGCCGAAAAGGCGTTTGGTTTCGTGCCGAACATATCCGCGGTTTTGGCCGAGTCGCCGGCTACGCTTAAAGCCTATCTGACGCTGTCGAAAATCTTCGACGATTCGTCTTTTTCGGCGACCGAGCGGCAGGTCGTGATCCTCACCATCAATGAGTACAACAACTGCCATTACTGTGTTGCAGCGCATTCGGCGATCGCAGCAATGCAAGGGGTTCCCGGCGATGTCGTGAGTGCGATCCGGGAGGGCAGGAAAATCGACGATGCGCGCATCGAAGCCCTGCGCAGTTTCACCCGTCAAATCGTTGATCAGCGCGGCTGGGTCGACGAGGCTGCCGTGCAGGCATTCCTCGACGCCGGCTTTCAGCACCAGCAGGTGATGGAAGTCATCCTGGGTGTCGCAATGAAAACAATCAGCAACTACACGAATCACATCGCGCAAACGCCGTTGGACGAAGCCTTCGAGCCGCATGCCTGGCAACCGGGCGCCCCCGCCGATACCGCCGGCCAGCAGCCTGCATGAACAAGGCACTGGAGATCAACTCCGGGTGATTCCGTGGACCGCACCGTACGCGGCCTTTTCGAAGCGTGTGGTCGGTCGAGCGGGGGCGGGCCGTTGGTTTGACGCTCGGTTCGCACCCTCAGCTTATTGTGGAACGCCGCTGAAGTTTATTCGGAAAGCGCCAAAAACCCGCCGGAGTTGGCCCGCGCCAAAGACTCCATGAATTCGACCGTGCCCCGGTACTTGAAATAGTCACCAACCGTCACTGCGTGGATTTCCCGTCCGCCTTTGTTTGCGACGGTGATGCTGCGGACCAGTCGACCGGGCGAGAGCCCTTCGTTGAAGGCCGGATTGGGCAGTCCGTCGCTGATCAGGACGATGGCTTCGGCCGGACTTTCGAAGGCCACTCCGAAGGCGGCCAGCAGCGACGAAGAACCTTCGAATTTCCCGGTCAGGCCCTGCAGGAAGTCGTTTGCCTTGCTGCGGTTGGCGTCATTCATACTGGCCAGGGTGCCATCATCCGGCCATCGGTAATAGCGTGGTCCCGCGTCACGCTGCTGGAAGCCCAGAATTCCGAACTCGTAACCGGTTTGCAGGGAGTCCATTGCGCGCCGCACGGTACGCTTTACCAGGCTCTCGTGGCCGGACAGGTAGCGGTTCATGTCCACCAGGAACAAAATGCGCTTACGGTCGGTCTTGAGGCCCAGGAAACGAAAGGTCACAAGGTTGCTGCCTTCCTCGTTGGGTGTGACCGCAGGGCTGGGTGGGGGTGGCGGCGGCTGGTCATTGCGAGCCTGCTGCTCGGCCTCCAGCGTTTCCAGTTCGCTCGACACGACCTCCAGTTGCGCCTGCAACTGCTGGTGCCGCGTCTGGGCCGCCAGCAGCGCTTCGAGGGTATTCTCGCGGCCTTGCTCTGTTTCCTGCAGCAGGGCCTGCGTCTTGCCGGCCAGTTCCTCCAGGAATTCCAGGTCGCCCTGCGAGCGCACTTCCTTCTGGTAATCCGGCATCAGGATGATGGTGATGATGATGAAGGCGCCCATTGCCGAAGCGAACAGATCGATGGCCGACAGCGAATAGACTTCGAAACCGCGGCGGCGGATTCTCATCGCGATACGCCCACGAAGTCGCCGCCGTTCTGTCGGGCGAGGGTCTGCAGGAACTGCACCAGGCCGCGATTTTGCGTGTAATCACCGATCGCGACCGTATGAATCTCCTTTTTCTCGTAACGATTGATACCCGCAATGTCCTGCACGATGAAGCCGGGTGCATTGTCGGGCTCGCCGTCGCTCATCAGGATGATCGATTCGGCCGGGTACTGCAGGGCCGTAAGGAGCGCGTAATGAGTCGGCGTCGAGCCCGAGAAACTTCGCGCCAGCGACCGGGTGAAGCCGCGGGCGGCCTCGAGGTTGGCCGGCGTCGCCCGCACCAGCCCGGCTTCGTCCGGATAGCTCCAGATCACTGGCGAAGGGTTTCCCTGGTAGCCGATGATGGCGAACTCATTGCTCTCGTCCAATGGCGTTAGGACCTCCAGCACCGACTTGATCATCAGGTCCGTGTAGGTAACCATGCTGCCGGACATGTCGACCACGATGACAAAACGTTTGGCCTCCGTCGCCAGGCCCAGTATCGAAAATTCGATGCCGGCCGTCAGAGCTTCGGGCTCCGGCTCCTCGATAATTTCCTCAACGGGCTCTGGCACGGGCACTGCTGTCTCGGCGAGCTGGGTCTTGAGGTCGGCTGCTTGGCGACGAATCCGGGAGATGCTCGCTTCGATGCCCCGGTTGACCACGTCGAGTTTCTGCAGTTCACTTTGTGCGGCCTGTTGATCGGACAGCAGCTCTTCGACCTGGCCAGCGGTGAGGCGACGCTGCTGCATGAGGTCTTCGGTCTTAGCGAAGGCGTCACTGCTGCCTTCATTGCGGTAGTAGGGAAACAGGATCATGACCAGCAGAATGAACGCGCCCAACGCCGAGGCGAACAGGTCGATCGCCGAGGTCGTGAAGACGGTAGTGTCTCGGTTGGGTAATTTCATACGTCCGGGCAAGCTATCAAAAAGCAATCAGGCGGGCAATCGGTTACCCTTTTATTCTTGTCCTGCGGTTGACCCCGGTGCCCGGGTGGCTTATCAATGTCGCTGTTCGCCATGCGGTAGTGTGCCGGCGCGGCAATCGGGAATCGGGGAGATGGGCTCATTCTGGATTTCAATTCGGATGTTTGATTCGGCAATCAAAGCGTGAATAGATTCCATTGGCTCTTCCTGTTGCCGGCGCTTTTGGTGCTGAGCGGCCCGCCCTCCGTCGCCTGGGCCGATGACGAGCCGCAGATTTCGGCGGACAGCCCGGCGGAGTTCCTGCTCTATCAATCACCGGGTGCGTACTACATCGTCAAAACCGCCGCGCGGGGGGCTGAATTCGAGTCACGGATTTTCGACGCAGATCGCAGCCTGTTGAAAGTCGCAGCGGTGCCGGCACGGCGTATCGGCCCCGTTTACCAGTTCGTCGACAGCACAAACAAGCCGCGACAGCTCCGAATCGACATCAGCCCCGGTCGTGCCATCGACCGGTCCGACATTTCAATGGAATTGATCCGTTTCGAGACGGCCGATCCAAACAGTGGGGCGTTGCTGCAAGCGTATCGATTTCTCGCGACGGGTATGGAGGCCGCCCACGCCGGTGACACCACGACCTGGGCGATGAAGGTTTACACGCTGAGGAACGCCGCCCGGGCGTTCGCCGGTTTGGGCATGGAAGAGATGCGGTTGTGGGCGGAGTACTATGCCGCCCACCTTGTGCTGCACGGGCTCGGTGACGAATTGACAGCGATGGAGTTCGCCCGCGATATCCGTTCTGCGGCGCGAAGGGCGGGACGGGACGAAATACGGCTCGCCGCGCTGCTGCTCGAGGGCGAGGCTCTTTTTCGCCTGAGTCGCGATGCTCATGCTCCCGAGGCTGCGGCGCGGCTCGATCGCGCGCACGAGGTACTCGCCGGCGCAGAGGCGTTGGCGGCCGAACTGGGCTATCCGTCCGAGCGGGCCCGCGCCCTTTACAGCGAAGCAAGGATTTATGAAATGCAGACCGAGCGGACGAGGGCCCTGCAGCTGTATGACCAGGCGATCGGCGTGGCTCTGGCGGCCGGCGACTCGGAACTTGCCAACGAGGTCCGCGCGCAGGCGGCCCTGGCGTTTGAAGCAGAGGGTGAAACGGGCAGTGCCATCGCGATGCTGGAGCGTATCAGCGGCGATCTCGAAAAGCAGGACTCCACCGTCGAATTGGCGGCCACACTGTACGAGCAGGGGCGCCTTTTCAACACCGCTTACCGCTATCCGGAGGCGGCGCGTGAGCTCGGCCGTGCACTGGAGTTGCTGCAGTCCACCCGTGCCGGGCTGCAGTGGGGGCCGACAGGCCTTGCACTGGCCCACTCGCACTACGCAATGGGTGATATGGAACGGGCGGCGAGCCTGATCCTGGAGTCGGAAACGAGAGTGCCGTTGCCGCACTATGCTCCGATGCTCTCGGAGTCCTACGGTCAACTCGCCAACATCCACCGCTACCAACAGCGTTATGAAACGATGCGTTTCTACCGTGAAAAGCAGCTGGCCCTGGCAATGGACGATTCCCTGCGCGCCGCGGCGCTGCTGGAGCAGGCCGTGGATGTTATGCACAGTTTGCCCCCGGGTTCGGCGCAGGCTCTGCAACTGCTGACCAGGAGCCGTGAGCTGGCCGCCAATGATCGTGCGTCCTACCGGGTGTTCCAGGCTGAGATGTGGCTCTGTTTCGCCGTCCTCGAGCGGGGAACGGACCATGTCTGCGCGGCAGCAGACCTGGAAGCGGCCTACGCCGGCTTGCTTGCCAGTGCGGTTCCACGACTGATGCTCGAAGCGGATTATCTCATGGCGAAGATTCATTTGCGCCGAGGCGACTCCCGTTCCGCGCTGAGGGGCTTTGAACGCCTGGTCGACGACCTCGGGTTCTTCAGGGCCCGTTTGCCGGGCGTGCTCGGCGGCTGGTACTGGGAGACGCGGGAGGAGATTTTCAGCGAGTACCTGTCTCTGGTGATGACTGCGGCCAGGGGCCAGGTCATGGACGGCATGCGCGCGTTGCTCGCACTGGAAAGAGTTCGCAGCATAGAGCGCCTTGCCGAAGCCCCCGTCGGGGTCGCGAAGGCGGGCAACGGCGGCGACCTGCGGAC
This sequence comes from Lysobacterales bacterium, assembly GCA_032250585.1. Taxonomy (GTDB): domain Bacteria; phylum Pseudomonadota; class Gammaproteobacteria; order Xanthomonadales; family SZUA-36; genus JAVVFH01. The sequence continues at coordinate 17,672 of JAVVFH010000041.1, forward strand.
GGACCTGGCCCGCCTCGACCCGTCAGGCGTTAGCAGGAGCGACATCGCGGCGCAGCAGGTCCGCGATGGGATCGCCGAGCAACGACGCGCCTATGAAACCAGCCGAAGCACATTGAACGCGGAAGACCTGCGGCGACTGATCGCCGGTTTCGCTCGTGATGAGTCGCTGCTGACCTATCACTTTTCAGAAGATCGAATCCATGCTCTGGTCGCAAGCCACAAAGGCGTTTACCTGACGCGACTGAGCGGTTCGGACCGGGTCCGGTATCTGCTGCGCACGCGGCCCCGCTCCGTTTCAGCTAACGATCTCCGGGTTTTCGACGAACTGGGAAGCTTACTGGTCGAGCCGCTGAACGGTTTGCTGAAATCCCGGGTTTACTTTGTACCGGCGGGCAGACTGAACGGCTTCCCGCTGGACCTGCTGCGCATCCGTGGTGAATTCCTGGCTTCCGGTCACGAGGTGACCCATCTGTTTTCTCTGGCGGCCCTCAAGCGCCGCCGGCCGGTGCTGCATCTCGCGGAGAACCTGCGCGTGTTCCTGGCCGGAAATCCACGGCCGAAGCAGGAACTTTTCAGCTATGAGCATACGGTTTCAGCTGATATTCAGACTTTCGCCGGACGGTTCGCGGGTCCGGGCCTGCACATTGTCCAGGGCGTTGCGCTCAGGCGGGATGAATTCGAAGACGAACGCTTCGTCGAGGCCGACTTGTTGCATCTGGCCATTCCCGGGATCGTGGACCTCGCACGGCCGGACCGGTCGCGCTTTCTGCTGTCAGGCGTCGACGGGGCGTCGCCGAATGAATTGTTGCAGGGAGTGGAACTGCGTCATTTCAACTTCGATGCGAAGTTTGCCATGCTCGGTGGTTTGTCTCTCGAACAGGAGAGCCGTTCGCCTTTCAGCAGTTCGCTGGGCCTGGTATCCGATTTCCACGCCGCGGGGGTACCGGCAGTCGTCGCGAGTCTGTGGCGACTCGACGCGCCGGTTGCGGCGGTCTTCGTCGCTGACTTCTACGACACACTGGCGTCGGAGCCTGACTTGGGGACGGCGCTTTGGAAGGCCCGCAACCGCGGCATGCAGCGCGCAGAGGCGTCCAGCGCCCAAGCCTGGGCGCCTTTCCAGCTTTTCGTTCACTAAGTGCCGTGTACCGCAAATACAATGGCGTTTGAGTCTGGCTGTGGCGCCAGGACAAGGCGCGCCCGCG
>JAVVFH010000420.1:0-616 GCA_032250585.1 Lysobacterales bacterium
GGTCCTTCGGATCGAGCGCGTCGCGTAGCCCGTCGCCGATGAAGAACAGCGCGAACAGCGACACCACAAAGAAGGCCAGCGGAAAGGTCAGCATCCACGGCGTGTCGTTGCGCATCTGGTCGGCGCCGCCGTTGATCAGCGCCCCCCACGAGGTCGAGGGTTCCTGCACCCCGAGGCCGAGGAAGCTGATGAAACTTTCGAAGATGATCATGTTGGGCACCAGCAGCGTGGCATAGACGATCACCACGCCCAGCAGGTTGGGCACGATGTGGCGGGCGATGATCGTGGGCGTGCGCACGCCGGTGGCTATGGCGGCCTCGACGAATTCGCGGTTCTTGAGGCTAAGGGTCTGGCCGCGCACGATCCGCGCCATGTCGAGCCACGAGATCAGCCCGATCCCCACGAACAGCATGATCATCGAGCGGTCGAACACCACCAGCAGCAGGATCAGCACGAACATGTAGGGGATCGACATCATCAGGTCGACGATGCGCATCATGATCTGGTCGGTGCGCCCGCCGACATAGCCCGCCACCGCGCCCCACGCGGTGCCCACCACCACCGAGATCAGCGCCCCCACCACGCCCACCATCAGCGACACGCGGGTGCCCTGCAC
>JAVVFH010000421.1:0-603 GCA_032250585.1 Lysobacterales bacterium
CGGCAAGGCGATGAAGTTCGCTGGGTCAATCGGCGCAGCACGCCTGTGAAGCTGGAATTCCTCGAGGATGCGCTGGAAGATGTGGTTTGTCAGTCCGGCTTTTCCAGTCTACTCCGGCGACAGCAGGAGTCGGCCACGATCAAGCCCAATGAAAGCGCCAGCCTCTGCTTCGGTAGAGTCGGCACGATCACATACAACGCTCGTATGGATTCCCCGGTAGCCGGTGGCCAAATGATTGAGTCGGGCACGATTCGAGTCACTCAATAAACAACGACCAGAATCGCCAACGACCAGAGTGCTTGCTTGCCGCCGTTCTGATAGAAGGCCTGTACGGCGAAACTCATATTGCTGTTGAGGTCGAGTCCGCCGAACTTGCGTTCGAAGTCAGCGTAGCTGTTGATCGTGACCGGTTCATCGGTGGGCCCGCGCTTTGCCCGGCCGATGAATGCCGTTATCGACGTGGCCACCCCGTGATCGTGCGCACTCCGCTTGGAATCTCCTCCACGTAAACGCCAGGATAGGTAGGTGAGATGGGCATGACAGAATTCCTCCGCTGGTCAACTCAGGCTTTGCTGGTTAATGGGTGACCTGGAGACATCGAAC
>JAVVFH010000422.1:0-586 GCA_032250585.1 Lysobacterales bacterium
GCCAGCCCGCGCCCCTGGCATGAGGTCGACACGCATCAACCGGCGCTGACCGCGGCCGGGGTGTATCGCAACAACGAAACGCTGTTTCTGTTGCACCTGCTCGCCTATCAGGTCTTGCATGCCGGGCGAGCGATCATGGAGCGTGCAACCGGTCAGGGCTGGAGCCTGAGGCGTTTCCGTGAGCGCCTGCTGCGGGTCGCCGCGCGGGTAGTCAGCAACAGCCGACGTCTGACCTTCGTCATCGTGTTAGACGACAATTACTTTGGCCGGTTGACGACAACTATTCTGTCCGGTTGCCACTAAGCTCGGCTGCTTGCTCATTTATCCCAGAAAGGGGTTTTGGATGGCGGCCACCAAGCAACAGGTCAAAGTGTTCATGGATCAACGAGAAGATGGACGGAGCCAGGCAGCGGCGGCTGCCAAGGCAGGGATCTCGGAGCGTACCGGTCGACGGATTGAGCAGGAGGGCGCCGACAGGGACCGCAAGCCACGTGAATGGCGAACCCGTGACGACCCTTTTGAAGGTGTCTGGGACGAGGTCGCCGAGCAGTTGGGGCAGCAGCCGCAGCTGCAGCCGCTGACATTG
>JAVVFH010000423.1:0-585 GCA_032250585.1 Lysobacterales bacterium
CGGTGCTTGCAAAGCCTTGCCTCCGACGTCGTGGCTGTGCCGCAGATCTGCGCCGCCAGAGCGCCGTATGCGGCGTTGTGGGCTCATTCCGACCTGGCAAACAGTATCACTTTAAATGGGCGGGCGATTCCAGTATCATTTCGAGTGGGATCCTGCCAAGGCGGCCGGCAACCGACGTAAGCACGGCGTTGGTTTTGAACTGGCCGCCACCGTGTTCCGGGACCCGCTGGCACTATCATGTTTCGACGAGGAGCACAGCGAAGCCGAAGAGCGTTGGGTGACTCTGGGGCTGGCCGGCAACGGTCGGCTGCTGGCAGTGGTCCATACCTTTACCTGATTACGTATGTATCTCAGCCATCACAGCGAACTTTCTAGGCAACGGCGCCGTGCGACAGGCCACGTAGGCGAACCGTTCGATCATCTGGTCCAGCTCGAACCGGCGATTGAAGCGGTAAGCGAACGCACCGAGATAACGACCCAGATGTTTTCCGGCGATGGAGTGATAAGTGCCATGGATCGCATTCTTGACGTTGCCGAGCATTGTGTTGACCCAGGTAAATTCCTGCTTTTCAACGCTCGAAGGGC
>JAVVFH010000424.1:0-580 GCA_032250585.1 Lysobacterales bacterium
GGCGCAGATTCATGCACGCTCCCCCTTCAGCAGTTCAACAAAACGCAGGGCGTGCTGTTCGATCTCCAGCACAAAACGATCCACCCTGGACTCGTAATAGCGATAGGCGACCAGTGAAGGTATAGCCACCGACAGACCGAAAGCCGTGGTGTTCAACGCCTTGGAGATACCTCCGGCCAGGGCATCGGCCTTGCCGACGCCAACCAGCGAGATCTGCTGGAACACCTCGATCATACCGATAACGGTACCGAGCAGGCCCAGCAGCGGCGCCGTTGCCGCGATCACGCCCAGCACACCGATAAACCGGTCCATATGCGCCACCTCCTGACGCCCCTCTTCCTCGAGGATCTCCTTGAGTACCGAGCGGCTGACGCCGCGATTGGCCAGGGCTGTGAACAGGATGCGGCTCATAGCCGTATTGTGCTGCTGGCAGACCCGCATGGCCTGCTGGACGTCGCCGCCTCCTTCGCGAAGGCTGGCCAGGATCGAGCCGAGCAGGAAGGCGATGCCCGACAGGATGAACGTCTCGCCGAGGAACTGCAGTCCCTGCGTCCAGGCGGCGGCCGCCACACTCGTCGGG
>JAVVFH010000425.1:0-561 GCA_032250585.1 Lysobacterales bacterium
CCGAAGTCGCCGATCAATCCTTACGGTCGCAGCAAGTGGCTGATCGAGCAGTTGCTGACCGACTACGAACAGGCTTACGGCCTCAAGAGTGCGTGCCTGCGCTATTTCAACGCCGCCGGGGCCGATCCTGCAAACGAGCTCGGCGAGCGCCATGAGCCTGAAACCCACCTGATTCCGCTGGTACTGCAGGCCGCCTCGGGCCGACGTGAGTCCATCAGTATCTTTGGAACGGACTACGCTACTCCCGATGGCACCTGCGTGCGTGACTACATTCACGTAGAGGATCTGGCGCAGGCCCACTGGCGCGCGCTTGAATATCTTGAATCCGGCGCCGACTCTGCGGCATTCAACCTCGGAAACGGCAACGGCTTCAGCATTCGCGAGGTGATCGAGACGGCAAGGCGGGTGACGGGGCGCGATTTCCAGGTTGTCGAGGCAGAGCGCCGGCCGGGCGATCCGCCGGTGCTGCTCGCCGACAGCTCGCTGGCGCAGACGGCGCTGGGATGGGCGCCTGAATACGCCGATCTGGAAACGATCATTGCCCATGCGTGGGGATGGGAG
>JAVVFH010000426.1:0-534 GCA_032250585.1 Lysobacterales bacterium
TACGTGCTGAACGGGCAATTATCACGGCTGACTCCTTTCAGTCAGCAAGCCGCACCAGGCTTGGCCTGGCGCACCAGAGACGCAGAGAAAATCAAGATATTTCAGATTGTTCCCTCCGCGGGCTCCGCGGCTCTGCGGGAGATCCGGCTTTGCTCTTCCGGCGAAGAATCGATTATCTCGCGGTGGAGTAGGGAGGGGGATTCCCCCTCCCCCTCGTCAAACCGGACGTGCGGATTTCCCGCATCCGGCTTCCCCTTGAACTTCACCAAATGGCACACGCAAGACGTCAGCAAATGGCGCAATTACAGATAAATCAGCCCCAGCTGCTTCAGATGCTGGTAATAGCTCCGCCCTCTCGGTGGACGATAGGGCCGCTGACTGCGTCGACGAAGATGACCAGTAATACGGCTTCGAACATACCAGTTTATCGAGCGCTTTGCGCAGCGCGGGTAGCCGAAGGAAAAATAATTGGCCCAACCCCGCAGCTGCCGGTTGAGCCGCTCGATCAGTTGAGTTACCGGCCTGTGGGACTGG
>JAVVFH010000427.1:0-523 GCA_032250585.1 Lysobacterales bacterium
GATCACGTTCCCGTCCACGGTTCCGCCTGGAGAACGAGCGCCATGCCCCCGGTCTATGACAGTTCCCTCGCCAGCGTTGGTAACACCCCCCTGGTGCGCATCGGGCGCCTCAATCCCAACCCCAAGGTGGCGGTGTACGCCAAGCTGGAAAGCCGGAACCCGGGCGGCTCGGTGAAGGATCGCATCGCCCTGTCGATGATCCTGGCAGCGGAACAGGGTGGCCAGCTCACTCGGGACAAGATCGTGCTGGAGCCCACCAGCGGCAACACGGGCATCGGCCTGGCGCTGGTCTGTGCGGTCAAGGGGTACCGGCTGCTGCTGGTGTTGCCGGAGTCGGTGAGCGTGGAGCGCCGCAAGATCCTGGCTGCGTTCGGCTCCGAGTTCATCCTCACCCCGGGGCACAAGGGCACCGACGGTGCCATCGAGGTGGCCTACGAGATGGCCGCGGAGAATCCCGACACCTACCTGATGCCCGACCAGTACAACAACCCGGCCAACCCCCTGGCCCACATCAACGGCACGG
>JAVVFH010000428.1:0-519 GCA_032250585.1 Lysobacterales bacterium
CTGGGCATAAAAAATGCCGGTGGGCAGGCGCAGGATGGTGTGCAGGTCGGTGGTCTGGAGCAACTTGCGCCGGATGGTCTCGCCCGCGCCACCCTCGAACAGCACGTTGTCGGGCACGACCACGGCGGCGCGGCCGCTGGTCTTGAGCATGGTCCGGATGTGCTGGACGAAGTTCAGCTGCTTGTTCGAGGTGGTCGCCCAGAAATCCTGGCGGTTGTAGGTCAGGTCGTCGATTTCCTGCTCGCCTTCGGCGTTGGTGAAGCTCATCGAGCTCTTCTTGCCGAACGGCGGATTGGCCAGCACGTAGTCGAAGGTCTCGGCAGGCGGCGAGATCAGCGCGTCGGCGGGGGAGACCAGGGTTTCGCCGGTCATTTCGCCGATGCCGTGCAGGAACATGTTCATCAGGCACAGGCGGCGTGTTCCGGCGACGATCTCGTTGCCGAAGAAGGTCGAGTGCTTCAGGAATGCCTTCTGATCCTTGTCGAGTGCGTGGTTGTTCGGGTCGGTCAGGAAGTCATG
>JAVVFH010000429.1:0-519 GCA_032250585.1 Lysobacterales bacterium
ACCCGCTACGGTGGCAGGGAGGCTGGCGCTAGAGGAGTATCAGGTCTTGTGTCGTAAGTGAGGGAATGACCGACCAGATCGGGCATCGGGTCGTCGGCGTCGAGCGCTTCGCCCAGATCGAGCTGTTCGGTGTCGCGCTCCAGCAAGCCTTCGCGTTCCAGCAGTCGTGCGACCCGGCGGGCGATGGTGTGGGCCAGTTGCGTCAGTTGGGCCGACGTGGGCTCGCGCACCCACTGGAAGCGAGGGCGCGAGCCGTCGGGCATCACTTCATAGACCCCATCCAGCAACAACATGTGGAAGTGGATGTTGAGGATCAGCGCCGAGCCGAAGCGCTGGATCAGGGTGACCGCGCCGGTGCGTGCGGTTTGCTGCGTGTAGCCGGCCTGCTTGATCAGATGCGCGGCAATGACCCGGTAGACGATGCCGAGCACCCGGCCGATGAACGCCGGGTGCGTGGCCAACAGAAACCGCAGCGGGAAGGGAAGACTCAACACCCATTGCCGGATCGGCCGGTGCGGC
>JAVVFH010000042.1:0-18848 GCA_032250585.1 Lysobacterales bacterium
TGCTCGAAGTGGTCGGAGCCAGTGAGGCCGACAACATGGAATCCATAAAACTGATGGGCGAGCACGTCGTTCCGCGTCTGAAACCCGGCCCGTCCGCAGCACACTGAGCGAGTAATTATGAAACTGGCAAGCTTCAAACTGAAATCCACCGGCGCCGCAACCATCGGCGTCGTCCTCGACAACGGCCTGATCGACCTGCACGCCGCCAGCGGCGGGCAGCTCCCGGCCTCGATGATCGATTTTCTTGAACGGGGCGAGGACGGCTTCGCCGCCGCGCGCGCCATCGTCGCTGCCGGCGAGGCACCGCGGCTCGGTTTCGACGAAATCGAACTGCAGGCGCCGGTGCCGCGGCCCGGAAAAATCATGCACACCTCGTGCAATTTCTCGGCTCACCTGGAAGAACTGACAACCTGGGAGGCCCCCGAGTGGCAGTCGCATAATTGGGGCAACTTCCATTTCGAGCATCCCACCGGCTTTCTTGAGGCGCCCTCTTCAGTGGTGCCCCATGACGCCCGGGTGGCCGTTCCCCATTTTACCCAACAGCTCGATTATGAAATCGAGATCGGCGTCATCATCGGCCGCAAGGCGTTCCGGGTAAGCCGCGAGGAAGCACTCGATTACGTGGCCGGCCTGACCATTTTCAACGACCTCTCGGCCCGCGACATCCAGGCGCGCGAACACGCGAACAAGGTGATCCTGCTGGGCAAGAGCTTCGACGGCTCCTGTCCGCTGGGTCCGTACCTGGTGACGATGGACGAGGTGGGCGACCCGGACGATCTCAAGATGGTCCTGACGCTCAACGGCGAAGAGCGCCAGAGTTCCAGCACGGCCAATATGGTATACAAGATCGCCGACATGGTGGCCTGGTGGTCGAACACGACGCTGGAGCCCGGCGACGTACTGACCTCCGGCAGCCCTCCCGGGGTGATCGCCGGCATGCAGAATCCGGTCTACCTGAAACCGGGCGACCGGATCGACTGCAAGGTCGAGCGGCTGGGCACACTGACCACGCACATCGTCGCGTGACCGCGATATCACCCCCCAAACAAACACGAAACAAAACACGAGCATATTCCATGAGCAAAAAAATACATCCCGACGTCCTCGCCAAGGCCATCGACCGGATCGACCGCGACCGCCTGGTGCAGCTGACGGTGGATTTGACCAACATCCCCAGCCCCACCGGCTACGAGGGCGACATGGCCCGGGCCGTGCACGAAGTGTTGTCCACCGCCGGTTTCGACGCGACGCTGCAACCGGTTGGCGACGAACGCTACAACGCGATCGGGCGCCTGCAGGGCGATGGCGGCGGCAAATCACTGATGTTCAACGGCCACCTCGACACTTCCTTTGGCCCCGAACAGGCGCACCGCGGCATCGGTTACGAATGCCGCGGCACCGTGATCGACGACGAATGGATCTACGGCATGGGCACCTTCAACATGAAGAGCGCGATGGCCACCTACGTCACCGCGGTCGAGTCGGTCCGCAAGGCCGGCATCCGGCTGGGTGGTGACGTGGTGATCGCGGGCGTGGCCGGCGAGATCGAAAAATCCCCGGTCAACGATTTCGACGGCCCGCAGTACCAGGGTTACGGCGTGGGCACCAAGTACGCGATCACGCACGGCGCCGTCGCGGACTACTGCATCCTCGGCGAGCCGACGAACATGTGCCTGATTCCGCGGCACTGCGGTTCCACCTGGGTCAAGATCACAGTGCCCGGCCATTTGATCCACACCGCCTGGTCGGATGTCGAAAAGAACGCCATCAACAAGACCCGCCCCATTCTCGACGCGATCCACGAGTGGATACCCGAGTACCTGGAAAAACGCAGCAGCGGAGACTTCCGCCCCCGCGTGAACGTCGCCGCGATCGAAGGCGGCTGGCCCTGGCGCGGAGCGCGCACGCCGGACGGCTGCAGCATCTACATGGATGTGCGCACGCTGCCCGAGGAGCGCCCCCTGGACGCCTACAACGAGGTGCGTGATCTGGTCAACGCCACCGTGCGCGAAAATCCCCAGCTCGAAGGCACCAAGGTGGAAGTCTTCGTAACCGCACCGGGCACCTCGATACCCGACGATCACGAACTGGTGCAGTCGGTGATCTCGGCGCACAGCAACCAACTTGGCGAAGCGCCGAAAATCGGCACCGAAATCTGGTCCAGCGACGCCACGCACATGAACCGCTACGGCATCCCCACGGTGAACTACGGATCGGCCGGGCGCATACGCAGCGGCGGCGGCGGCTTTTCCACTCACCAGGGCGAACACGTGCACATCGGCGACATGGTCGATATCACCCGCGTTTACATCGAGTTGCTGCTGAGCATGTGCGGGGTAGCCGACTGAACGTGACTGGTTTGCCGGCCATGGAAGAAACCGCTGGATGCGCCGTCCGGCTGGACGAATCGCAGGCGCTGGAGCTCGCTGCCTGCGACGACCTGCCCTGGCTGATGGCGACGGCTGCGGGCCTGCGCGACCAGGGACATGGCGCGGTGGTCACTTACTCGCCCAAGGTTTTCATTCCCCTGACGCATCTGTGCCGCGACGTGTGCCATTACTGCACCTTCGCGCGCACACCGAAGCGCGTTAGCAGCCCATACCTCAGTGCCGAAGAGGTGCTGGGCATCGCCCGGGCAGGTGCCGTCGCAGGCTGCCACGAGGCACTGTTCACGCTGGGCGACAAGCCCGAGCTCCGGTATCCGACGGCCCGCGCCGCACTTGAATCGCTGGGTCACGCGACAACGCTTTCCTACCTGGCGGAAATGGCTCAGCTCGTGGTCGACGAAACCGGCTTGCTGCCGCACCTGAATGCCGGTGTCATGACAGCCGACGACCTGGCGGCGCTGCGCCGGGTATCAGTGTCGCAGGGCCTGATGCTGGAAAGCAGTTCCCGCCGGCTGCTCGAACCGGGCCAGCCGCATCACGGCTCGCCCGACAAGGAGCCCGACGCGCGGCTGGCGACCATTCGAAGTGCGGGCGAGCAGAATGTCCTGTTCACCAGCGGCATACTGATCGGCATCGGGGAAACCCGCCGGGAGCGCATCGAGTCGCTGTTGGAGTTACGCCGCCTGAACGAAGCCAACGGCCACCTGCAAGAAGTGATCATTCAGAACTTCCGCCGCAAGCCCGGCACGAAAATGGCGCAGGCGCCGGAGCCTTCGGAACAGGAACTGTTGTGGACGATCGCCGTGGCGCGCCTGATCCTGGGGGCCGAGGCCAATATCCAGGCGCCGCCGAACCTCTCGCCTGCTTCGCTGGCACGGATTCTGGGGGCAGGCATCAACGACTGGGGCGGTGTTTCACCGGTCACCCCGGATCACGTGAATCCCGAAGCGCCCTGGCCCGAGGTCGCGCGCTTGGCTGCGGTCAGCGCCGCCGAAGACAAGACCCTGGTCCCGCGCCTGCCCGTCTACCCGAAATACGTGGAGCGCATCGACCAATGGGTGGACCCGGCCCTGCACACCGCCCTGATACGCCGCGCCGACGCCAGCGGCTACGGGCGCGGCGACAACTGGAACCCCGGCGCGACGATGCCCGTTCCGCAACAACCGCTGCGGAGCGACGGCCTTGCCGCGCGGAGTTCCAGCCCCGTCTACCGCCTGGCGATGCGCGCCGCGCAGGGCCAGGCTTTGAGCGAAAAAGAGATCGTCACGCTGTTCGAGGCCCGTGGTGCCGACCTGCAGACACTGTGCGCGGCGGCCGACGAGTTGCGCGCAGCCGTGGCCGGTGACACGGTCAGCTACATCATCACGCGCAACATCAATTACACCAACATCTGTGGCTTCAAATGCGGATTCTGTGCCTTCTCGAAAGGCCGGGGCCCCCGTGAATTGCGCGAAGCGGCTTACAATTTGCCGCTCGAGGAAATCCAGGACCGGACGCGTGACGCCTGGCGACGCGGCGCGGTCGAGGTCTGCCTGCAGGGCGGCATCCATCCGAGTTACACCGGCCAGACCTACATCGACATCTGCCGGGCCATCAAGTCGGTCCAGCCCGATATTCACATCCATGCCTTTTCGCCGCTGGAAATCTGGCAGGGCGCTCAGACTCTGGGAATTTCCCTTGAATCGATGCTACGGGAACTCAAGGCCGCCGGTCTGGGGTCCCTGCCGGGCACGGCCGCGGAAATCCTCGATGACGAAGTACGCGACATCCTCTGTCCGGACAAGCTCAACACCCGGCAATGGCTCGACGTGGTTCGCACCGCGCACGGCGTGGGCCTGACGACGACCGCCACCATCATGTTCGGCCACGTGGACCGGCCCATCCACTGGGCGCGCCACTTGGACCGCTTGCGCTCGCTGCAGCAGGAAACCGGTGGTTTCACCGAACTGGTGCCGCTGCCCTTTGTCCACATGCAGGCCCCGATCTATCGCCAGGGCCGTTCCCGGCGCGGACCGACCTACCGCGAGTCGATACTGATGCACGCCGTCGCCCGGCTGGTGCTCCATCCCCATTTCCGAAACATCCAGACCTCCTGGACCAAGATGGGCCGTGACGGCGCCCTGGCCTGCCTGCAGTCGGGGGTCAACGACCTTGGCGGCACGTTGATGAACGAAAGCATCAGCCGCGCAGCCGGCGCCGCCCACGGGCAGGAAATGCTGCCCGAAGCCATGGAAGCCCTGATTTATGGGGCCGGCCGCACGCCACTGCAGAGGAACAATCGCTACGAACCGGTGAAGCCGCGCAAACTTGCCGGGGCCGCTACAACGGCAGCAACCGAAACGGTCGGCTTTGCGCCGATTTCAGCAGCACAGCGAGAACATCCATGAGCCGACCCGAACAACGATTCGAATTCTCCGCCATTACCCACCGCCCCCGCTGGGAGTTGCCCAATGGCGCGCGGATCGCGGTCTATACCATCGTCAATGTCGAGGAGTGGGACATCTCCAGGCCGGTGGCGCGCGAATACGTGAGCTCGCCTGCAGGGGTGAGCACCGTGCCCAATATTCCCAACTGGGCCTGGCACGAGTACGGCATGCGGGTAGGCATCTGGCGCCTGATGGACGCCCTGGCGGAGCGCGGACTGAAGGCCAGCGCCGCCATCAACGCGCGCGTCTGTCGCGGTGCCGGCGAACCGGTCGCGCGCGCCATGCACGAGGCCGGCTGGCCCTTTATCGGCCACGGTTACGCGCAGGCGGCCCTGCACACGGTGGCGGATCAGCAGCAAAACATCAGCGACGCGTTCCGCGTGCTGAGCGAGTACACGGGCGTGGCACCCAGGGGCTGGCTCGGGCCCGGGCTGCACGAGACACTGGACACCCTCGATTTTCTCACCGAAGCCGGCTTCCGCTTTGTCTGCGACTGGCCCATGGACGAGCATCCGGTATCCATGCAGACGCGCTCCGGGCCGATGATCGCGATGCCCTACAATCTGGAATTGAGCGACCTGCCGATGATGGTCGTGCACCAGCACGAATCGCGGGTCTGGCAGGAACGCATGGCCGACCAGTTCGAGCGTCTCTACGCCGAAGGCGAACGCCAGCCGCGGGTGATGTCCATGAGCGTGCATCCCTACATCATGGGTGCGCCGCACCGCATCCGCTACTTTGAAGCGGCGCTCGACCACATACTCGGGCACGAGGACGTGTGGTTTACGACCGCCGAAGAAATTTATGAATGGTTTACCGCAAGCGGTACCGAAGGAGCATTGAATGAGTAACACCATAGGCGAAGACCAGATCTGGATCAGCGATCTGAACCGGCACGACGAGGTCCGCGGCGGTTTCGACCGCAGCAAACCGGTGCGTTTTTACGACACCACCCTGCGCGACGGCGAACAGGCGATTGGCGTCGTCTTTACGCCGGACGAGAAATTCGCGATCGCCTGCAAGCTCGCCGAACTCGGCGTGGGGCGCATCGAATCTGGATTTCCGCGCGTCTCGGAAGACGACACCGAGGCGGTCCGGCGCATGCTGGCTGCCGACCTGTCTTCCGAAATATGGGGCTTCGCGCGCTGTGTCATCGCCGACCTGGACGCGCACATCGAGCTTGGCACCGAGCAGGTGCTGATCGAAATCTCCACCAGCGAAGTGAAAATGCAGGCCTACGGCTTCGACCGCGAAAGCGTCCTGACCCGCGTCGGCAACGCGGTCCGCCACGCGCGCGACAACGACATGCGGGTGAATTTCTTCGCAGTCGATGCGACCCGCTCCGATCCGGCGTTCCTGAAGGACGTTTATTCGCGGGCGATTGAACTCGGCGCGGAAGAAATTTCCGTGGTCGATACCATCGGCGCGCTGGCCCCCGAAGCGGTCGAGCGTCTGATTCGCGACATCGCCGGTCACGTGGGGCCCGAAATTCCGATCCATTGGCATGGACACAACGATTTCGGGCTCGCCACCGCCTCGGCCATCGCCGCCGTGCGCGGCGGCGCCTCGTGGATCCAGGGCACGATCAACGGCATGGGTGAGCGCGCCGGCAACGCCGATATCTGCGAAGTAGCGCTGGCGCTGGAATGCCTGTACCAGGTGCCGGTGGAACTCGATCTCGGCAAGGCGCGGGAAGTCTCGCAACTGGTCCGCCAGGCCGGCGGGTACACGGTCGACGGCTGGAAGCCGGTGGTCGGGGAGAACCTGTTCGTGCGCGAAAGCGGAGCGGTCGCCAGCCAGTTCCACATTCCCGAAGCGATCGAGCCCTACTCGGCCGACATCGTGAACGCCGAGCGGCGCATCGTGCTGGGCAAAAAAAGCGGCCTGGACAGCATCCGCCTGAAAGCCGAAGAACTGGGCCTGGAAATCCCGGACGAGCGGGTTCCAGCCGTGCTGGCCCAGGTCAAAGCGCTGGGTACCAAGAAGGAAGGACTGGTCAGCGACGAGGAATTCCGGCAGATCGCGGCCGCAGCCTGATCCGGCCAGCCCTGGAAATATGCCGGCTTAAGTCAGCCTTGTGGGCTCACTTGACGCCTGATCGCCGCGTTGCTGGCGGAAATCAATGAGGAATGGCAGGTGCGCCGTTACCTGGAATGGTAATGTTCCCGGTGGTTGCATTGCTGAGGTCGCTGGAAGCTTTTTTTGATACCATCAATTGTCGGGGTCTGCGATCGAGTAGCTGTTGCTGTAGTCTCCGGCAAGTCCTGCCTTACTACTCATGGAATAAAGTAAATGAAGCCGTACTTTGAACATATGGAGCCCCTGGGAAAGACGCTCAAGGAAGCACGCGTGAAACGCGCAGCCGCGAGTTCGGAACAACTCAGGCAAACCGAGAGCAAGTTGGAGGATCTGAAAAAGAATGTGGAAGCAGCGGGTTTCTCCACGGAACAGATGAACCAGCGCGGGGTGATGACCGTGTGGCAGCGGATCGAATACCTGGTTGATCCCGGCAGCTGGCATCCCCTGCACAGCATTTACAACCCTGTCGATAATGCAGAGGGCACCACCAACGTGGTGGATGGCTTGGCCAGGATAGAAGGCCGCTGGGCCGTGGTCATTGGCTTTGACAACAAGGTGATGGCCGGCGCCTGGCTGGCTGGACAGGCGGAAAACATTTTGCGCGTTACCGATCTGGCAAAGCGCCTGAACATCCCGTTGGTGTGGCTGGTCAATTGCAGCGGCGCGAAGTTGACGGAACAGGAAAAATTTTATCCCAACCGGCGCGGCGCCGGCACACCCTTCTTTCGCCACGCGGAGCTCGAACAGGCGGGCATCCCGGTGCTCGCCGGCATTTATGGCACCAACCCGGCCGGTGGGGGTTACCAGAGCATCAGCCCCACCATTCTGATCGCCCACAAGGACGCCAATATGGCGGTCGGTGGTGTGGGCATCGTTTCCGGCATGGCCCCGAGAGGCGGGTTTGACGTGGAAATGCTGGAAGAACTCATCGAAAAGACCCGCGAATTCAGCGCCAGTCCGCCAGGGTCCGTGGCGACACATTATGATGTCACCGGTTTTTTTACCCGGGTTTATGAGGAAGAAACCGGTGTCCTGGATGGACTCAAGGAATACATGCAGGCCATTCCGGCCTACAAACCCGAATTTTTCCAGGTGGCCAAACCAAAAGCACCGGAGTTTCCCGCTGCAGACCTGTATTCATTGCTGCCGGCCAACCAGAAAGAGGTCTACAGTTTCGATGAAGTGCTGGCGCGCCTGGTCGATGGCAGCGAACACATCGAATTCCGGCCGGATTATGGCCCGGAGATGTATACCGGCCTGTGCAAGCTCGATGGCTTGCTCGTGGCCTGCATTGGTAATCGTCAGGGCTTCCTGGGCAAGGGCTATCCGGAATATGCCGACTACCCGGGCATGGGCGGCAAGCTTTACCGCCAGGGCCTGATCAAGATGAATGAGTTCGTGACCCTGTGCGGTCGCGATCGGATACCGATCATCTGGTTTCAGGACACCTCGGGCATCGATGTCGGCGACCTCGCGGAAAAAGCCGAATTGCTGGGGTTGGGCCAGGCGCTGATTTATTCAATCCAGCAGACCGATGTGCCGATGATGCTGGCGGTGCTGCGCAAAGGCAGCGCGGCAGCGCATTATATCCTCGGTGGTCCGACGGCAAACCGGCACAATGCATTCACCCTGGGCACGGCGGCGACTGAAATTGCGGTCATGCACGGCGAAACCGCGGCGGTAGCGACCTATTCGCGGCGGGCGATAAAAGAAAAAGATGCGGGGCGGCCGTTGCAACCCATAGTCGACAAAATGAATGAACTGGCGCAACAGTACCGTGAGCACTCACAACCGGATTATTGCGCGCGTTACGGTCTGGTCGATGAAATCGTCAAACTGCAGGATCTGCGCAGCTACCTGCAGGCTTTCGCAGGCGCAGCCTACCAGAATCCGAAATCCTTGTGCCCCCGCCACCAGCTGTTGTTGCCCCGGGTAATCAAGGGATAAACAGGAACACAGCCAGACACTCTTGAGGTAGATCCATGCAGGCCGCGATCGAAATTTTTATCAATGGCATTTTCGGCGTCTTTATGGGCCTGACCGCGCTGTATGCCGCCATCAAGGCCAATACCTTACTGGCCAGCCGGGAAACGGAAAAGAAGGAAGAATAAACATGGCGGTCTTCGAAAACATGGGCCTGTTGGCGCTCACGCCAGGCATGGTGTTCATGTGGGCCATCGGCCTGATACTGATTTACCTGGCGATTACCCGGCAATACGAACCGCTGCTGCTGCTGCCCATCGGCTTTGGCATCATGCTGGCAAATCTGCCGCTCACTTACCTGATGGAGCCGGGCGAGGGCCTGATCTGGCGTTTTTATCATTATGGCATCGAGTGGGAAGTCATCCCGCCGCTGATTTTTCTGGGACTTGGCGCATTGACGGATTTTTCCGCAGTACTTTCGCAACCCAGGCTGATTTTTCTGGGAGCGGCGGCGCAGGTGGGGGTTTACGTTACATTTTTTGCCGCCTATGCCATGGGTTTCACGCTGCAAGAGGCCGCCACCATCGGCATTATTGGTGGCGCGGACGGACCGACGACCATTTATCTGTCAGCCAAGCTGGCGCCGCACTTGCTGGGTGCCTCTGCCGTGGCGGCCTATTCCTATATGGCGATGGTGCCACTGATCCTGCCTCCCATCATGAAGCTGCTGACGACCGAGGCGGAGCGTAAAATAAGGATGAAGAAAGGCCGCAAGGTCACGACCAGGGAAAAACAGGTTTTTCCGCTGCTGGCCGCCATGGTGATCATCCTGCTGGTGCCGGCTTCGGCGCCGCTGATCGCCATGTTCATGCTGGGCAATCTGTTCCGTGAATCCAAGGTAGTCGAACGCTTGAATGAAGCCGCGCAAAACGCTTTGATGAATATCGTCACCATTTTCCTCGGAATCAGTATCGGGGCCAGCATGAACGCGGAAAATTTTCTGCGCAAGGAAGTCATTTTTATCTTCTTTCTGGGTTTATTTGCATTCAGTGTCAGCGCCGCCAGCGGTATACTGCTGGCCAAATTCATGAATTTATTCACCAGTAACAAAATCAATCCCCTGGTCGGTGCGGCGGGCGTTTCCGCCGTGCCCATGGCGGCACGGGTGGTACAGAAAGTAGGCGCCAACGCAGACAAACAGAATTATTTGCTCATGTTTGCCATGGGGCCCAACATCGCCGGCGTAATCGGTACCGTGATTGCGGCCGGCATTTTTATTTCAATTCTGCAATAGGGATAGCACCATGACTACAGAAGTCTTTGTTCCGTTGGCTGGAAGTATTTGGCAAGTACTCGTCAAAGTCGGTGACGAAATCGATGAAGATGACGAGCTGGTAGTCATTGAAGCGCTTAAAATGGAAAACCCGGTTTACGCGCCCTGCGCCGGCACGGTATCCGAAATACGGGTGAAGAAAGGCGACATCGTCGAGGATGATGACGTGCTCATGATCATCGAAGAAAAGTGATGGGTAAATTTGAGGAAATAGCAGCATGAATTTTGAGTTGGCGGAACAACAGACTTTGGTGCAGGACACGGCCAGGCGCTTCGCCCTGGAGGAAATTGCGCCCACACTGGAAACGGAAGAAAAGAACCATGAATTCCGCCAGCAGCGGGTGGCGCTGATGGGAGAACTGGGTTTCCTGTCTTGCGTGTTGCCGGAAGAACTGGGTGGCAATGGCTTGGGATTTCTGGAATCCGTCCTGATGGCAGAGCAGGTGGCCAAAGTCTCCGCTTCCTGGCGCCTGCCGTTTAACATGCAAAACCTCGGTGCGCCCTTGTCCGTGGCCCGGTGGGGCACGGACGAACAAAAGCAGAAATACATTCCGGGCTGGATCAACGGTACGAAAATGGGTTTTTTTGCGATGACCGAGCCCAATACCGGCTCCGACGTATCAAGCATGAAGACCCATGCCATCGACAGAGGTGACCACTGGGAGTTGCATGGCAGCAAGTTGTGGATTACCAATGCTCACGTAGGCGATGCCGGCTTGCTATATGCTTACACAGACCGGGAAAAGGGCAATAAGGGAATGTCCTGTTTCATTCTCGAACCCAAGAACCTGGAAGGTTGCACAACCAAGCCGATAGAGACCAAGCTGGGACTGCACTGCTCACCGACGGGCGAGTTCACCTTTACGGGGGCCAAAATTCCCAAGGACGCGCTGCTGGGCGAGCTCAATAATGGCTTCAAGATGTGCATGTGGCAGTTGGGAAATACGCGCATAGGCTGTGCGGCCGGTGCGCTGGGCGTGGCGGGTGGCGCGCTGGATCTGGCCATCAACTATGCCAACGAGCGGTCCCAGTTTGGCAAGCCCATTGCAAAACACCAGATGGTGCAGGCACAGATTGCCGAAATGGTGGTGGAACACCGTGCGGCGCAATTTCTGGTGTACCACGCCGCATGGTTGAAGGACCAGGGCAAACCGAATCAGTATGAGACTTCAATCGCAAAACTGGCGGCATCGGAAGCCGCGGTGCATGCGGCCAACGAGTGCATGAAAATCTTCGGCTCCTATGGCTTTTCATCCGAGTACGCTGCGGAACGATTTTACCGGGATGCCAAATCCCTGCAGGTCGTGGAAGGTACATCAAACATTCAGAAAATGATTATCTCGGGCATCGCCTGCGGGTTCACCAGCAACCGTTAAACCCGGAAAGTGGGCATCCGCTAGCGGGGTAACTCCATCAGCTTTTCACCTTTTTCGCTCCTCAAAGCCACTGATCTTTGCTTCCCGTGAGTGAATCCGTCGCTGATGCAGCCCGATTGCGTACCGTTAGCCCGAACATTGCACCAGTATCCCGGATGATGGCGCAGGACAGGTGCGGCTGGGCGCCGGGCTGGACTGAAATCCATAGCCGTAGCTATGGATTGAAGGAAGCCCAAGTCCAGCCGTGCCTGGACCAGCCAGGGCCGGGATAGGACTTGGCTCGGGCACAAACTGTACATCTCGAATGTGCTCGAAAAACGTTATATTCTGTCTACGATTCAATATGTTGGGACGAGAGCCAAGTCTGACTGCTGCAATGTTCGGGTTAACCCGAACATTGCAGCACTGTCCCGAAAGATGGCACAACATGGCCGCCGACGCGCCGGTGGCTCAGGGGTCTTCCCGGCGCCATTCCCCGGGCTGCAGGCCGTCCAGGGCCCAGTCGCCGACACGGAGCCGTACCAGCCTCAGGGTCGGCAGTCCGACGGCCGCGGTCATGCGTCGAACCTGTCGGTTGCGGCCTTCGGTCAGTGTCATTTCCAGCCAGGCCAGCGGCCGGTTCGGACGCGGCTTGATGGGCAGCGCCCGCGCCCACAGCCAACCCGGCTTGCCCGGCAGCAGCCTGGCGCGAAGGACGCGCGCTGGCCCGTCGGATAGCTTCACGCCCTGCGTGAGCCGCTGCAGCTGGCTGGCGCGGGGTGCCCCTTCGACCTGCGCCAGGTAGACCTTCCCGGAACCGTGGGCGGGATTCGCGATGCGGTCCTGCAGGCGGCCGTCGTCCGTCAGCATCAGCAAGCCCTCGCTGTCGAGGTCCAGCCGTCCGGCCGGATAAACGCCGGGCACTTCGATGTAGTCAGCCAGGGTCGGGCGCTTTTCGCCGCAACGTGATGGCGAAAACTGGCACAAAACGCCGCAGGGCTTGTTGAAAGCGATCAGCAAGGTACTCAGAAGGGCAGGTCAAGGTCCTGTTTGACCTGCAGCATCACCGCGCGAAACGACTCCTTGATGCGCGACAGCGCTTCCTCGGTTTCGGCATCGAAGCGCAGAACCAGGATCGGCGTCGTGTTGGAGGCCCGGACCAGGCCCCAGCCGTCCGCAAAATCGGCCCGGAGACCGTCAATCGTGCTGATTTTCGCCGCTTCGAAGTGGGCGGCGGCCTTGAAGTCCTCGATGAAGGCGTGATTCTCGCCTTCCTGCATCTGGACCTTGAGCTCCGGCGTGCTGTAACTGGTCGGCAGGGCATTCAGGATCGCTTCGGGCGGCGTCTCGGTGCTGCCCAGGATTTCGAGCAGGCGCGCGGCCGCGTAAATGCCGTCGTCGACGCCGTACCAGCGTTCCGCGAAAAAGAAGTGGCCGCTCATTTCACCCGCGAAAGGCGCGCCGAGTTCCTTCATGTAGGCCTTGATCAGCGAATGGCCGGTCTTGTACATAACGGGCTTTCCGCCGGCCTCCTCGATCACCTTCGGCAGGTGCCCGGTGCACTTGACGTCGTAGATGATCGTGGCACCTGGGTTGCGGTCGAGTACGTCCATGGCCAGTAGCATCATCACCCGGTCGGGGTAAATGATGTTACCGGCCAGCGTGACCACACCCAGGCGGTCGGCATCGCCATCGAGCGCCAGACCCAGATCGGCGTCCATCAGGCGCACCGATTCGATCAGATCCTTTAGGTTTTCCGGCTCGCTGGGGTCCGGGTGGTGGTTCGGGAAGGTGCCGTCGACCTCGTCGAACAGCGGCAGCACTTCGACACCGATCGCACGCAGGGTATCGGCCGCGCAGATACCGCCGATGCCGTTTCCGCAGTCGATCACCACCCGCAGCGGCCGCTCGACCTGGATGTCGTCGGCGATGCGCTGGATGTAGTCGGCCACGACATCCCGTTGTTCGAGTTCGCCTTCGCCCGTGCGAACTTCGCCCGCCTCGATGCGCCGGTGGATGTCCTTGATGGCCTTGCCGTGCAGGGTGTCCCCGCCGATCATGATCTTGAAGCCGTTGTAGTCGGGTGGGTTGTGGCTGCCGGTGATCATCACGCCCGAGCCGGCGGCTTTTTCGTGCGCCGCGTAGTAAAGCACGCCGGTGGGAACCGCGCCGATGTCAAGCACATCGCAACCGGTGGACAGGATGCCCTCGACCATGCCGTCCTGCAGATAGGGTCCGGACAACCGACCGTCGCGCGCGACCACCACCGGCCCGGCGTCTTTCTCGAGCGCCAGGGTGCCCACCACCTGTCCGACCTGCTTCGCGATGCCCGAATCCAGCGTCTTATCGATGACGCCCCGGATGTCGTAGGCCCGAAAGATAGCTGCTGAAAGTTCCACGGGCTCATGGTCCGATTCCCTGACCTTGCGCCTGGCGCTCAGGTCGTAGTGCAACTGCATGGGCGGCGGTTCGGGGAGCCGCTCGACCTCGCCCTCCGGTTCGTTTTCATCCGCTACAGTCGAGGGCGCCGCAACGGTCGGCGAAGACGCAGCAGGGACCCTGGGGGGCTGGCTTTCGCGTGGCAAGACAAGCTCCGGTCCATCCCGTTCCGCAGCAGGCGCCTGCGCCGCCCAGATCCGGTTGCTGCGCTGCAACGTCGCTGCGCCGACAATGCACAGAGCGCCCGCCACCAGCAGCAGGATCAGGGTCGAGCCCTGTAGTAACGCCACGTGCAGGCGCAGCGGGTATTCAAGGCGCAGCATCGTACCGGGAATTGCGATACGGTCAGGCAAGTCGCCAAGCTGCAGCGGATCGCCGAACTCGGCAAGCAGATTGGGCGGCTGCAAACCGTTGAATTGCGCCAGGCGAACGTATCCGAGTGCCGAGAACTCCGGACTGAATCCATCCAGCAGGTAATCCGGATCGACCAGCACCACCACAACGCCGCGCAACTCGCCATTGGCATTCACGGCCTGCGCATCCGCCAGCCGCGGTGGCTGGGCGGAACCGTGAAACTGCAGCAGCGCGGTGTTCTTTCCAAGTGCTGAAATCGCCATATCGAGCATGGCGAAACCGTTCGGGCCAAGCGCGGCCGGGTCCACCGCGAGTACATCGGCGGGAATCACCCGCACTTCGCTGATCTGCGGAATCCGTCCGCTCAGGTAGGCAGCAAGATCGAGCAATGTGTCCGGATTGTCGAGGGCACGGGAAGCCAGCGCCTGAACGCGGTCATCCGTCAGCGTGCGTCGCAAAGACTGCACCGGTTGTGCAAGCTGATCCAGAATTTCCTGAGTTTCCGCCTGTGATTCTGCCACCGCTGCCTTGCCGCGCATATCCGAATACAGCAGCCCGATCACGAGCGCGATCAACAAGAGGCCGAAGATTCCGAGGGTGTATATCAAGCGCCGGTCGACGCGCTTTTTCAGCGACAGGCCGGGAATCTCCTGTAATTTGGACTTCAGATCCATTGTTCCAGTCCCTGTTGATCAGTTTCCGGCCTGTCCCGGCCGCATGTGAAAAACGACGCCGTTCAGGCGTGTCCCGTATGGCCGAAACCGCCGCCCGCGCGCTTCGAGCTTTCGAATTCGTCGACCTGCTCCCACTGCACCTGCGCCACCGGAAAAAATACCAACTGGGCGATACGGGCCCCGGGCTCCACCCGGAACTCGGCACCGGAACGGTTCCAGCAGGACACGAACACCTGGCCTTGATAGTCACTGTCGATCAGGCCGACCAAATTGCCCAGAACGATGCCGTGCTTGTGGCCCAGGCCCGAGCGCGGAAGAATGACCGCCGCCAGCCCCGAGTCGCCCATATGCATCGCGAAGCCGGTGGGTATCAGCCGCGTTTCGTTCGGAGCGATCACCAGCGCCGCATCGAGACAGGCCCGCAGGTCCATTCCGGCAGAGCCCGGAGTGGCGTATTCCGGCAAGGGGAACTCATTTCCCAGGCGCGGATCGATCGCTTTAATCTGAACCGTTTTCAGCGCTTTCATGGTCCTTCAGTCGCCGGGCGACCTCCTCGATGAGGGCCATCGACAGCTGGCGTTTGCTCGCTCGGCCCAGGTGCTTTTCTTCACCAGCGGACAGCAAAAGGATGTCGTTTTCCTCACTTTCGAAGCCGCCGCCCTGCTGCCCGACGAGGTTCGCGGCAATCATATCAAGCCTTTTGCGCGAAAGCTTGTCCCGGGCATGCTCCCGGAGCTTCTCGGTTTCCGCGGCAAAACCGACCGTAAACGGACCGCCGTCAAGGGCCGCGACTTCCGCGACGATATCCGCTGTCGCGGCCAGCTCGATGCTGTGCAGCGGCAGGCCCTTCTTGATTTTCTGGGCGGCGCGCCGGGCCGGCGTGTAGTCGGCCACTGCCGCCACGCTGATGAAAACGTCCGCGTCGCGCGCCAGGCCAAGCACCACTTCGCGCATTTCGGCTGCGCTGCGAACATCCACACGGCTCACCCCCGGTGGGGTTTCCAGGTTCACCGGTCCGGCAACGAGGCTGACGCGTGCGCCCGCCCGGGCCGCCGCTTCCGCCACCGCGAATCCCATGCGACCGGATGAGCGGTTACCGATGTAACGGACGGGATCAATGTCTTCATAGGTCGGCCCCGCTGTTACCACGACATGCCGGCCTTCCAGTATTCGAACCGCCGGGGCGATCATGGCCGCGACCAGCTCCGCGGGCTCGACCATGCGCCCGGGACCTTCCTCGCCGCAAGCCTGGCTGCCACTGTCGGGGCCGATCAGCCGAATACCGCGCGCACGCAGTTGCTCGCAATTGGCCTGAGTAGCGGAGTTTATCCACATTTGATGATTCATCGCCGGCGCCAGTGTGACGGGGGCTTGCGTTGCCAGGCAGATCGTCGACAACAGGTCACTGGCCAGGCCATGGGTCAGCCGGGCGATAAAATCGGCGGTCGCAGGCGCCACCAACAGCGCATCGGCCCAGCGCGCCAGTTCGATGTGCCCCATTCCCGCTTCAGCCTGCTCGTCGAGCAGTTCGGTGTGCACCGGTTGGCCCGAGACCGCCTGGAAAGTCAGCGGCGTAACGAAAGCCGTGGCACCGGCCGTCATCACGACGCGCACCTCCGCGCCTGCCTCCCGCAGGCGACGAACGAGTTCGGCCGACTTGTAGGCGGCGATTCCGCCGCTGACACCCAACAGTATTCGCTGACTCACCGTTAATAACGCTCCTGCGCGGCCTGGCTCGGCAGCGCTTTTTATCGTTTCGGGCCGATAGCTTACATCCACCGAAGCAAATTTTCCGTACTCCAGCGCTTGCCGCGAGCGACACAATAGGGCAACGCCGGTCTTCCGGGGCCGCAGGCACACTAAAGTGAAAGTGAAAAACAGTCAGGTCAAAGAGGTCATCGCCGCTGGGCCATTGCAGCCCAGAGAAAAACTGGCGGTGGCCGGGGTTGATTCCCTGAGCGATTGCGAATTGCTTGCAGTCATGCTGGGAACCGGGGCAGCCCGAACCTCGGCAGTGCAATTGGCCCGAGAGCTGCTGCAGCGCTTCGGTGGCCTGCGTGGCCTTTTACGGGCCAGGCGGGATACGCTGGAGCAGCAGCACGGTCTCGGCCCGGCCAAAGCCGCCCAGCTACTGGCCGTTCTGGAACTGTCGCGACGACATCTTCACGAAGCACTGATCCGAAGCGGGCCACTGGAGAGCCCGGGTGCCACCGAGCAATATCTGAAGCTGGTGCTGCGGGACTACCCACACGAGGTTTTCGCCGCCCTGTTTCTCGATACGCGTCATCGCGTGATTGCCTTCGAGGAACTTTTTCACGGCACGATCGATGGCGCCACCGTCTATCCCCGTGTCGTCGCCGAGAAAGCCCTCAATCACGGTGCAGCCGCGCTGATTGTCGCGCACAACCATCCGTCGGGGGTCAGCGAACCGAGTCTGGCGGACCAGGCCATTACGCGCCGGCTGAAAGATGCCTTGGCACTGCTTGACATCCGGCTGCTGGACCACTTCGTGATCGGCGACGGCGCACCCGTGTCGATGGCTTCCAGGGGGATGATCTGAGAGAATGGGTACCGGTAGCCGCAGCGTCGGTCGCGCCGGAAGCGCTTGCGCCGTGCCAGCGACTGCGGTATAAAGTGCGGCTGGTTTTTATAACGATAGAACGGGAAATTCCCATGTCACGAGTTTGCCAAGTCACCGGAAAACGTCCGGTATCCGGAAATAACGTGTCGCACTCGAACATCAAGAGTAAGCGGCGCTTTCTGCCCAATCTCCACAACCACCGTTTCTGGGTGGCCAGTGAGAACCGTTGGGTGAAACTGCGCGTTTCGACGAAGGGACTGCGTATCATCGACAAAAAAGGCATTGACGTCGTGCTCGGCGATTTACGATCGCGCGGCGAGAAAGTCTAGGAGGAATTGAATCATGGCCAAGAGCGCAAGAGACAAGATCCGCCTGGTGTCATCTGCAGGCACCGGTCATTTCTACACGACCGACAAAAACAAAAAAAACACCCCCGAGAAGATGGCGATCAAGAAATACGATCCTGTGATCCGCCAACACGTGATCTACAAGGAAGCCAAGATCAAGTAAATCGGCTGTGCCGATATAGCCGTGAACCCCGCCTTCGAGGCGGGTTTTTTTTGCCCGAAAGAACGCCTTTGCGCAAACCGGCCCGTGACAACGATGACCGCTTGCAACGATAATTTCCCGCTCGCAGCCAGCGGTCGTCAAACATGCCCGAATTACCCGAAGTCGAAACCACCCTGCGCGGCATCGAGCCTTTCACACGCGAACGCAGGATCCTCGAGGTCGTGGTGCGCAATCCGTCGCTGCGCTGGCCGGTCACCGCAGCGGTGCAGGCCGCCCGCGGGCAACGCATCGTGCGCTGCCGGCGCCGGGCCAAATACCTGCTGATCGAACTCGAGACCGGTGGCCTCATGATTCACCTCGGCATGTCCGGATCCCTGCGGATCTGTGAAGGCGGTGCCGCGGCGCGCAAACACGATCACTTCGACATCGTCCTGGACGACGGCCTGCGCCTGCGCTTTCACGATCCGCGCCGTTTCGGCGCTCTTCTGTGGTGGGATGCGCCGGCCGAGCACCACGTTCTGCTGCGCGGGCTCGGCCCCGAGCCCCTGTCCGACGCTTTCGACGGCGCACATCTCTGGCGACGCTCGCGGGGCCGTAAACTGGCCGTCAAGAATTTCATCATGGACGGAAAAGTGGTCGTCGGCGTGGGCAAC
Organism: Lysobacterales bacterium; assembly: GCA_032250585.1. Classification (GTDB taxonomy): domain Bacteria; phylum Pseudomonadota; class Gammaproteobacteria; order Xanthomonadales; family SZUA-36; genus JAVVFH01. Next base: position 18,715 of record JAVVFH010000042.1, read on the forward strand.
ATCTACGCCTCCGAAGCACTCTACCGCTGCGGGATTCACCCGTTGCGAGCCGCCGGGCGCGTTTCCCGCAACCGCTACGGGGCACTGGCCGCGTCCATCCGGGACGTGCTCGAGCATGCGATCCGCAGCGGCGG
>JAVVFH010000430.1:0-518 GCA_032250585.1 Lysobacterales bacterium
GCCTTCACGCGCGCGCCGAGGCGTTCCTCGTTGCACGGCCCATTGCCTGCGATGACGGCAAAGAATTCCGACCAGTCCGGCTCGCTGTAATCGTAGCCGCCCTTTTCCTCGTTCCATTTCAGGTCCGGGTCGGGGATGGTCAGGCCCAGATACTCGGCCTGCGGCACGGTCTGATCGACGAATCTCTGGCGCAATTCGTCATTGGTGTTGATCTTGATCTTCCACGCCATCGACTGCGCCGAATGGACCGAATCCTTGTCGGAGGGGCCAAACATGATTACGCAACCTGAGGTCTGGAAATTCTGTTGAGAGCGGGTCAGGCATCCTGGCATTCCCACTTGATGTAGGCCTTTGTGTCCGAGGCCCATTTTTCGTCGATCTCGACGAGCACGGCGCTGACGAGTCGCAACAGCGCGTCTTCGCCCGGAAAGACCCTGACCTTGACGGTGCGCCGTTTCAGTTCCTGCTGGACGGAGCGCTCGATCGGGTTGGAGGTCCGCATCCGTTTCTGATGGCGC
>JAVVFH010000043.1:0-18521 GCA_032250585.1 Lysobacterales bacterium
GGCCACCCGCTGGGCGCCACCGGTGCGATCGTGCTGGGCACGGTGCTCGACGAACTCGAACGGCGCGATCTCTCGACCGCGCTGGTCAGCCTGTGCATCGGCGCCGGAATGGGCACCGCCACCATCATCGAGCGCGTTTGAAACGCCGGCAGCGAACAGAGGAAACCATCATGAACGACACCATCCAATACACCGTCGACAGCGACGGCATCGCTCTGCTCACCATCGATCTGCCCGGCAAGTCGATGAACGTCCTGACGCCCGAACTGATGGCAGACCTGGAAAGCCTGGTGGACCGCGCTGCGGCCGATGAGGCGGTCAAGGGCCTCGTCATCACCTCGGGCAAGGATGCTTTCATAGCCGGGGCCGACGTCAAGGGCATGGTCGCCGCCTGTGACCGTGGCCTGACGAAACAGGAAGCCGCCGAACTCAGCCACGCGCTGAACCGCCGGCTGCGCAAAATGGAAACCTGCGGCAAGCCGGTGGCAGCCGCCATCAACGGCCTGGCACTGGGCGGCGGGCTGGAAGTCTGCCTCGCCTGCCATTACCGCGTGCTGGCCGATGACCCGAAAATCGTGCTCGGCTTTCCGGAGGTAAATATCGGGTTGCTGCCGGGCGGCGGCGGCACGCAGCGCACGCCGAGGCTGGTCGGCTTCCGTAACGCGGCGGCGCTGGTGCTGCAATGCCGCAACCAGCGGCCCGAGCAGGCGCTCGAGATGGGCCTGGTGCATGAAATCGCGCCGCTGGACGAGGTCGTCGAGCGCGCGCGGCGCTGGCTGCTGGACAAAGGCGATCCGGTCGCCCCGTGGGACAAAAAAGGGTTCAAAATTCCCGGCGGCGGGCTGATGCATCCCGCGACCGTGCAGACCTTCATTGCCGGCAACGCGCTGGTGGCCAAAAACACCCGGCACAATTATCCCGCGCCGATCGCCGCCCAGTCGGCGATGTTCGAGGGCTGCGCGACTTCCTTCGATCAGGGCCTGGACATCGAGTCACAATATTTTGGCAGCCTGCTGGCGGGGCCCGTGGCGCGCAACATGATGCGCACGCTGTTTTTGAGCAAGAACCGCGCGGACAAGCTGGTCCGGCGCCCGCAGGGCATCGAAAAATCGGCCGTGCGCAAGCTCGGGGTTCTCGGTGCCGGCATGATGGGCGCGGGCATCGCTTACGTCTCGGCACAGGCCGGCATCGAGGTCGTGCTGCTCGACACCGACCAGGACACCGCCGAGCACGGCAAGGCCTACTCGGAGAGGCTGCTGAACAAGGCCATCGAGCGGGGCCGTTCCACGCCGGAAAAGGCGGCTGCGGTGCTCGAGCTGATCAAGCCGACCACCAATTACCACGACCTTGCCGGCTGCGACCTGGTGGTCGAAGCGGTCTTCGAAAACCCACAGATCAAGGCGGACGTTACCGCGAAAACCGAAGCGGTAGTGCCGGAAAGCTGCATTTTCGCCAGCAATACGTCCACCTTGCCGATCACCGGCCTCGCGGAGGCTTCCGAACGCCCGGAGCAATTCATCGGCATTCATTTCTTCTCACCGGTGGAGAAGATGCCGCTGGTGGAGGTCATCGTCGGCGAGAAAACCGGCGACCTGGCCATCGCCCGGAGTCTCGACTACATCCGGCAGATACGCAAAACTCCGATCGTCGTGAATGACAGCCGTGGCTTTTTCACCAGCCGCGTATTCGGTACCTTTACCGGCGAAGGCATCACCATGCTGTCGGAGGGCATCCAGCCCGCGCTGATCGAGAACGTCGCGAAGATGGCCGGCATGCCGATCGGCCCGTTGGCCGTGACCGACGAGGTATCGCTGGAACTCGCGCACAAGGTCGGCCGCGAAACGGCCGCCGCACTGGGCCGGGAATACCCCGGCAAGGCCAGCGAGACCGTCATCCAGCACATGGTCGAGGACCTCGAGCGCCGCGGCAAGCGCTTCGGCAAAGGCTTTTACGACTACCCGAAGGATGCGAAAAAACGCCTCTGGCCCGACCTCGCCGAACACTTCCCGCCACGCGCGGAACAACCCGATATCGATGAGCTGAAAAAACGTTTTCTGTACATCCAGGCGCTGGAGTCCGCGCGCTGTATGGAGGAAGGCGTGCTCACTCACCCGGAGGACGGCGACATCGGTTCGATCTTCGGCATCGGCTACCCGGCCTGGACGGGCGGCAGCCTTTCGTACATCGATACCGTCGGTATCGTGCGTTTCGTCGAGGAATGCGACCGGATGGCCCAAGCCTACGGCAAGCGCTTCGCAGTCTCGGACTGGTTGCGCGAGCGTGCCAGCCGGGGACAATCATTTTATTGAACGCGAGCCAGTGAATCCCGGCCCGTGAATACGATGCGGCCCGACCGCAGGAGTCTGAAGCCATGCAACGCCTGATCTTCGAAGAAGACCACCAGATGTTCCGCGATTCGGTGCGCCGTTTCGTGCAGGCCGAGATACAGCCCCACGTGGAGCGCTGGCGCGAAGCCGGTATCTGCGACAAGGAGGCTTTCCGCAAGGCCGGCGAGCAGGGCCTGCTGTGCATGTGGGCGGACGAGAAATACGGCGGCCCCGGCATCGAGGATTTCCGCTTCGAGCAGATCGTCATCGAGGAGGGTATGCGCTACGGCGACCTGGGCCTTTTCCTGAGCCTGCACAGCCGCCTGGTCGGTCCCTATATCGGCCATCTCGGCAGCGAGGCGCTAAAGAAACGTCTGCTGCCCCGCTGCGTCAGCGGCGAGACCATCCTCGGCATCGCAATGACCGAGTCGGGCGCCGGCAGCGACCTTGCCGGCATCAAGACCCGCGCGACGCGCGACGGCAACGACTGGGTGATCAACGGCTCCAAGACCTACATCTCCAACGGCATCAACGGCGGCGCCTTCGTCGTGGCGGCCCGCAGCGTGCCGGACAAGCCGCACGGAATTGGCCTGTTCGTGGTCGAGGAAGGCATGGACGGCTTCAGCCGCGGCCGCAATCTGAAAAAGATGGGCCTGAAAGCGCAGGACACCGCGGAGCTTTTTTTCGAGAACGTCCGCGTGCCGGCCGAGAACGTGCTGGGCGATCCGCAGAAGGGCTTTTACAGCCTGATGCACTTCCTGGCCGAAGAGCGCCTGATCAATGCCTGCCAGGCGGTCGCCCACTGCCAGATCGCGCTGGACCTCACGCTGGAGTACATACTGGAGCGCAAGGCCTTCGGCCGGCCCATCGCGGCCTTTCAGAACAGCCGCTTCAAGATGGCCGAAATGCGCACCGCGGTCGACATCACGCAGACCTTCGTCGACCAATGCGTGCTGCTGCACAACCGCGGCGAACTGTCGGCCGAAGTCGCCGCCGAAGCCAAGCTGCAGGCCACCGAGGTGGAGTCGCGGGTGATGGACGACTGCGTGCAGTTGCACGGCGGCGCCGGCTACATGAGCGAATACCGGATTTCCCACATGTTCACCGACGCCCGCGTGTCGCGGATCTATGCCGGCAGCAGCGAAATCATGAAGGAGATCATCGCCCGCGGCATGGGCCTGGACGAGCGCAAGCTGCTGAAGGGCGATTGACCGCCGGTCTGATCGACGCGGAACGTGGCTGTTGCGGCACCGCACGATGCCTGCTATTTTGCAGCCTGGCGCGGTCCCGCGGGGCCGCCCGTCGTGCCTTGCTGAATCTGCGTTTAGCTTCCGGATGATGAGAGGTCCTGCGTTTCCATCTCGTTGATGGACGTTCCTGTTGGAGGGGAGACCAACAAAATGCCACGAAATTTAACCGTCATTCTCACCGCCCTTGTGCTGGGCGCCTTCACTTTTTCAGTTCATGCCGCCGAGAAAGAATGTAAAGACGTCCGCATTACTTCAAGCCAGCTCGTTGACAATGCGTATTGGCTGATCAGCGGGAACTGTTTGGCTGAAGTCACGGATGTCGCGCTGGCCGATGATTTTGGCAACGGCTTCGAGTCACTGGAATTCGTATTCGTCAATTACGACCCGGAAGGCAACCCCAGCATCGAGATTCCGCTGGTCACCCGCGCCGGGCTCGGGAGTGCCACTGAAATCGGCCAATATCTGCTCCAGTTAAGGCAGTGCGAAAAGAGCCCCGACAAAGACAAATGCATCGTCCTTGCGGAACAGCAGGTTCTGACGCCTCTGGAGCCGTTGTTTCCCGAACCCGTCGATTGCCACTGGAGCGCCTGGGGCGAATGCAGCGAAGAATGCGGTGGCGGCACCCAGACCCGGATCAAGATCGGCCCCGAAAACGGCGGCGAAGAGTGCTTCGGACCCGATACACAGGACTGCAACACCTCGCCCTGCCCGGCCGTTTGCGGCAACGGGACCGTCGAGTCGCCCGAGGAATGCGACGACGGCAACAACCAGGACGGCGACGGCTGCAGCGCAGCCTGTCTGGTCGAAACGGTATGATCTGTAGCTAGCTCGGTCATCGGCGGCGGAAAAGGGGAACCTGGCCACGGACCATAACAGTGGCCGCCGGCATGCGAATGCCACCGCAGGGTCCGCTTGAGCTCCGGACTCCAAATGAAACAAGGGCCGCGATTCTGTGGCCCTTGTTTGTGCCTGGCAGGGCCATGGTCGAGTCATTTCAGCGAGTTGGGGCCATGCCACTGAGCGACTGAAATCAAGACAGACCGGAACCGGCTGCGTTAGTCTGGAATCGTGCAGCGGCTTTTTATCTTCAGGACATGACGGCAGAGCAAATCCAGATTCTCGCCATTCTCGGCCTGACGGTCGTCGCCTTCGTTTCCGGGCGCTGGCGGCACGACATCGTGGCGCTCGCCTCTCTGCTGGTCTGCGTCTTTTTCGGCCTGGTGCCCGCGCCCGAGGCCTTCAGCGGTTTCGGTCATCCGGCCGTCATCACCGTGGCCTGCGTGCTGATCCTGAGCGCCGGTTTGCAGGCGACCGGCGCCGTCGACGCGATCGCCCGGCGCGCTGTGCCGAAGACGACCGGACCGACCGTGACCATCGCGGCGATCACCGGCGTCGGCGCCCTGCTTTCCGGTTTCATGAACAACGTGGGCGCGATGGCCTTGTTGATGCCGGTCGGGCTGCAGATCGCCGACCGTTTCGACCTGCCACGCGGCAAAGTGCTGATGCCCCTTTCCTTCGGCACCATTCTCGGGGGCATGACGACGCTGATCGGCACGCCACCCAACCTCATCGTCTCCGGTTTTCGCGCCGAGGCCGGCCTGGGGACCTTCGGCATGTTCGATTTCACGCCGGTCGGCCTTTCGATCGCCGCCGCCGGCGTCCTGTTCGTCGCCCTGCTCGGCTGGCGCATCGTACCGGCGCGTGACAGCGGCAGTGACAAAGGGTTTAAAACCGGCGCCTATTTTACCGAGGCACGCGTCAAGGAAGGTACCACGGCGGACGGCAAGACCCTCAGCGAGATCGACGGTATCCTGGAGGATCTCGATGCGCAGGTCATCGGCATGGTACGCAACGAATTTCGCATCACGGCGCCGAACGCCCGCCGCAAGGTGAAGGCGGAGGACATTCTGGTCATCGAGGCGGAGCCCGACGCCCTCGCCTCTACCCTCTCCAGGCTCGACCTGGTGCTGGAGGAACAGGTCACCTCCGAGAGGGAGGGGGTGACGGAAGAGACAGAAGAAGAAGCCGGCAGCGCAGAGAAAAAAAAGAACGACCGGAAGAAAGACAAAGACGGGGATGGCAAGAACCGGGACCGGGACAGCGACGAAATCGTGCTGCAGGAACTGGCGGTCATGCCGACCAGTCCGCTGAATGGCCGCTCGGCCAGCGACATCCGGCTGCGCACCCGCTACGGTCTCAACCTGCTGGCCATTTCCCGCCAGGGCCACCAGACCATGAAGCGCCTGCGATCCACGAAACTGCAGCCGGGCGATGTCTTGCTGATGCAGGGGCCGCCGGCTACGATTTCGGGATTCGGGTCGAATTTCAACTGCGTTCCGCTGGCCGCGCGCAGCATCCGGATTCCGAACGAAGGGCAGGCAGTAACTGCCGTCATCGTGCTGGTCGCGGCCATTGCCGGCGCGGCCTTCGGTCTGCTGCCCGCGGCCATCTCCTTCGCCGCCGGCGTACTGCTGTACATGTTGCTGCGGATCATTCCGCTGCGGCGCGTCTACCAGGCGATCGACTGGCCGGTCATCGTGCTGCTCGGTGCGCTGATCCCGGTGGCGGTGGCGATGGAAACGACGGGCGCGGCGGACCTGCTGGCGCAGTCGCTGCTGCAGCACATCGCCCAGGGCAAACCGATGCTTGCACTGGTGCTGATTCTCATCGTCACCATGACCCTGTCGGATTTCATGAACAATGCGGCCACGGCCGCGGTGATGTGCCCGATCGCGATCAGCAGCGCCGGCCACCTGGCCGTCAACGCAGACACCTTCCTGATGGCGGTCGCGGTCGGCGCCTCCTGTGCCTTCCTGACTCCGATTGGCCATCAGAACAACACCCTGATCCTCGGTCCCGGCGGTTTCCGATTCACCGACTACTGGCGCCTCGGGCTGCCGATGGAGATCCTGGTCGTTGCCCTGGGCACGCCGGTATTGTTGATGGTCTGGCCGCTGTAACGGCGGGCGGCGCGATTCAACCCATACCGCCGCGGGTAGTGATCTGGCGTAAAATAGGCCCGAATCAACGTCGCCCGGGACCACCGATGCCGCTCGTTCTGCTCATCGAAGACAATCACGACATCGCCGCCATGGTCGGTGACCACCTGGAGCACTCCGGTTACGAGGTCGATTACGCGGCCGACGGCATCACCGGCCTGCACCTGGCGGTTACCCATGATTTCGACGTGATCATTCTCGACCTGATGCTGCCCGGCATGGACGGCATGGACATCTGCCGGAAACTGCGCACCGAGGCCGCGAAACAGACGCCGGTGCTGATGCTGACCGCGCGCGACACACTCGAGGACAAGGTCGCGGGGCTGGACGCCGGCGCCGACGACTACCTGGTCAAGCCCTTCGAAATCGAGGAACTGGACGCGCGCCTGCGGGCGCTGCTGCGGCGGGCCAGCGGCGAGGTTGCGGCGGAAGTGCTGCGGGTGGGTGGGCTGCAACTGGACACCGGCACGCTGGAAGTCACGCGCGAGGGCCGGCGCCTCAACCTGACCCCGATCGGGCTCAAGCTGCTGACAGCCCTGCTGAAGGCCTCGCCGCGGGTGCTCAGCCGACGCGAACTGGAGCGCGCCGTGTGGGGGGACATTGCGCCCGACAGCGACGCCCTGCGCAGCCATCTCTACAATCTGCGCAAGACCATAGACAAACCCTTCGACCGCACCTTGCTGCACACGGTCTCGGGCATGGGCTACCGCCTGGCGGAACGCGATGGGCAATAAGCGCGGCCTGACCAGCCGGCTCGGACGCGAACTGCTGCTGCAGGCGGTCTACATCAGCGCGGCCGTGCTGGTGGGTGTCTTCATCGCCGCGAACCTCATTCCGGAATTCATCATCAAGCAGGCCCTGCAGGACGAAGCCGCCTACTACTGGAGCCAAAGCCGCCGGGATTCCGGGCATGCATTGCCCGACACCAAGAACATGACCGCTTACCGGGAAGGTTTCGAGGGTGGCGTGCCGGCCTGGCTGGCGGGCTTGCCGCCGGGTTACCACCGGCAGAACGCGCCCCGCGAAACGCTGGTCTTCATCAGCGAGCAGGAGGGGCAGCGCCTTTATCTCGTATTCGAAGTCGAGCAGGTCAACGAGTTGATTGTGCTTTTCGGCCTGATTCCCCTGGCCCTTGCGCTGACCGTGATTTACCTGTCGCTGTACAGCGGCTACCGCGTCTCCCGACGGGCCGTGTCGCCGGTCGTGAACCTCGCGCAGCGCGTACAGCGGCTCGACCCGGCCGAACCGGATGCATCGCTGTTCGACCTGGAACAGCCACTGGAGGCGGATGCCGAAATCCTCGTGCTGTCCGATGCCTTGCGCGACCTGGTTCGCCGCGTCACGGAGTTCTCGGAGCGGGAGCGTCGCTTTACCCGCGATACCAGCCACGAGCTGCGCACACCGCTTACCGTGATCAAGATGGCCGTGGACAAGCTGCTCAAAGAGCATTCACCCGACGAATCGTCCGTGCAGACATTGCTTCGAATCCGCAAGTCCGCCGACGACATGGAGCACCTGACGGCCGCCTTTTTGCTGCTGGCGCGCGAAGCCGACCAGGGCCTCGAACAGGAGTGGGTTTGCGTCAACGACATTGTCGCTGCCGAATTCGAACGCGCCCGGATTATCGACCCGGACAGCCAGATCCGCACGTCCTTCACCGAAGACTGCAAGCTGTCGGTTCACGCCAACGAAAAGGTGGTCGCCAGCGTGATCGGCAACCTGCTGCGCAACGCCCTTTCCTACACCGACGACGGCAGCGTCAGCGTGCACATAAAGCCCGATTCCGTCGCGATCCAGGACACCGGACCCGGCATGGACCCGGGCCAGATCGAGCAGGCCTTCAAGCCCTATTACCGCGGCGGACGCCAGCGCGGTGGCTTCGGTGTGGGGCTGACCATCGTCAAGCGGCTGACGGAACGCTTCAACTGGCCGCTGGACGTCGAAAGTGAGCCCGACAGCGGCACCCGCGCGACCTTGCGCTTCCCTGACGCGCGCGCCGCACCGTTGTCCGGGTGCGACTGATCGGGTCGGCGCTTTTTCACGTTTTCTTCACCGGGCCGGGACACACCCTTCACGTTCATTCAGGCATCGTTAGCGTCATCCTCCATCAAACCCTGAGCGACGACCGATGACCGGATTACTGAAAAACCCCGGGTTATTTAAAAACCCAGGATTGCTTAAAAACCTCCTGCTGTTCAAAGCCGGCTGGGTGGCTTGCGTGGTCCTGGCGGCCCGCGACCAGCCTCAACTCGCGGCGCTGGCCGTCGCGGCCGTGGTGCTGATTCACCTGGACAGCGTCGCGGTGCCCGTCAAGGAAGCCCTGCTGCTGGTGGCCGCCGCAGTCGTGGGCCTGGTCTGGGAATCGTTCATGGTCTGGACCGGCCTGTTGATGTATTCCCAGAGCAATCCATCCGGTTTTTTCGCGCCGTACTGGATCGTCGCGATGTGGGTGCTGTTTGCCACCACCATCAACCACGGCCTGGCCTGGGTCAAGCGCAACTGGATGATGTCGGCCGGCGCCGGGCTGCTGGGCGGTCCGCTGGCGTTCTACGCCGGCGCGGGGATGGGCGCCGTGAGCTTCAGTAACATCGCAGCGGCGCTGGTCGTTATCGGACTGGGCTGGGCGGTGCTCCTGCCGATGCTCGTGCTGCTCGCCGACACCCTCATCGACAGCACCTTCCTGGAGCCGGACAGCGACCACCGCTCCGGCACGCGCCCCCTGACGGTCCTGGCGGCACGAAATGAACCCAACGCTTAAAACGCTGATGCGCGGCGCGGCAGTGGCCGCCGCCGCAATGTCGCCGGGCTTTGTCGGCGCCGATGACGGGGTCGGTTTCCCGGCACAAAGTGCTGAACAGGCGACGCCGGAAAAAACCTGGAACTTCCGCGTGTTCCTCGACGACCAGGAGATCGGGTATCACGAGTTTCGCGTACTGCCGAAAGCGGGGGGCCAACGCGTCGAGATCAAAGCGGAATTCGCGGTCAAATTCCTGTTCATCACGGCCTACCGGTACCGCCACCAGAACGAGGAAATCTGGCGCGACGGCTGTCTGACGGCCATCCGTTCGAGCACCGACAACAATGGCGAGCAACTCGAAGTCTCCGGCACACTCAGCCAGCAGGGTTTCCGACTCGGGACCGGCCAGGCCGAATCACTGCTGCCGACCGACTGCCTGCAGAGCTTCGCGTACTGGAACCGCGACATCGTGCACGCCTCGCATTTACTCAATGCGCAGACCGGCGAACTGGTGGCCGTGGACGTTCTCGACCGGGGCCCCGAAACGATTGAGGTCGCCGGGCGTGCAGTCGACGTCCGCCGCTATTCAATCACGATGGAAGGCGATCCGATCGAGCTCTGGTATCACGCCGAAGACGGCGCCTGGTTGGCGCTCGAGGCCCCTGCCGGAGGCCGCGTGCTGCGTTACGAGCCCCGTGATCTTCCCTTCAAGGTGGGCGCGGATGGCCACCTGGTCCTGGATTGACTCGCGCAATCCGCTCTCCCGGTAGCAAATACGCGGTCGTCTTTTGACTTATCCCGACGGCCTGCTAACCTGTGTTAACAAGTCCCCACCGGATCGCATCATGGCCCCTGATATTGGCGTCGCAGGACACAAGCAGGCAGGCGCGTCGCTGGCTGAGCGTTACACGGCCGTGCGCGCGCTGACCCGGGCACTGTGTAAAACGCTCGAGCCTGAAGATTACGTCGTGCAGAGCATGCCGGACGTCAGCCCGGCCAAGTGGCACCTGGCCCACACCAGCTGGTTTTTCGAGCGCTTCGTGCTCGAAGCGCATGCTGACGTCTATCGCCGCTTCGACGAAAACTACGATTATTTGTTCAATTCCTATTATTACTCAGCCGGCCAGATGCATCCGCGGCCGGAGCGTGGCCTGCTGTCGCGGCCGCTCGTTCGCGACATTTTGCACTATCGCGATCACGTCGACGAAGCTGTTTTGGGCCTGATCGCGCAACAGGGCGAGGAGGCTCCGTTGCGGCAGCTGCTGACGCTCGGTCTCAACCACGAGCAGCAACACCAGGAGTTGCTGCTGACGGACATCAAGCACGTATTTTCCTGTAATCCGATGAAGCCCGCCGTGAACCCGTCACTGCCCCTGAAGCCGGCTGGCCGGAAAACGGCCCATGCATTCACCCTGCGCAGCGGTGGTCTGTTCGAGATCGGGGCGGACGGCGACGGCTTCTGCTTCGACAACGAAACGCCGAGACACGAAACACTGGTCCGGGAGCACGCCATCGGCTCGCGGCTGGTGACCAACGACGAATACCGGGCTTTCATCCGCGACGGCGGCTACGGTGAGCCCGGCTGGTGGCTGTCCGACGGCTGGTCCACGATCAATCAGCGCAGCTGGAAGCGACCGCTGTACTGGAGCGAAGACCTGGCGAGCGAATTCACGCTGGGCGGCCAGCGCGAACTGGACCCGGCGGCGCCGGTGGTGCACGTCAGTTATTACGAAGCCGACGCTTACGCGCGCTGGGCCGGGGCGCGCCTGCCGACCGAGGCCGAGTGGGAACTGGCGGCCCGCGAATCGGCCCGTACACACGACATCGACGGCAATCTGATGAGCGCCGGCCACTGGCACCCAGTGGCTGCGACGGCATCGGAAGGGGGCCGGCAGTTTTTTGGCGACGCCTGGGAGTGGACTGCCTCGCCTTATGCAGCCTACCCCGGATTCAAACCGCTGGCCGGCTCTCTGGGTGAATACAACGGGAAATTCATGTGCAACCAGATGACCGTCCGGGGCGGCTCCTGCGTCACCGCCGACGATCACATCCGCGCCAGCTACCGCAGCTTTTTCTATCCGGACGCGCGTTGGCAATTTCTCGGCATCCGCCTTGCCCGTGACGCGGGCTGAAGCGATGACCGAGCCAACCACGGCGTCAGAGACCATACTGACCGAGCAGGACGACACACTCACCAAAGACCTTGCGGAAATCCTGCGCGGCCTGTCGATGGTGCAAAAATCACTGTCGCCCAAGTTTTTTTATGATGAGCGCGGCTCGGCGCTGTTCGACGCCATCTGCGAGTTGCCCGAGTATTATCCGACCCGCACCGAACTGCAGATCATGCGCAGCCGGATCGGCGAGATTGCCGCGCGGGTTGGCCCACGGGCCAGCGTCATCGAGTTTGGCAGCGGCTCCAGCCGCAAGACACGCATCCTGCTCGAGCACCTCGACGACCTCGCGGCCTACGTGCCGGTCGACATTTCCCGCGACCACCTCCTCGCTGCCGCGCAGTCCATTGCCGCGGATTTTCCGGCCATCGAAATCCTGCCGGTCGCGGCCGATTTCACCCGCCCTTTCCCGTTGCCCAATCCACGCATCGAACCACAGCGAAACCTGGTGTATTTTCCCGGCTCGACCATCGGAAATTTCTCCCTGCAAGCAGCCCACGAGCTGCTGCGGGTCATGCACCAGGAGGCCGGTGAAAACGGCGCGCTGCTGATCGGGGTGGATCTGAAGAAAGACCCGCGGATCCTCGAGCGCGCATACAACGACGGCGCGGGGGTCACCGCCGATTTCAACCTGAATCTGCTAAGCCGGCTCAACCGCGAATTCGGTGCCGATTTCGATCTCGACAGGTTTCGCCACCGGGCGATCTGGAATGCGGCGGCGGGGCGCATCGAGATGCATCTGGTCAGTCTGTGCGAACAGCGCGTCCATGTCGGCGGCCGCGCGTTCGAATTCGCAGCCGATGAGTTCATTGTCACGGAGTATTCCCACAAGTATACGCTGGAACAATTCAATGTCATGGCCACCGGCGCCGGGTTCCGCGTCATCGACGCCTGGACCGACCCCCGGAAATGGTTCAGCGTGCAATTTTGCCTCCGGAACGAGTGAAGCGCAGCGGGATACCTGGTGGCGGCAACCACGACACCGGCGGTCACCCGCTGATCCAGTTCCCCGGCCGTGACCGGCGTCTGCTCTTTGTCCGCACAGGTCGTTTATAATTTCGGAAACTGCCCCGACAAGGAGAAAAAACACATGCGAGTCATCCTGGTTCCGGTCGCGGATCGCCCGGAATGCGCCGTGGCGCTGGAAACCGCTTTCGGGCTCGCCGAAAGCCTGTCGGCCAATGTCATCGGCTGCCACGTCCGACCCCACCGAGAAGAAAAGCATTCGCCACCGAGTTCACGGCTGGCCATGATGCTGGAAGACGGTACCCTGCCCAAACTGTCCGCAGAAACCGTCCGCCTGAACAGCAAGAACGCACGCAAGCTGTTCGAAGGGATGGCCGCGCAGCGCGACATTAGCATGGCCAAGACCCCACGGCATGAAGACAATCCTCTCGCCTACTGGAACGAAATGGTCGGCCACCCGGAAAAAGTTCTCGGCATCGTCGGACCGGTGGCGGACTGCATCGTCGTGTCAAGGGCGAAACCGAAGGGCCGGGGGCCGGCCCGCGCGTTCATGCTGGCGGCCTTGCTGGACACCGGCAAGCCGCTGCTGGTGCTGCCGCAAATGAAGCTGCCGTCGATCGGCAAACGCATCCTGATCGGCTGGGACCAGGGCGTGCGGGTAGCGGCCGCCATGACCGCGGCCCTGCCGCTGCTGAAGCGCGCCGAGCAGGTACACATCGTCTGCTGCGGCGGGGAGACCGAACCGGGCCCCAAAACCAGCCAGGCGCAGGGTTACCTCCGACACTGGGGCATCGAGTCGCAAATCCACCGCGAAAAGGGGCGCGACGCACCGGGCGAACTAATCGACGTCTATGAACGAACCGATGCGGACTTGCTGGTCATGGGCGCCTATTCCCGCAGTCGCTTGCACGAGCGCGTGCTGGGTGGCGTGACCCATGAAATCCTGTTCAAGTCCAGGCTGCCGGTGTTCGCCCTGCACGAATGACGCCCGGAGCGGGCTCGCCTGCCCGGCTTACCCTTGACCCGATCGCCGAAAGGCCATTCAACAAAAAACGCAGCCCCGCGGTAAAATAGACCGGAAGCATCTTTCAAAAAATGTATCCGGCCCCTTTTACTTTTGTTCTAATGGGCGGCCCGCACGGACCTGCAGATGGCAAAAGATGGATGATGAAAAAAACATAAAGAGCTCCTACACTCGCGAAGAGCTCGACTTGTGCGGCCACGGCCGTTTGTTCGGAGCGGACACAGGAAGATTACCGATCGGCAATATGCTCATGTTCGACCGTATTACGGACATCAACAGCGACAGCGGTAGCCATGAAAAAGGCTCGATGGAAGCCGAACTCCGCATTAAACCCGACCTGTGGTTTTTCGGCTGTCACTTCGTCGACGACCCGGTGATGCCGGGCTGTCTGGGACTCGACGCGCTGTGGCAAATGTGCGGTTTCTTCCTGTCCTGGTCCGGCATGAAAGGTCGGGGGCGGGCACTCGGCGTGGGGAACGTAAAATTCACCGGCCAGGTTCTGCCGACGGCCCGCAAGGTGGCGTACCGCATCGATGTGAAACGGCTGATCAGCCGCAGGCTGAGCATGGTGATCGCCGATGGCATCATGTCCGTCGACGGACGGATCATTTACACGGCCGAGGACCTGCGCGTCGGGCTGTTTCTTTCCACCGAAAATTTTTGAGGAGTACGCTATGCGCCGAGTTGTCGTAACGGGAATGGGCATCGTTTCCTGCCTTGGAAATGATAAGGGCAGCGTGGCCGATTCACTGCTGCACAGCCGTTCCGGTATCCGCTTCAACCCGAGCTTCGAAGAAATAGGCCTGCGCAGCCACGTATCCGGCTCGGTAGAGCTCGATCTGGACGAACACATCGGCCGCAAGGACCGGCGCTTCATGGGCGACGCGGCCGCCTACGCGTACGTTGCGATGCAAATGGCCATCGAAGACGCCGGCCTTTCCGCCGACGAGGTTTCGAACGAGCGTACCGGCCTGATCGCCGGCTCGGGCGGGGCATCCAGCGAGAACACGGTCTGGGGCGCCGATATGCTGCGCGAAAAAGGCGTGCGCCGCCTCGGCCCCTATCTGGTGCCCCGCACCATGGGCAGCACCGTTTCCGCCTGCCTGGCGACGCCCTTCGCCATCCGCGGCCTTAACTACTCGATCACTTCGGCATGCGCCACCAGCAGCCACTGCATCGGCGCGGCGATGGAACAGATCCAGTGGGGCAAGCAGGATGTGATCTTCGCCGGCGGCGGCGAGGAAGAGCACTGGAGCCTGGCAATGATGTTCGATGGCATGGGCGCACTCTCCAGCCGCTACAACGCGTCGCCTCAGCGGGCCTCGCGACCTTACGACAAGGGGCGGGACGGCTTCGCCATCGCCGGCGGCGGCGGCATGCTGGTGCTCGAGGCACTCGAACACGCAACGGCCCGCGGCGCACGCATTTACGCAGAGCTGATCGGCTACGGCGCCACCTCGGACGGTCACAACATGGTGGCGCCGTCGGGCGAAGGCGCGGTGCGCTGCATGAAGCAGGCACTGGCGACGATCGATGCGCCGATCGACTACATCAATACGCACGGAACCAGCACGCCGGTCGGTGACCTGGCCGAGATCGAAGCAATCCGCGAGGTTTTTGGCGAAGACATCCCGCCGTTGAGCTCGAGCAAATCGTTGTGCGGCCACTCGCTGGGAGCCGCCGGGGTGCAGGAGGCGATCCACTGCCTGCTGATGATGGAGAACCAGTTCCTGGCGGCTTCGGCCAACGTCATCGAAGCGGACGCGGCCTTCGAGGGCGTGCCGATCCTGACCGCCAGCCAACCCAACACCCCGGTCAACACGGTGCTAAGCAACAATTTCGGCTTCGGCGGCACCAACGCCTGCCTGGTTTTCCAACGTTTTAAAGCTCCAGCGTGACTTCCACCAGGTCGGGATCATCGCTGCTGGGTTCGACCTTGAAACCCAGGGCCTTGACGAAATCCAGCATGCGCTGATTCTCTTTCAGCACCACCCCATTCATGTACCGATATTGCCGGTAACGCGCCGCATCGATCAGCGCACTCAGCAAGCGACGCGCGAGGCCCTTGTTCTGCCAGTCGTCGGCCACCACAATCGCGAACTCGCAGCTCACTTGGTCCGGCAGCATCGCGTATCGGGTCACACCGATTTCGCGCTCCTTGCCGTTTTCCTCGATCACCGCGATCAACGCCATTTCGCGGTCGTAATCGATTTGGGTGAAGCGCGAGACCATCTGCGGCGTGATTTTGGACAGCGAATACATGAACCGGAAGTAACGGCTTTGCTGTGACAGGTTATCCACGAACTCGCGCTCGATCACCGCATCTTCCGGACGGATTGGTCGGATGACCACCGCCGTGCCCTCGCTCAGTTCGCAGTGCTGCACCAGGTTACGGGGGTAGGGGTGAATCGCCATGTGTTCGTAGGGTCGCGCAGCTTCGTTGTGCGGCGCCACGACGATTCTGGCGTCGACCACGGCTACACCGTCAGCATTGGCCATCACCGGGTTAAGGTCCATCTCGACGATGGAGGGTAATTCACAAGCCATTTCAGAGACGCGCAACAGCAGGATTTCAATGGCCTTGCGATCCACGGCCGGCGCGCCACGGAAGGGACCCAGTATCTCGGCGGCCCGCGTGTGGCCGACCAGCTTCGCAGCCAGGAAACGGTTCAGGGGTGGCAGCGACACCGCGCGGTCACGCAACACCTCGACCAACGTGCCACCGAGACCAAAACTGATGACCGGCCCGAAAATCTCGTCGCGCAACACGCCGACCATCAACTCCCGGGTATCGCGGCCCTGCCACATGGGTTCGATGACGACACCCAGGATTTCAGCTTCCGGACGCTGGGTCGCGACACTCTCGGTCAGTTCCTTGAATACGTTGCGCACTTCCTGTCCACTGGACAACCCGAGCCGTACGCCACCGACTTCCGTTTTATGCGTGATATCCGGCGAGTCGATCTTCATCGCCACCGGAAAGCCGGTTTCCTGCGCGACCAGGATCGCCTCTTGCGCCGAGTCCGCCGGCATGCTTCTCATAATCGGCACGTGAAACGCCGCCAGCACGGCTTTACCTTCTGCCTGAGACAGGACGCGGCGGCCTTCGGCCAGCGCATTTTCGATGATCAGCGAGGCATTGGCCGGCGAAGACGCATCTTCGCGAATCAGCGGGTCGGGAACCTGCAGCAGTTGCTGCTGATTTTCGCGATACGCGGCGATCGCGGCAAAGGCCCGGACCGCCGCTTCGGGCGTGCGGTAGCTTGGCAGATTTTCCTGCTGAAAAAGCTCCCGACTTTCAGCCACGGAGACATCGCCCATCCAGCAAACCAGCATCGGCTTGCTGCTGTTGTCACGCAGCGCGACGATTTGCCTGGCGACCTCCAGCGGCGCGGTCAGCGCCTGGGGCGCCAGGATGACCAGCAGGGCGTCAAGCCCCGGGTCTTCGAGACAAACCTCGATGGCCGCGCGATATCGCTCGGGCTCCGCGTCGCCGAGAATGTCGACGGGATTGCCGTGCGACCAGGCAGCGGGAAGCACCCCGTCGAGGGCCTGCATGGTGTCATCGCCCAACGTAGCCAACTCCATGCCGAGATCCGCACAGTGATCAGCCGCCAATACACCCGGACCGCCGGCATTGGTGACGATGGCCAGGCGCCCGCCTGCGGTGCGCACGCCCGAATCAAGGGTCGCCGCGGCCGCGAAAAATTCCGGGAAATCCGCTACCCGCAGCGCGCCCGCGCGGCGCAGGGCGGAGTCGAAAACCTCGTCCGAGCCCACGATCGCACCGGTGTGGGATTCCGCAGCGCGTGAGCCCTGGGCATGTCGGCCCGCTTTCATGACCACCACCGGCTTGGTGCGCGCCGCGGCCCGCAGGGCGCTCATGAAGTGCCGCGACTCGTGCAGTCCTTCCAGGTACAGCATGATGCTGTCGGTGTTCGGATCCATGGTAACGAAATCGAGGATTTCGCCGAAGCCCACGTCGGCCGCGATGCCGGTTGAAATGACGCTGGAAAAACCGACACCGTTGACCTCGGCCCAGTCCAGGATGGCCGTGCACAAGGCGCCGGATTGCGACACCACCGCGATTCTGCCGGGAATTGCGTTGCCGGCGCTGAACGTGGCGTTGAGGCCGATATCCGTGCGGATCACGCCCAGGCAGTTGGGCCCCAGCAACCGCAGGCCATAACGCCTGGCCCGGCGCAGCATTTCCGACTCCAGGGCTGCGCCCTGACCACCCGCTTCGCGGAAGCCCGCGGAAATTACGATCGCGGCACCGACGCCGCTTTCACCGCAATCGTCGATGATGTCCGGCAGGGCTTCAGCCGGCGCCACGATCACGGCCGCCTCTGCCCGCTGCCCGGAATAGGAGAGCGACGGGTGACAGGGTTCGCCGTCCAGTTCCTCGTGCTTCGGGTTGATCAGCGTTACGCGCCCCTGGTATTCGGCGCTGCGCAAATTTTCGAGCACCACGGTACCCAGGGAGCCCGGCGTCGTACTGGCGCCGAACAAGGCCAGCGACTCAGGCTTGAACAGTTGCTGCAGCCGATCTTTGTTCACGAGAACCCTCCCTTTGTTATGCGCTGAAAACCGCCCGCAGGCCGCTTGCCATCATAGCCGTCTTTTCAGCGGCCAGGCGCTGGACCCGCTTCGCCCAGGGGTGCAATAATCGTCTTTCGCCCGCGGCCAACGGGCCAATCCGATTGCTGACGACGGTAACGCCCCCATTTCCCAGTCTACGAAACCCGCGGATATCCTGAAAGGATCTGGTGCCTTGCTGCTGATCGGGATCAGCACCATTGTGCTGACGCTGAGCCTCTGCCTTTTTGCGATCGGCAAGATCCTGGCCCCGACGGCGGGCTTTCGCGATGCCGTACGGCGCTTCCTGGCCCTTGTGGCTGAGATCTGGATCGGGATCAACAACTTCGTTTTGTCGCTGTACCGGCAGCCGCGCTGGCACGTCGACATTCCGCCTGACCTGGATCGCCGCAAATCCTACGTCGTGGCCTGCAACCACCAGTCCTGGGTGGATATCCTGGTGCTGCAG
>JAVVFH010000044.1:0-18085 GCA_032250585.1 Lysobacterales bacterium
GCCCGCAGGACTGACGCCCCTGCGGCGGCTGGGGCTGGGTCTGGTTGCAGGCAGCTGGAGCGCCCGGGAAGCTTTCCTCATGCGCGCGGCCGGACGCCATCGCAATGCACCGGCCCTCGCCCGCGGTCGCCCGCTGACGGAATTACTGCGCTCGCCGGCTTGAGTCAACCACCGCGCTGATATGCCGCGGGGTTATATCCCCATTCAAAACGCTTCGTTCATCTCGGCCGGCCGCGCGCCTATTCTCTTGTCAAGCCTGAACCCGAGTCATTGGCATGCTGCATGAACTGAAAACCGAAGCGTCACCCCTGAGTGAGCGGCAGATCGACTGTCTGCAGCAGGGCCTGGACCAACTTGATCCGTCTCAGACCGCCTGGCTGAGCGGTTACCTGGCGGGCCGCCTGGCTGCGGATCGGCCGGCGGCCGTCCCGACACCGGATGTAACGGTCTTGCAAGTGTTGTACGCGTCCCAGACCGGGCACGGGGAAGCGCTGGCCGCTGGCCTGGCCGAGACCGCCACCGCGGCTGGTTTCAGCGTTCGGGCACGTAATGTTCTGGATTTGAGGCCGGCCGAGATCCGTCGCCTGGAGTACGCGGTTTTCGTCATCAGCACCCACGGTGAGGGCGACCCGCCGGACGATGCGATCGATCTGTTTGACTATCTGCAGTCAGGCCGCCGCCCAGCCCTGGACGGCCTGAAATTCAGCGTCCTGGCGCTGGGCGACCGGAGTTATGAACAGTTCTGTGCCGCAGGACGAAACCTCGAGGACTTGCTGCTGGCCTGCGGCGCGCAAGCCTTCGCTCCGCGCGTGGAGTGCGACGTGGATTATGACCAGGACGCCGCCCAATGGAGCGAGCAGGTCATCGCCCATGTGCGCGAAAACCAGGTCGGGCCGGACAGTGGCGCCGAGACCCAGCGCCGGCCCGCTCACCTCAGTGTCGTTTCATCCGCGCCCGCATGGGGCCGCAGCCGGCCCTTTCCGGCGACCGTCGAGCGGCTGCAGCGAATAACCGGCCCGGATTCCACCAAAGAGGTTTACCACATCGAGCTGTCGCTCGAAGACTCCGGCTTGCATTACGAGCCCGGCGATGCGCTTGGCGTGTGGGCGCCCAACGCGCTGGAGTCGGTTGAGGCGCTGCTGGCAGTCCTGAACATCGATCCGGCGACATCCGTGGAAGTGGACGACGGCGAATTTACCATACGGGAACTGTTGATCCATCATCGCGAG
The DNA here is from genome assembly GCA_032250585.1 of Lysobacterales bacterium. Lineage (GTDB taxonomy): Bacteria > Pseudomonadota > Gammaproteobacteria > Xanthomonadales > SZUA-36 > JAVVFH01. The sequence goes on from JAVVFH010000044.1 coordinate 1,230, forward strand.
TTGACGCGACTGGCGCCTGAGACCATCAAGGGTTTCGCGGCGCTGGGGCGCGACGACAGCCTGCAGCGCCGCCTGGACGCCTGCGACGAGAAAGATCTGCGGCGCTTCATCGAGGAACGGCAGTTCATCGACCTGGTGGAAGCGTTTCCGGCCACCGTGACCGCGGCCGATCTGGCTGGACTCTTGCGCCCACTCACGCCGCGCAGTTATTCCATCGCCTCGAGCCAGGCGGCGGTGGATGCGCAGGTCCACCTGACTGTGGTCACCAAAATCGACCAGGCGCCCGGCGGCCGGCGCTATGGCCTGGCCAGTCATTACCTCAACAACCGCTTGCAGACGGGCGACGAGGTAGGGGTGTTCCTGGAACCGAACCGGCGCTTCCGCTTGCCGGAAGACCGCTCCACGCCGCTGATCCTGATTGCCACGGGCACCGGCATTGCACCCTACCGGGCGTTCCTGCAGCAACTGGAGGAGGAGGGCCAGTCGCCGCGGACCTGGCTGATCTTCGGCAACCCGCATTTGCGCAGCGATTTTCTGTACCAGCGCGAGTGGCTGCGCTGGCGCAAGAACGGTTTCGTGCAGCGCATCGACGGCGCCTTTTCGCGCGACCAGGAGGCAAAGCATTACGTGCAGGACGTCGTGCGTGCACGCGCCCCGGACATCTGTGAGTGGCTCGACGCCGGTGCTCGGATCTACCTCTGCGGCGCGCTCGCAATGGGCGATGCGGTCGAAACCGCGCTGCGGCAGGCCGTGGCGGGGCAGCGCGGCCTGGATCAGCAGGCTGCGAACACGTTCATGTCCGACCTGCGGCGCGACCGTCGTCTGCTCAAGGATCTGTATTGATGAAAAAACCCGACACGAACCTCAGCCCGGTCGAGCGCATCAAGGCCCGCAGTGATTTCCTGCGCGGTACACTGGTGGCAAGTCTGGCCGACAGCGCCACCGGCGCACTGGCGGAGGACGACACGCAGCTCAGTAAATTCCACGGTTTCTACCAGCAGGACAACCGCGACCTGCGAGAAGACCGCCGCCGCCGCCTGCTCGAGCCCGATTACCAGTTCATGATCCGGGCCCGCGTGCCCGGCGGTGTATGCACGCCGGGACAATGGCTGAAGCTCGACGAAATTGCCCGGCTCTGGGCCAACGGCACGCTGCGGCTGACCACGCGCCAGGCCTTTCAGCTGCATGGCGTCCTCAAGCGCGATTTGAAAAACAGCATCCGCGCGATCAACGACAGCTTGCTGGACACCATCGCCGCCTGCGGCGACGTGAACCGCAACGTCATGTCTTCGGCCGTGCCCGAGCACTCGGCACTGCATCGCGAGGTACACGACCTGGCCCGCGCGGTGAGTAGCCACCTGACACCGCGGACGACGGCCTACCACGAGATCTGGCTGAGCGACGGCGGACCGCGCCAGCGGGTCGCAGGCTCTGCCGTGCCCGATGCGGAACCTCTTTACGGGCCGGTGTACCTGCCGCGAAAATTCAAAATGGCTTTTGCCGTGCCGCCGCGCAATGACGTCGACGTGTTCGCTCACGACCTGGGCTTCATCGCGATCGCGGATAAGAATGTCCTGGCCGGTTTCAACGTGACCGTCGGCGGCGGCATGGGCATGACTCAGGCCGATCCGGCCACCTACCCCCGCCTGGCGGAGGTCATCGGCTTCTGCAAGCCCGAACAGGTGCTGGCAGTGTCCGAGGCCGTGCTCACGCTGCAGCGCGATTACGGCGACCGCACAAACCGCAAGCATGCCCGGCTCAAGTACACCATCGATGACCGCGGTCTGGACTGGTTCCGTGCAGAATTCGAGCGTCGGCTGGGCGATTCCCTGGCCGCCGCCCGGCCCTGGGAATTCAGCGACAACGGTGACCGCTACGGATGGCAGGAAGGCGACGATGGGCTCTGGCATCTTGGTTTGTTCATCGAAAACGGGCGCATCGCGGATCACCCGGGCGCTGAGCATCTCAGCGGTTTGCGGGAGATCGCCAAAAGACTCGAAGGCGAGATCCGCCTGACCCCGAACCAGAACCTGGTCCTGGCGAACGTCCCGCCGGCGCAGCGGGCGGACATCGACGCGCTGGTGCGGGCGCACGGGCTCGACGGTTTCCGGCAGGCGAGCCCGCTGCGCCTGCACGCGATGGCTTGTGTCGGCCTGCCGACCTGCGGGCTGGCCATGGCCGAAAGCGAACGCTACCTGCCCGAACTGGTCGGGCGAATCGAAGCATCGATGGCGGGTCACGGGCTCGGGCGCGAAGCGATCACTATCCGCATGACCGGCTGTCCGAACGGCTGCGCGCGCCCGTACCTCGCTGAAATCGGGCTGGTGGGCAAAGGCCCCGGGCTTTATGACCTTTTTCTTGGCGCCGCTTTTGATGGCGCGCGTTTGAATAGAAAATACCGGGAGAGTGTGCGCGAGAACGACGTCCTCGACCTGCTGGACGAACTGTTCGGCGCGTTCGTGTCCGATCGGAAAACGGGCGAACATTTCGGCGATTACTTGTTACGAGCCGGGTTTCTCGACGATTGCGCGGCCCCGGGTCCGGGCCGGGATGTGCCTTTATGACGGCCCGTGACGTGCTCAATTTGTGCATCCCGGCACACGGGGCGCGCTGGTCGGCCGCACAGATCGAAGCCGTGAATCCCTGCCTGGAGGGCATCTCGGCCGAGGAGCGCGTGCGCTGGGCCTTCGCCTACCTGCCAAAGCGCCTGGTGCTAAGTTCGAGTTTCGGCGCCCAGGCGGCGGTCATGCTGCACCTGGTGAGCCGCGTCGAGGCCCGCATTCCGGTGGTTTTTATCGACACCGGTTACCTGTTTCCGGAGACCTACGACTTCGCCGACGAACTGGGCCGTCGCCTGGACCTGGACCTGCGCGTTTACCGACCGCGCCTGAGCCCGGCGTGGCAGGAGCGACGCTACGGCCGCTTATGGGAAGCGGGCAGGGAGGGCATTCGCCGTTACAACCGCATGAACAAGGTAGAGCCGATGGAGCGTGCGCTGGAAGAACTCGGCGTGGGCACCTGGTTCACCGGCCTGCGCCGCAGCCAATCGGACAGCCGTCGCAAAATCGGCATTCTGGGCCGGCACGGCGGGCGCATGAAAATGCACCCCATCGCCGACTGGAGCAACCGGGACGTGCACCAGTATCTGAAACAGCACGACCTGCCTTACCATCCCCTGTGGGACGAGGGCTATGTCTCGATCGGGGACACCCATACGAGCCGTCCGCTCGGGGCGGATATGAACGAGCAGGACACGCGTTTTTTCGGCCTGCTCCGGGAATGCGGGCTGCACGAGCCGGAAGCCGCGGATGTCACAGGTTGAAGCCGCCGCCGCAGCAGCTGGAAAAATTCCGCTCGATTTGCGGGTGGCTGTTCAGCGGCAGGCTCGGGACGGGCGCCGTGACGCCGCCGCCCGGTTCCGCCGCCTTGCGGATGGCCTCTTCGACCATGTAACGGTCCGCGCCCGGCACCAGCAGTTCGAGAAAGCTGAGCATGTAGTCGCGTAAAAACCGGTCATTGCGAAAACCAATCCAGGTCGCGCAGCTGGGGAACAGGTGGGCGGCGTCAATGGCCATCAAGCCGTCGTCACGCTCCGGATCGTAAGCCATACAGGCGACGATGCCGATGCCCATGCCTTTGCGCACGTAGGTCTTGATGACGTCCGGGTCCTCGGCGGTAAATACCACGTTGGGATTGATGCCGGCTTTGCGGAATGCGTTGGCCTGGTCGGAATCCTCGTCGAAACTGTGCGTGTAACTGATGATCGGGTAACGGGCGAGGTCGCTCAATTCGACCCGGGACTTGCGGGCCAGGGGGTGATCCGGCATCACCAGGATCACCCGTTCCCAGCGGTATATGGGAAAAGTCACCAGGCCTTCAAACAGGCCGCTGTTGCCCGAGGCGATCGCAAAATCCGCCGCCTGCTCCTGCACCTGGCGGGCGATGCGGTCGGAGGTGCCCTGGTGGAGGCTGATGGAAATATCCGGAAAAGACCGGTGAAAGCGTTCCAGCAGGTCGGGCAACACGTAGCGGGCCTGGGTATGGGTCGTGGCGACCACCAGTTCGCCCTGGGCCTGGCCGGCGAGCTCCTGGGAGAGAGTCTTGATGTTGTCCACTTCGGTGAGGATTTTTCGTGCCCGCTCCAGCACGTCTTTTCCCGCTTCGGTCAGGCCGGAGAGGCTTTTGCCGCGGCGCGTGAACAACTGCAGTGACAGTTCGTCCTCAAGCAGTTTGACCTGCTTGCTGACGCCGGGTTGCGACGTAAACAGCGCCTGGGACGCCGCGGTAATGTTCATGCCGTTGTCGGCGATCGCCACCAGGTAGCGCAATTGCTGCAGTTTCATGTTCGGCTCCAAAAAAAACCCGCCGGTCAGGGCGGGTGCTCCATCGCGTAAACCAAGATACGGTCAACGGCACCACGCCCGCCGGGCTGTGTTGTCGGTACAACAGACAAGCACGTTTTCCTTGCGTTTCATCCTGTTTCCGTCGTTCTTGTATCGTCACCTTAGATAGAAAAAGATCATGCGGCAAGCATCAATTGTTTCTCCCTTCATAACCCAGCGTTATAACGGACCGGTATAAGGGAAGAAAAAATGCGTATTTCTGGTGTCCCAAGGCTGCCGATATGATCCCGGTTGGATTTATGAGCAGGCGCGAGAATTGACCATGCACTATTTTCCGATCTTCATGAACCTCCATGACGAGCAGGTGCTGGTGGTGGGCGGCGGGCAAGTGGCCGAGCGCAAAATCCGCCTGCTGATGCGCGCCGGCGCACGGGTCCACGTCGTTGCGCCGGTGCTTTGCGAAACCGTGGCCCGCTGGGCTGCGGAGCAGCGCCTGCACGTGCTGGGGGGCGTCTACGAGGCCGGCCAGCTGGAGGGTCAGCGCCTGGTCTTCGCGGCGACTGATGACAGAGCGCTCAACCGGAAGGTTTTCCATGACGCGGAACGTCGGGGTGTTGCCGTCAATGTGGTGGACGACACGGTGCACTGCCGCTTTATTTCGCCGGCCCTGGTGGACCGTTCGCCGGTGCAGGTCGCCATCTCCACCGGCGGCAGCAGCCCGGTACTGGCGCGGCGCCTGCGAGCCTGGCTGGAGCGCCTGCTGCCACGCGGACTGGGTTCGGTGGCGGACGCCGCGGCGCGATTGCGCGAAGAGGTGAAGGAAACCTTGCCTGCCCCGGCCCGCCGCCGCTTCTGGGAAGCGCAGTTGAGTGACGAAAATCTGCACCGATGGTCGTCACTGCCCGCGGATGTCATCCTGGCCGGCATGCGGCGGGCCTTGCGCCGCGCACCGCCCCGCGCCACCGCCGGGCGTGTCTACCTGGTCGGCGCCGGACCCGGCCGCCGCGACCTGTTGACGCTGCGGGCACTGGAGGTGCTGGGGCAGGCGGACGTGGTCCTGCACGACCGCCTGGTGACGGAGGAGATTCTCGACCTGGCGCGCCGCGACGCCGATTGTATCGATGTCGGCAAGCAGGCGGGCCAGCATCGGCTCGAACAGCAGGAAATCCAGCAGATCATGCTGCGTGAGGCGGCCCGGGGCCGGACCGTGGTTCGTCTGAAGGGCGGTGACGCGTTTATTTTCGGCCGCGGCGGTGAGGAACTCGAAGCCTTGCGGGCGGCCGGGGTGGACTACGAAGTGGTGCCGGGGATCACCGCCGCGATCGGCTGCGCGGCCTATGCCGGCATCCCGCTCACCCATCGCGACCATGCCCGCTCACTGACTTTCGTTACCGGCCGGCACTCGGTGCAGGATAAAGGCCCGGTTGCCGATTGGGGCAGCGTCGCCGGACCGGACCGCACCGTGGTCGTATACATGGGCGTGTTGCGTGCCGAACAGCTGCGCCGCGAATTGCTGGAAGCGGGCATTGCGCCCAACCTGCCGGTGGCGCTGGTCGTCGATGGAACCCGCGATGAACAGCAATACCTGGCCGGTACGGTCGGCAGTCTCTGTGCGCTGGCGGCTCAGGTTGGCCCGGGGCGCCCGGGCCTGCTGATCATTGGACAGGTGGCGGCCCTTGGGAGTAACCTCGGCTGGTTCAAATTGCAAACAGCAGTAAAAACTGCGGCATGAGAGGAATATTTACATGATTTACGAAAACATCCTGGAGACGGTAGGACACACTCCGGTGATCCGGATTCAGAAGCTGGCGCCAAAAGGCGTTGAGATGTATGTCAAGGTGGAGGCCTTCAATCCGATGGCCTCGGTCAAAGACCGCCTTGCGTTGGGCATCGTGCTGGACGCGGAAAAACGCGGTTTGCTGAAACCCGGTCAGACCGTCATCGAGGCCACCTCCGGCAATACCGGCATCGCGCTGGCCATGGTCTGCGCGGTGCGCGGCTATCCCTTCGTGTCGGTGATGGCCGAGTCGTTCTCGATAGAAAGGCGGCGGCTGATGCGCTTCCTGGGCGCGAAGGTCGTGCTGACGCCGGCCGCCGAACGCGCAACGGGCATGGTCCGGGTGGCCAGAGCGCTGGCCGCGAAACACGGCTGGTTCGTAACCGAACAGTTTGATAACGAAGCCAACCCGGCCTACCATCGCAACACCACCGGGCCCGAAATTCTCAGCGATTTTGCCAACCGCCGCCTGGATTATTTCGTCACCGGCTACGGCACCGGCGGCACGATGACCGGCGCGGGGCAGATGATCCGCCTGGCCCGGCCGGAAGTGCAGATCATTTCGACCGAACCGGCCGGTGCGGCCCTGCTGGAAGGCAAGGAATGGCAGCCGCACAAGATCCAGGGCTGGACGCCGGATTTCATCCCGGGTGTGCTGGATCAGGAGGTCCCGCACCGCAACGTGCTGGTGACGGACGAGGAATCGATCCAGACGTCACTGGCGCTGGCTCGCGAGGAAGGCATCTTCTGCGGCATTTCTTCCGGCGGAACCTTTGCCGCTGCGCTGAAAGTCGCAGAGTTCGCGGAAACGGGCTCGGTCATTCTCGCGATGTTGCCGGATACGGGTGAGCGTTACCTGTCGACCCCGTTGTTTGCCGACATAGAGGACGGCCCCGACGAGGCCCAACAATTGCTGGAAGGCCTGGATTACTGACTCGTGGCTTTCAGCAGGCCGGCCGGCAACTCGCGGAAACAATCGGCGAGTTCCTGCAGAAACGCCGACAGCGCCGAGGTTCTGCGCCAGACCAGTGCAACGGTGCGGCTTGGCGCGGGGTCCGCAAACATGCGCGTGATCATGTTCCTCGCAGCTGCGATGGGCGGCTTGACTGAGAGCACCGGCATCAGCGTGATGCCGACATCAGCGGCGACCATTTGCCGCAGCGTTTCCATGCTGGTGGCGTGAAAGTCGACGCGCTCGTGCGCACCGGCGAGCGCGCAGACTTCCAGTGCATGATCGCGCAGGCAGTGCCCTTCCTCCAGCAGCAGCAGTTCGCTGCCGTTCAAATCGTCGAGACAGACTGTCGAGAGCTTGCCCAGCGGGTGGTCGGCCGGCAAGGCCAGCACGAACGGCTCCTGGAAGAGTATTTCGACCCGCAGTCCGTCGTCCTGGATCGGTAGCGCCAGCAGGGCGGCGTCGAGTTTGCCGCGGTGCAGCATTTGCAGGATGTCTTCGGTTTTTTCTTCCGAGAGCTGCAGGCGCAGGTTCGGATAGCGTTTGCGAATCCCGGGCACCACGTGGGGCAGGAGGTAGGGCGCCAGGGTCGGGAACAGCCCCAGCCGCAGATTGCCCGTAGTCGGGTCGCCGCTGCGCCGCGCGACGGTCTTGATCTGGTCGAGGTCGCTCAGCACCAGGCGCGCGCGATCGGCGATTTCCTCCCCGATCGGGGTCATCATGATCCGTTTCGGTGTGCGTTCGACCAGCTGCACGCCAAGCTCTTCTTCCAGTTTTTTAATCTGCGTGCTCAGCGTCGGTTGGCTGACGAAGCAGGCCTCGGCGGCCTTGCTGAAATGCCTTAATTCGGCAAGCTTTACGAAATACTGAAGTGCGCGAAGATTCATGAAACCAGAGCCTGTCAACGGATCCATAGTATAGAGAAAAACAATCTAAATGCAAATATATATTGATGCTATGTATCATTGCGGGCGGGTTCAATAGCGCCAATTTCCGAATTCGATTTCGATCCACGCCAGCACGCCAAGAGAGAGTTCACGCTGCTCTTCGATGCGCTCGCGCGGCCAACTCACGGTGGGTCCCACCGACAGGTACAGCCAGTCGCGCGTCAGCGGGCGCCGCCAGATGAATTTCAATCCGAATTCCCTGAGTTCCACCGGGGCGGAGGTGGCACCGCGGGCGAAACTGCGCAATGAAAATGCATTGTCGCCGGTAAACTGGTGGTACCAGATCTGGCTGAGGTACCAGTCCGTTCCCTCGGTCTCCTCGGAAAAGCGCATGAAACCCTCCCAGCGCAGGACGTCGGCGTCATTGATGCGGTAGGCGAGGTCGCCGCGGCTGGTGGTGCCGAAGCCCTCCTGGCTGCGCCAGAAAAAGGTCTGCCGCAGATGCAGATCGGTTTTTTCACTGAAAATCACATTGTAGTAATATTGGGCCTTCACAAAAGGTCGCGGCGGTACCCTGAGACGCACGCCCAGCGAATAATCCCAGCCGGATTTGCGCGCTTTGCCGCGGTGGCCGAGACCGAGCAGCCATTCTGGCTCCTCGTCGCGATCGAGCAGCACGGGGTCGGCAACAAGACGGTCATGGCTCTCGGTATCGGAAATATAGGCCTGTTCGTCGACGCGCCCCAGGATCAGGTCCCAGCGGGAACTGAGGTTCGGCAAGGGCGCACGCACGCGAAAACGGAAGCGCGAATCGAAATCATAGTATTCGCTGTATTCTCCGCCGAGCGTCACCAGTCCGTTGACGGAGTCCTCGTCGAAATCGTAACGATCCCCCCACATGCTGTCGAACCAGCGAAATGAATGGCAGGCCATGCCGCGGAAAAATTCCCGCGATTTTTCCTGGATCGGCTGGCCTTCGAGCAGCCAGTCGCAGCTGTCTTCAGAGTCGTTGTCGGCGAGTGTTTCCGGGTTTGGGTTGGGGTCCGTGCCGGGTTTGCCCACGGCTTGCGGCGCTTGTGGCGGCTCAGCCGGATCGGCATGGTCACGCGGTTCGCGTGAATATGGATCCTGCGCAAGGCCCGCTGGGCTCAGCAGAAGCAGGCTCAGGCACAGCAAGGCCAGCGGTTTCCTGATGTCCTTGCGGGTCAAGCCTGGGCCGTCATATTGCATTTTCGCTTGAAGTCAGTGTTTCCGATTGCGGTTCCCGGATTTGCGATCACTAACAGCATAGCGTTTCGGCCGACTCGGGGCCAGAGGCTTATGCGGTGTGACTCGAAAACGGGCTGTTTTCCGATCCGCGTTTCGGCCGCAACTAATATCCGCAACAGGGAGCGTTTTCCCCTAAAATACAGCTTCATTTCGAAGCAGCAAACGTGACTCCATGAACAAACGAACGGTATTGACCGGGATCACCACGACCGGCACGCCCCACCTGGGCAATTACGTCGGCGCCATCAAGCCCTGTATCGACGCCAGTCATGACGATGACGTGCAATCCTATTACTTTCTCGCGGACTACCATGCCCTGGTCAAAAACCAGGACCCGGCCCGCATGCAGCAATCCACGCTGGAAATAGCGGCCACCTGGCTGGCCCTGGGCCTGGACACTGAATCGGCGGTTTTCTACCGCCAGTCCGACGTGCCGGAAATTCTCGAACTGACCTGGATACTGACCTGTTCCACGGCCAAGGGACTGATGAACCGGGCGCATGCCTACAAAGGGGCCGTGCAGGAAAACCTGGATGCCGGTGAAGATGCGGATTACGGCATCACGATGGGGCTGTTCAGTTACCCGATACTGATGGCGGCGGATATCCTGATGTTCAATTCCACTCACGTGCCGGTGGGCCGTGACCAGGTTCAGCACCTGGAAATGGCACGAGACATCGCCCAGCGCTTCAATCATCATTACGGTGAACTGTTCGTGCTGCCCGAGGCGGTGACCGGCGAGCACGTCGCGGTCCTGCCCGGGCAGGACGGGCGCAAAATGTCCAAGAGTTATAACAACACCATCCCGTTGTGGCTGCCTGAGAAAAAGCTGCGCAAGGCCATCCTGAAAATCGTCACCAATTCGCTCGAACCCGGCGAACCCAAGGACCCGGGCGACTCCGCGCTGTTCATGATTTACGCGGCATTTGCCAGTCCGCGCCAACGCGAGGAGATGCGCCAGGCCTTCCGCGAAGGGATCGCCTGGGGCGAGGCCAAGCAGCGAACCTTCGAATTGATCAACAACGAGTTGGCGCCGGCGCGGGAACGTTACCAGGCGCTGATCGCGGAACCGATCCGCATCGAAGGGACGCTGCTCGCAGGCGCTGCGCGGGCTCGCGCCTACGCCGCGCCGTTTCTGCAGAGGATCCGCAAGGCCATCGGTGTGCGCGAGCTGGGATGATCGACAGCGACAGTAAATCATGGGTTTTTCCGCCCCCGGCGACCCCGGGCGTGCCGGTCCGGGGCAGTCCGCTGCTGTTCCCGGTTCATCGGCTTTACTGCGTTGGACAGAATTACCGCGAGCACGCGGCCGAGATGGGCGCGCCGGAGCGGCAGCCGCCGGTTTTTTTCGCCAAGCCGGCCGATGCCGTGTGCACGGCAGCGACGCTGGCCTGGCCCGGCATGACCGACAAGCTTCACCACGAGGTGGAGTTGGTCGTGGCCCTGGCTGCGGGCGGGCGAAACGTGCCGGCTGCCAATGCCCTGTCGCTGGTCTTCGGCTACGCGGTCGGCGTGGATTTGACGCGCCGCGATCTGCAGGAGGCCGCCAAACGCAGCGGGAGTCCCTGGACGACCGGCAAGGGCTTCGACTGCTCCGCACCGATCTCGGCCATCGCCCGCGTCGCCGATGGCGGTCATCCCGATGATGCCGCCATCAGCCTGTCGGTCAACGGCGAAATCCGCCAGCAGGGCCGAACCGGGCACATGACCTGGCGGGTACCGGAGGTAATCGCCGAACTGTCACGTTATTTCGAACTGCGCCCCGGCGACCTGATTTTCACCGGAACGCCCGCCGGCGTGGGGCCGCTGCGCCCCGGCGACCGGGTCGACTGCCGGGTCGACGGCGTTGCGAGCCTGTCTTTCAGGCTCGAGACGGGGGACAGCGAGTGAATCGTATTCCGGTCCGGGGCGCGAATCCGGGGTTTGAACGATATTCCTGACCTGGTCCGTGAGCCGGTCGGCTCCGACGGTTGTTTTCAGGTTTGCATGTCCAGTTTTGCCAGCAGCGATTCGACGATCGTGTCCAGCGGCAGCTCTTCGTTTTCCTGCACCGTGCGCCGGCGGTATTCGAGCAGGCCGGAATCCAGTCCGCGCTCGCCGATCACCACCCGGTGAGGTATGCCGATCAGCTCCATGTCGGCGAACATCACGCCCGGACGGACGTTGCGGTCGTCGAGCAGAACCTCCACGCCCGCGCCGCGCAGCGCATCGTACAAGCGCTCGGCCGCTTCGCGCACGCGGTGGGATTTTTTGGCGTTCATCGGCAGGATCGCCACCTGGAAGGGCGCCAGCGCCTGCGGCCAGCAAATGCCGTTTTCGTCGTGGTTCTGTTCGATGGCGGCCGCCACGATGCGCGATACCCCGATGCCGTAACAGCCCATCGGCATGGTGTGCGACTTGCCGTCCTCGCCCAGCACCACCGCATTCATCGATTCGGAGTATTTCCTGCCCAGCTGGAAGATATGACCCACTTCGATGCCCCGGGCGAGGCGGATTTCTCCCTGGCCGTCCGGGCTGGGATCACCGGCAACGACATTGCGCAGGTCGGCGGCGGGCGGCCGCTCCGCGTCGCGGCCCCAGTTCACGCCGAACAAATGCTTGTCGTCCTGGTTGGCACCGGCGGCGAAATCCGTGAGCACGGCGACGCTGTGATCGGCGATTGCGGGGATGGGCAGGTTCACGGGCCCCAGCGAACCGGGCCCGGTGCCGATGCAGGCACGGATTTCGTCCTCGGTGGCGAAACGCAGCGGGCGGGCGACCTGCGCCAGCCCGGCGGCCTTGAATTCGTTCAGGCTGTGATCGCCGCGCAGCAGCAGTGCGATCAGGTCCGATCCCGTTTCAGCGGAGGCCTCCACGACCAGTGTTTTGACCGTCCTGTCGGCCGGGATGTCGAATTCCGTCACCAGGTCTTCGATGGTGTGTAATCCCGGCGTATCCACCATGCGGAGGGCTTCGGTGGGTGCTGCCGGCGCGCCGGCGGGCGCGGGCGCCTCGGCCAGTTCGATGTTGGCGGCGAAATCCGAATCGGTGGAAAAGGCAATCAGGTCCTCGCCGGAATCGGCCAGCACGTGAAATTCGTGGGAGGCGCTGCCGCCGATGGCGCCGGAGTCCGCGCGCACGGCACGAAAGCTGAGCCCGGCGCGGGTGAAAATGCGGGTATAGACTTCGTACATGTCCCAGTAGGTCGCATCCAGGCTCGCATCGTCGATGTGAAAGGAGTAGGCGTCTTTCATCAGGAATTCACGTGCCCGCATGACTCCGAAACGGGGGCGGATCTCGTCGCGAAACTTGGTCTGGATCTGGTAGAAGGTGATGGGCAGCTGCTTGTAGCTGCGAATTTCATTGCGCGCGAGGTCGGTGATCACTTCCTCGTGCGTCGGCCCGAATACATAGTCGCGGCCCGCGCGGTCGCGCAGTTTCAGGAGTTGATCGCCGAAGTCGTCCCAGCGCCCCGTTTCCTTCCACAACTCGGCCGGCTGCACGGCCGGCATGAGCATTTCGAGGTAGCCGGCCCGGTCCATCTCCTCGCGGACGATGTTCTCGACTTTTTTCAGGACCCGCCAGCCAAGCGGTGTCCAACTGTAGATGCCGGCGGTCAGCTTGCGGATCATTCCCGTGCGCAGCATCAACTGGTGGCTGACGATTTCAGCGTCTGCGGGCGTCTCGCGGGTGGTTACGATATGAAATTGACTGGTTTTCATGCCTTGCGTGATCCTGGCGGCTGCGAGGCGCCATTTTACCCGCCGGCCCCGGCCGGGCATAGGCCGGTTGTGCTCTCACCCGTAAATTTCACCAAGGCGAACCGGATTTTCTCAGTCGCAATTCCTGCTGAGGTAATTCTTCGATTCTTCTACCAGGGCCATGCGCTCGTCATCATCCATCCGCACGGTGTCGCCGTTCTCGTCGGTGTACAGCACCCGGCGGACCGGCTCGACCTGTTGTAAACGCTGGCGATGCAGCGCGCAGAGGCGCTCTCGCTCCGCGGCTTCCGTTCGCCGTTTTTCATGCGCCTCTTTGATTTTTTCACGCCGTTGATCGGCCAGGGAAGCGGGTGCGTCGCCGTCCCCGGTTGTCGTATCCCCGGGCGCAGGGTAGGCGCCCGTGGTGCCGGGCCGGTAGGCCTCATCGATCTCGAGTCTCTGCGTCTCGGTATCTCCGGGCGGCGTGTCGACAAAATGCACCACGCCGTTTTCGTCGGTCCAGCGATAGACTTCCGTTGCAGCAAGCGCTGCGGTGGCGCTCAGCAAGGCGGCGCAGAAGGCCGTTATCAGTCGTATGGTGACGCATTTTCGGAAGTTACATACTGCGTTCATGTTGCTTTCCCTGCCATGAATCCCGATTTGCTTATAACACAAAGCGGGCCGAACGTCCTTTAATCAATGCCTCGAAATCAGTCGACGGATGTTATCATTCCTGTGTTCTGAGCTTGCCGGGAACACCATGTCACAGACGGAAAAAAAGGTTCACAAAGGGGTTTACCTGCTGCCGAACGCCTTGACGACGGGTGCTCTGTTCGCCGGCTTCTATTCGATCATCGCGGGCATCGGCGGGCAGTACAGCGCCGCTGCGATCGCCGTCGTCGTGGCGGGGTTGCTGGACGGGCTAGATGGTCGCGTTGCCCGGCTCACCAATACGCAGAGCGAGTTCGGCGTCCAGTACGACAGCCTGTCGGACCTGATTTCTTTCGGCCTGGCTCCGGCCCTGCTGGTTTTCAACTGGTCGCTGTCGAGCCTGCGCGACGTCAGCCCCCTGGCCGGCAAGCTGGGCTGGCTGGCGGCTTTCGTGTATGTCGCCTGCGCGGCGCTCAGGCTGGCCCGTTTCAACACGCAGGCCTCATCCGGCGACAAGATGTACTTCCAGGGCCTCGCCTCGCCCGCGGCCGCCGGCACGCTGGTCGCGACAATCTGGTTTTTCGACAGCCAGGGGGTCAGCGGCGAGTCGGTTCGCTGGTTGATGTGGTTCGTGACGCTCGTGGTGGGCCTGTTGATGTTTTCCCGGTTGCGCTATTTCAGTGGCAAATCCTGGCCAACAGGTGACCGCGTCCCGGTGGGGGTCGTGTTCCTGCTCGTGCTGGTTTTCGTTCTGTTGGCCATCGATCCGCCAACCGTGCTGATGCTCATCGGTGTCGTTTACGTGTTCTCGGGGCTGGTTATTACGTTCATGGGCCGGCAGCAGTGGAAAAGCCGGCGCAGCAAGCGTCTCGCAGCGGAGCGCGGAAATCGGCAGGAAAAGGCCGACGTCGAGTCGGCAAACGATGGGCCGGCAAAGGATGGGCAAGACGAGGGAGACAAATGATCGAGGCGCAACGCCGCGCCTACTTGCAGGCCATGGGTTTCGAACTGTGGCTGCGCAAGCCGCCTGAGCCTTTGCGCGACCGTTTGCTGCTCGGGCCGGGTGAGGGGCGCGTGCTGCTGATTACGGAATTTGCGCAGGATTGTGCAACGCCTCTGGCAGCCGACATCGTGCGTGTTCTGGGTGCGGAGGCGGTCTGGGCCTGGCCGGACCCCGACGGCGACGCAGACCGGCCCACGCTGGAACAGGCGGTCGGCGGTCAGCTGTCTACGCTGGTGGTCATTTTCGGCAACGCACTGGCGCGCCGCTTGCTGCGCACGCCGGATGACGTCATCGCATCGGCGGCCGTCGTCCGCTCCGAGTGCCTCGCAACCCTGGCGGTCAGCGCCGCCGCAAAGCGCGAGCTTTGGCTGCAGCTCTTGGCGCAGCTGCCGGCAAGCCGGCTGGACCGTTTCGCATGAGCGCTGAACCGGCGGCGGTCCATCCCCTGTTGCGTCGTTTGAGCGCCGCCGACATCGATCGCATGAACGAGATCGAACAGGCGGCCTACCGCTTTCCGTGGACCCGCAGCATCTTTGCCGACTGCATCCGGGTCGGCTACGACTGCTGGGGGCTGCAGGTCGGTGACCGCCTGGTGGGCTATTCGATCCACATGCAGGCCGGAGGTGAGTGTCACCTGTTGAACCTCTGCATCGCGCCCCGCTGGCAGCGCCACGGCTTCGGCCGCATCCTGCTCGATCACCTCGTCCGGCAGGCGCTCGCGCAAGCGTGCTACTGTATTTTCCTGGAAGTCCGGCGCAGCAACCGGGCGGGAATCCGTCTCTACCGCAAGCGGGGTTTTCGGGTTGTGGGTGAGCGCAAGGACTATTACCGGGCAGGTGACGGCCGTGAAGACGCCCGGGTGATGGTGCTCGACTTGCCTGAGGCCGGCATGCTGGATCCGTTTCAGACCGGCAAGCCCTGAAATTGCGGGCACCGGGCCGCGTCCGGGAAGAGCCGGCAAGTCGTCGTTCCCCGGCGGCCGGAGCGGGACCCGGCCCGCTCAGTCGCCCAGTGCTTCCAGCTGTTCAATCTGTGCGCGCAGGCTTTGCACATGAGCCTGGTGCGAGGCCAGCCGCTGGCGCTCCTGTTCGACGACGTCCGCGGGCGCGTTCTCCACGAACCGCGAATTGGCGAGTTTGCTTGCGGATTTTTGCAGTTCCGTTTGCTCTTTTTCCAGCTGGCGCTGCAGTCTCGCGAGTTCTTCCCGCACGTCGACCAGTCCCTTGAGCGGGATCAAAACCTTGAGATCGCCGACCAGCGACACCGCGCACTGTGCCGTGTCCGCATCCGGGTCCACCCACTCGAGGGATTGGATCCTGCCGAGTTGGGCGAGCACCGTTTCGAAACGCAGCTGGCGCTGCCGGTCGCTTTGCCCGCCCGCCTGGAGCAGCACGGGCAGGGGCTTTCCGGGTGGCAGGTTCAGTTCGGAACGGATCCGGCGCACGCCCTGGACCACGCCCTTGACCCACTCGATGTCCCGTTCGGCATCCTCGTCCAGCGGCCCTGCCTCCGGAAAAGGCTGCACCATGATGCTGCCGCCTTCGATTGACAGGGGCTCCCTGACGCGTTGCCAGATTTCCTCGCTGATGAAAGGAATGATCGGGTGCATCACCCGCAGGCTGGTCTCCAGCACGCTGAGCAGGCCATGCCGCGTGACGGCGTGCTGCCCGTCGTCGGGCGCCTGCAACTGCGCTTTGGCGAATTCCAGGTACCAGTCGCAATACTCGTTCCAGACGAATTCGTAGATTTCCTGCGCGGCCAGGTCCAGCCGATAGGCGCTGAGCTGGTTCTCGACTTCGGCGATCATGCGGTTCATGCGTGAGCGGATCCAGCGGTCGATGACTCCCGGGCTGTCACTTGCGCGCAGCTCCTGCCCGTCGGTCTGCAGCGCGACGAATCGTGCGGCATTCCACAGCTTGTTGCAGAAATTGCGGTTGCCCTCGATGCGGCCCAGTTCGAAGCGGATGTCACGGCCGGTGGTCGCCAGTGCCGCGAAGGTGAAGCGCAGCGCATCGGTGCCGAAGGCGGGAATGCCGTCCGGGAATTCCTTGCGGGTGGCTTTTTCGATGGCCGGAGCCATCTGCGGCTGCATCAGGCCGGTGGTGCGTTTTTTGACCAGTTCATCCAGCTCGATGCCGTCCACGAGATCCAGCGGATCGAGGACGTTGCCCTTGGACTTGGACATTTTCTGACCCTGCCCGTCGCGGATCAGCCCGTGGATGTAGACATTCCTGAACGGCACGTCATCCATGAACTTCAGGCCCATCATGATCATCCGTGCAACCCAGAAGAAG
>JAVVFH010000045.1:0-17856 GCA_032250585.1 Lysobacterales bacterium
CGAGGGCTTCGAGCACCGATGAGTCAATGGACAACGGCACGTCGATCAGGGACTGGACGAGCTTGATGGCCTGGACCAGCAGCGCCGGTTCGTCCGCCAGCGGGATGCCCGCGTTGACGTCCAGTACGTGCGCGCCGGCCGCGACCTGCGCCATCGCGTCTGCCTCGACGCGGCTGAAATCGCCTGCTTTCATTTCCTCGGCCAGCAGGCGCCGGCCGGTGGGATTGATCCGCTCGCCGATGATGACGAAGGGGCTGTCGAAGCCGATGGTGACTTCTCTGCTGGCTGAACTGATTACGGTATCGGTCATGATTACCTCAATGGGGGTCAGAGTACGTATTGGACGCTGGCTGAATCGGGGTCAGAGTACCTGTTTCTTCGACAAATCCCGGGGAGAATTAATCGCGAAACTCACTCCTGCTCCGCTGTAAGCCGGCCGCCGTTCTTGACCGCCGCTTCGAGCACCGCATCGGGAAATGCGGTTTCGAGGCGCGCGATTTCCTCACCGACCAATGCTTCGAGTTCGCCCTCGCAGCGGCGGCTTTCACGCCGCCATTCCTCCAGATAAGCGTTGCTCGAGCCTTTTCCCGCGCGCATGGCGGCGCGATCGATGCCAGCCGCGAAGCGCGGCGGCATTTCCTGCTTATGCCGGGCCCGGCCCTGCTGGCCGATCACCTGCGCGGGGATGTCCCGCCAGTAAATGGTGGTCAGTTTCGGCATGTCTGCACGCGCTCCAACTGCGGTTTCAGCACCAACGACAGGGGACCATCGCCGGGGCAATGGTAGTGATACTCGAGGCCGAGATAATCGGCATGACCGCGCGCCATGCGCTGCAATTCCTCAGTGCCGGTCTGTGCGAGGTAGACGAGACGGCGGTAATTGCCGAAATACACGGGCATCAAATGAGGAAGCCGATCCAGCCCTAGCCCCTGGACGATCAGCCGGTCGAAATGGCGAACCAGAAAGTCGGTCAGGTAGAAGCTGCCAGGCTCCGCGTCCGCCAGGCGGTGAAACAGCTCGCTGCCGGCGAAAAACTCGTAGCAATGGGCGCCGGGGATTCGCTCCACGTCGTACTCGGCCAGCACCTTGTCGAGCAAGCCGCCGGTGCCGCAGTCGGCATAAGCAACGAAAATGCGTTCGAAAGCATCCCGATTGGCTTCGATCTTGGCGCGCACGGCTGCCGGAATCCGCTCGGGCCGGTTGTGGAGGTCCGCTGGCAGGCACTGGATCGCCACGTGGTCCCAACCGTTCACGGTGCGGATACGGACCAGTTCACGGGCAATCGCGCCGCAGGCGATCAGCAGCACTTTGCGGCCTGCAGCCGGCTGTTCAGGCGTGGGAATCATGGCCTGGCATGCTCGAAAATGATTCGCTGATCCCGGTTTTTCATGGACTCAGGAGGCTTTGAGCACCAGTTGCTTGGCGATTTCGACCGCCGTCGCAGCATCGCGGCAGTAAGCATCGGCACCGACGGCTTCGCCGAACTCCTCGTTCAGTGGGGCGCCGCCGACCAGTACAATGTAATCATCACGGATCCCACGCTCTTTCATCGTGTCGATCACCACTTTCATGTACGGCATGGTGGTCGTCAACAGGGCCGACATGCCCAGGATGGTCGCCTCGTGTTCTTCGATCGCCGCAATGTAGGTATCGGCTTCAACGTTGATGCCCAGGTCGACCACCTCGAAACCGGCGCCTTCCATCATCATGCCGACCAGATTCTTGCCGATGTCGTGGATGTCGCCCTTGACCGTGCCCACCACCATCTTGCCGATCGGCTTGGCGCCCGTATCGGCCAGGATGGGTTTGAGCAGTGCCATGCCGGCTTTCATGGAGTTGGCGGACATCAGTACCTCGGGCACGAACAAAATGCCGTCGCGAAAATCGACGCCGACGATGGTCATACCCGCCACCAGTGCCTCTTCCAGGACGCGTGTGGCCTCCCAGCCACGGTCGAGCAGAATCTGCGTGCCTTCGGCCACTTCCTCGGCCAGCCCGTCGTAAAGGTCGTCGTGCATTTGCTCGACCAATTCGTCGTCCGGCAGTTCCGAGAGGATGATGTCTTCTTCGTCGTCGTATTGATCCGTCATCAGCTTGCAAGCCTCATTTCATGAATAACCCGAGCTTTTTTGTCAGCTCATATCGTCTCGCATCCCGGCCTGCCCGGAACAGCCGGATGGCTTTTCGTCCCGCGTCAGACCGTGAAGCGCCCTTTGTACATTACCCGGCATGGCCTTGTCGATGATTCCGCGACGGCTTACCAGCGCCCGCTGCCGGCCTGCATGTGCTCGCGCGGCAGCCTGATCGGGAAACGCCGGCGAATTTTCGCATCAATCGTGGGATACTCGTATTCACTGCGCATCAACTCCAGAGTCTGACGGGTGCGCAGAAAATGGCTATCGCCATGCACCACTTGTTTGATTACCTCGAACGACAGCGTTTCCTCGTTTACCTCGATACCCCGCACGGAGCGCAGCACAGCGCCCAACAGATCGTTGTCGATGACCAGCGATTCGAAGGACAGCGCCATCAGGCTGCCAAGCATGCCGGCCGCTTCAGAAACGTTATTGCAGCCGGCCTGCGCCGCCAGCGCGATGGCCAGTGCTTTTTCGTAGCCGGCCTGGTAATCGGGTGTTTTCGCGTCGGTCATGCCTGCGCCCACCGAACTTGGCACGCCGTAAAAATTAAGCATCTGGGCGGCCGTCGCCGCGACCACCGCCTCCTCGCCGGAACCGGAGCCGAATTCGGTGGCCACCACCAGGCGCGACAAGGCATGAATGTTGTCCATTCGATCCACCAGGCGCGCGGTATCGTATAGGTCGGCAAGCGTCGAAGGCCGGTAATGGCCGCCGACGTGGCCGGGACGGATGGTAGACACGGCGGGGGGACCATCGTCCCGGCGGCTTTTTCGGCCTCTACGCATGCTATCCGCCGACGAGCCGGGCCGCGGTCTGTGTCCGCCAGCGCTCGGTGTGTTCCACATTGTTGAAGCTGAACAGATGGAAGCCGCGAATATCGAGCGCCGGATCGCCCAGGTGCGGCTGCAGGCCGGCCAGCAGGTCGTCGGGCTGATAAGGTTTGGCGCTGATGAGCTTGCGCACCAGGCCTTTCTGCTTTTTCAGCACCTGCAAAGACTGCCCTACCCCGATGCGCATCGACAGCGAGAGCAGCTTCGGCAACTCGGCGACGCCCGGCAGCCCGAACCAGGCCGGCAGGGTCACGCCTTCGCTTCGGACGCGCCGCAGCCAATCGATCAGGGCCATCGGATCGAAGCACATCTGGGTGACCATGTAGGTCGCAAACTGCTGCTTATCCTTCAAAAGCCGCATCAACTCGACGTTCGTCAGCAGCGGATGGCCTTCCGGGTGAGCGGCGACACCGATGTCCTCGATGTCGTGACCGATCTCAGCCATCGCGCGCAACAATTCCAGCGAACCCGGATAGATGCCCGCGGCCTCGGCCGCGTCGCCGCCTGGCACGAAGATGCTTTCCACCCGGGCGTCGGACAGACGCGCCATTATTTCGCGGAGATGACCCTGATCGCGCACCAGTCGCGCGGCGATATGCGGAATCAGTTTCAGCTGCCGTTCCTCCGGAAGCGCCCGCAGCTGTTCGACCAGTTCCAGCGTCGGCTCCAGCCCGTTGACCGGCGAACAGGTGATGGAAAGGTAGGAATGGCGTGGCAGATGGACCAACCTGTCCAGAATCGTACGGGTCGGTATAACCTCCAGGTAAGCCTGTCGCATCAGGCCCGCCATAATGCTTCCTTTATCGTCGTGCGTCGTCATGCCCGTTCTCCTGCAAATGTTCCGAACGTTTACTTGACGGCCTCGAGGTACCATTCGAGGAACTTCCAGGTGTAATCTTCCATGTGTGAATATGGACCGGGCTCGTAATACCGGGATTTCACGCCCTGCTGATTGCGCTCGATTATGGCCTTGTCCGCATCGGTGGTCACGTCCCACAGCCAAGTCAGGCGGTCGCGGTCGTAATCCCGCCCTTCCACGGCGTCACCGCGCACCAGCCAGCTGATGTCGCAATCCGCGGTCTGGCGGCTGAGCGGTGTGAAACGGTAGATGACGACGTGATCGCAATACATCAGGCCGAAGGTGACCGGCCCGATCTGCAAATCCGTAGCGCCGCCGTCGTATTCCGTGATGTTACCCATCAGCGGCGCCACGGGGCCGCCGTCTTCGCTGCCCGTCACGTGTCCGCGTATCAGCGGATAACGGTCATAGGAAAAATCCGCGCCGAAACCGCGTGCGTCCAGATAGACCTCGTTCACCACCTTTTCGCTGAGCCCGCAGGCTTTTGCCCGTGCCATCACCTTCCGACCCAACTCGGAGTCGCGCATCTGCGGCTGCGCGATCGAATGCCCCCTCGAATACTCGGGGTGAGCCGGTGCACAGTGATAACACTCGCAGTAATTTTCCACGCCGAGCTTCCAGTTTGCAGCGATCACATAGCTCTGGCGGTGGGCCACTTTGGCGTTTTCCAGGCCGTAAGGACGCAACACCTCGGACAAGCCGTCGCGAACCGGCTCGAAGGCTGCGGGCTGATCCGCGAAATTCACGAAAATCATGCCGTCCAGTCGTTCCACACTGATCCGCTTCAGGCCGATACCTGTCTTGTCGAAATCGTCGCCCATATGGGCGGCCGCGCGAAGTTTGCCTTCCAGGTCATAGGTCCAGCCGTGGTATGGGCAGGTGAGTCGCTTCGAGCAGCCGCTGGGCTGCACGCAGACCCGCGAACCGCGATGGCGGCAGACGTTGACCAGCGCGTTCACCTGGTCTGCCGCGCTGCGAACTACGATCACCGACTCTTCCGCGAATTTGAACAAAAACCAGTCACCCACATTGGGAATTTCGCTTTGGTGGCCCGCGTAGAGCCAGGAGCGCAGAAAAATCCGCTCAATGTCCCGCTCGTAGATATCCGCATCCAGGTAGAAAGGCTGCTCGAGCGAGTAATGGGGTCGCTGGTCGGCTGCCAGCCGTGTAATTTCTTCTGCTTTCACGTCGTGTTTCCCTATTTCCTGATTGGGTCTTTGAAAAGTCAGTTCGTTCCTGCCGTGAACACGGTTTCGCCTTCGGGCAGGGTTTCCAGCACCAGCACCTGGTCGATTTCGGTGGCCGGTATTTCGAACAGGTTCCGATCCAGCACCGGCAGGTTCAGCTTCATGATCCGGTCGTCGGGCATGCCCACAGCGCCTGGAAACTGGCGGCCGTATCGAGCGCAGCGGAATTCGCCCAGGCGTTATGGGCGTCGGAAGACCGGCGCACGACCAGCCGCGTGGCGTCGATCGAGCAGATACCGCCGTTGATCAGAATCAGCTCGGCGGATTCGGGCGTCGCCGCGGCTGGCGGGTCATCAGCCCGCTCGCTGCAAGCGGCTACCAGAATCTCGGCCGCGAGGCCCCGCATTTTTACGGGGTGGGTGCTTCCAGAGTCATTGGGTTTCATTTTATTCAGCTCTCCCGCTGGGACGAGTGACCGGCGCGTGTCACCAGCGCCGCGGTCAGCACACCAAGCGTGACCAGCACGATGATGACGGTCGCCAACGCATTGATGTCGGGGGTCACGCCCAGTTTGACCTTGGAAAAAATCAGCATCGGCAGCGTCGTTGCGCCGGGGCCGGAAACGAAGCTCGCGATCACCACATCATCGAGCGACAGCGTAAAGGCCAGCAACCAGCCGGCCACCATCGCCGGCGCAATGGCCGGCACGGTGATATCGAAAAACACCCGCAGCGGCCGCCCGCCGAGGTCCATAGCCGCGTCTTCCAGCGATTCGTTCATGCCGCTGAGGCGCGAGCGGACGATGACGCTGACGTAGGCCAGCGAAAAAGTCGTGTGGGCGATGGTGATCGTCGTGGCGCCGCGACTGCCCGGCCAGCCAATCCACTCGGCCAGCGAAATGAACAGGAACAGCAGGGAGATGCCGGTGATGATTTCCGGCATGACCAGGGGCGAGGTGACCATGCCGGTCAGCAGCGTACGCCCGCGAAATCGCCCGAGCCGATTGAGTGCCAACGCCGTCAGCGTCCCGAGAACCGTCGCCAGCGTCGCCGTTACGGCGGCCACCTGCAGGCTGAGCAGCGCAGCGGACAGGATTTCATCGCTTTCCAGCAGCGCCCGGTACCAGCGCAGGGAAAAGCCGCCCCAGAGCGTCACCAGGCGCGAATCGTTGAACGAGTAGAAAATCACCGAAAGGATCGGTACGTACAGGAAAGCGTAGCCAAAGGCTACGATCGACAGCAGTGTCCGGGACCGTGGCCTGCTCACGAGCCTCCCTCCTGCCGGGCCTGGATTTTCTGGAACCACATCATCGGCAACACAAGAATCAGCAGCAGCACGACGGACACCGCGGAAGCGACCGGCCAATCGCGATTGATGAAGAACTCGTCCCACAGCGCGCGGCCAATCATCAGCGTGTCGGCGCTTCCGAGCAGCGCCGGGATGATGTATTCACCGATGGCCGGGATGAACACCAGCAGCGAGCCGGCGAGAATGCCGGACATGGACAAAGGCAGCGTCACGTCCACGAATACGCGCCAGCGGCGCGCGCCCAGGTCGGCTGCGGCGTCCTGCAGATCGAGGTCCAGGCGCTCCAGGTTGGCGTACAGCGGCAGGATCATGAACGGCAGGTAGGAGTAGACAATGCCCAGGTAGACCGCAAAATCATTGTAGATGAGTGACAAAGGCTGATCGATGATGCCGATCGACAGCAGGAAATTGTTGATCAGCCCCTTGCTGCTCAACAGGCCGATCCAGGCATAAACCCGCAGCAGGAAGGATATCCAGAACGGCAGAATGATCCCCAGCAGCAGCAGGTTGCGCCAGCGCGCCGGCTGGCGCGCGATGAAGTACGCGATCGGATAGCCCAGTAGCAGGCACAGCAGGGTGCTTATGGCCGCCATCTTGATCGAATTCAGATAGATCACGGCGTAGTAGGGATCACGAAACAGGAACAGGTAGTTATCCAGCGTCACCTGGATGCGCTCCAGTCCTGCCTGTGTCCAGTCGATCAGCGCCGTGAAGGGCGGCACGGCGACCAGCGGGTCGGCCAGGCTGATTTTGACGATGATCACGAAAGGCGCGAGGAAGAACAGCAGCAGCCAAAGGTACGGCACCGCCAGCGCCGTCCGCAGCCACTGCCTCCGCCCGTCCGATCTTCTCAGCTTGGTGAACATGGGCTTTTCCCGGTCCTCATCCGTTCAACAATATCGCGCTTGCGCAGTCCCAGGAAACGAACACCTCGTCGTCCCACTCGAGCGTCTTGCGCGCCGTCCGAACGCGGTTCTGGGCGCTTACCTGCAGAATGTGGCCGGTATCGAGTTTCACGCGGTACACGGACAGGTTTCCGAAGTAGCCCAAGTCATATACGATTCCTCTCAATACTGTCCGGCGGCTGTCCGCGGGCGCTTCCTTGCTGATCAGGATTTTTTCCGGACGCACCGCGATCCACTGCCGGTCGCCGCTTGCCGGCGCCAGATCCGCAGCGCGCAGGGCGTCCACGGGCCCGCCCAGTTGCGGGCACTCCAGCGTTACGCGATCATCGCTGACGGCCGTGACCCGCGCTTCGAGCAGATTGACGTTGCCGACGAAATCCGCCACGAAACGGTTGCGCGGATATTCGTAAACCTCGCCGGGCGTGCCGACCTGTTCCAGGCGGCCTGCGTTCATCACGGCAATGCGTGTCGAAAGCGTCATGGCCTCTTCCTGATCGTGCGTCACGACGATGAAAGTGACGCCCAGTTCATCCTGCAGGTTCATCAGTTCGAACTGCGTGTGCTCGCGCAGTTTCTTGTCCAGCGCGGCCAGCGGTTCGTCCAGCAGCAGCAGTTTCGGGCGTTTGACCAGCGCCCGCGCCAGCGCCACGCGCTGGCTTTCGCCGCCCGACAGCGCAGCAGGCTTGCGGCGCGCCAGCGCGGACATTTTCACCTTTTCGAGGATCGCGGCGACGCGCTCACGGATTTCCGCGGCGACCAGGCCTTCCTTCTTCAGACCGTACGCAACGTTCTGTTCCACGGTCATGTGCGGGAACAGCGCGTAGGACTGGAACATCATGTTGACCGGGCGTTCGTACGGCGGAACCCGGGTCATGTCCACGCCGTCGATCAGCACGGTGCCGCGCGTAGGCACCTCGAAGCCGGCCAGCATTCGCAGGAGGGTGGTTTTACCCGATCCGGAGCCGCCCAGGATCGAAAACAACTCCCCGGCATAGACTTCGAGGTCCACCGCATCGACAGCCACCACCGCGCCGAACTGCCGGGTGAGGCCGCGCAGGCTGACCATCGGGGGGGCGCCGGCATCCAGCCATGGCATGGTCTTCAGCGCGGCATCAGTGGAGCTGTCGGGCGTCCAACCGTTGCGACCGGGTTTTTCGACCATGTTCACAACCCCGTTTTTACCCTGGACCAGGAACGCGTGCGCAAGCGCTCGAGTTTCGGTTCGTAGATCACGCCGACACTGAAGCGCGACCGCTGATCGACCGGCGGATATACCGCCGGATCGTTCAGAATGCCTGGCTCCAGGTACGCAACCGACGCCCTGTTGGCATTCGCATAGTAAACCTCGTTGCTGATCGCGGCGATCACTTCCGGGCGCAGCAGGTAATTCAGGAACAGGTGGGCGTTGTCCGGGTGGGGCGCATCGCTGCTGATGAAAATGCCATCGAACCAGAGCATCGAGCCCTCCACCGGCACGGTGTAAGCAAGCCTGACGTCCACGCCCACTTCTTCCGCACGCTGCATGGCCAGGGCGTACTCGCCCGACCAGCTCATCGCAACGCAGATCTCCTCGTTGGGCAGGTCGTTGAGCATCTTCGTGGAACTGAAGTAGCGGATATAGGGCCGGACCGCCTCGAGCTGCGCCTCGGCGGCGGCCAGGTCCTCAGCTTCCAGACTGTTGGGATCGAGCCCCAGGTACAACAGGACCATCGGGATCACGTCGGTCGGCTCGTCCAGCAGGGACACCCCGCAGTCGGCGAATTTCGATACGACGGCCGGATCGAAAAGCATCGCCGCACTGTCCACAGGGGCGTCCGGCATGCGCTCGCGAACCCGATCGGCGTTGTAGGCAAAACCCGTAGTTCCCCACATGTAGGGCAGCCCATGGCGGTTTCCGGGGTCGTAAGCCCGCATCATCTCCAGCACCCACGGGTCGAGATGAGACGCCAGCGGCAGGCGGGAATAATCCAGCGGCCGGTAGATGCCGATGGGAATCAGGCGCGCCGAGTAGCGGAAGGCGTGGAATACCACGTCGTAACCACTGTTTCCCGACAAAAGCTTTGCCTCGACAACTTCGCTGGAATCGTAGACGTCGTAATTGACCTCGATCCCGAATTCGTTTTCAAAATCGGAAATCGTGCGCGGGCCGATATAATCCGCCCAGTTGTAGATGTTCAGCACGCGCTCTTCCGCCGCGGCCAGGGCGGCCGCGAACAGGCAGCAAACGACGATGGCGATTGCCCGCGCCAATTACATGCCTTCCAGACCGCGTCTGGCGAGCGCCCGCGCGATGATCAGCCGCTGGACCTCGCTCGCGCCTTCCCAGATCCGGTCGACGCGGATTTCCCGGCCGAAGCGCTCGGCGCAGTTTTCCCGCATGTAACCGCGGCCGCCAAAAATCTGTATCGCGCGGTCGGCTATGCGGCAGGCCGCCTCGGAAGCGTAAAGCTTCGCCATCGAACAACGCACGTGCAGGGCCTTGACGTTTTCGCCCTGATCATGTGCCTCGGCGGCCTCGAAGGTCATCAGCCGTGCCGCCCACAGCTCGGTAACGCTGTCGGCGAGCATCGCCTGCACCAACTGCTTGTCGATCAGGAACCCGCCCGCGACCCGGCGCTGCTTCGCCCAGGCCGTCGCCTCTTCGATCAGGCGCGCGGCCGCGCCGCAATCACGCGCGGCGATCATCAGCCGCTCGCGGCGGAACCAACTGTGCGTGTACCTCATGCCGCCACCTTCCGCGCCGATCAGGTTGGCGGCGGGAACGAAGACATCCGTGAAACGGAGTTCGGGATGGTGGTGATCGAAGGTGTGACTGAACAGCGGCGTGCGAATCGCCTCAATGCCAGCCGAGTTTTTGTCGACCAGGAACATGGCGTCGCGCCCGGCATGCGGACCGTCGGCCAGCCGCGCCTGCAGGAACATGAAATCGGCCAGGTTGGCGCTGGTCACGAACCATTTCTCGCCGTTGATCCGGTAGCCGCCGTCGCTGCGCTCGGCGGTGGTTTCGACCACCACGTCCGAGCCGGACTCGCTTTCGGTGATCGCATAGCATTCCTTGCGCTCGCCGCGCATCATGGGAAGGACGTAGGCTTGCAGCTGCTCTTCGCTGCAAGCTTCAAACATCCACTGGTGCGGTTCCGAAAAACACCAGCACAGCGCATTGGTGACGCGGCCCAGCTGCTCCCAGACCGCCACCTGGTCGACGTTACGCAGGGCCAAGCCGTCGTGTTCCCGCGGCACGTCCATCGCGCTGAAGCCCAGTTCGATGGCCATGCGCTTGTGGCGCTTGCTCGTCTCGTCGGGAAGCCGACCCCCGTTCATCTCGGCCTCCAGCTCGCAGGGAATCAATTCGTATTCGGCGAAGCGGCGGGCCTTGTCACGCCATGCCCTCGCTGCCTGGTCCAGATTAATGTCCACTTACTCGTCTCCACCTGCCCGGAAATGCCGGTGTTGTTGAATCACCCATGCCTCGATTCCATTGCGTCAATCGCCGAAATGCTTGTAAAAGGCGAGCTCCAGGTAGTTCATGCACACACCCATCGCCTCTTCACGCGTTATCGAGCGGGGACTGATCAGCAGGTCCAGCCACAGCCCTTCGGTCATCGAAGAAAGTCCGGTGGCTATCGTCCGCGAGCTCAGCTCTTCATAGCCCCCCTCTTCGATCAGCACATCGCACAAGTCAATCATTTGTTTGCGGTACGCCATGTCCCGCATGGCGCAGATCTTGCGGTAGGTTGGGCGCGACTTGCTTTCGCCCCAGAAAGCGAACCAGACCGCCAGCTTGTTGCGATCGCAAACCGGCTGGCGGAAATCCACGGCCACCAGCGCCGCCAGCTTCTCCGCGGTCGAGTCGCCCGCGCCGGCCAGCGCCTTTTCCCATGTCGCGCGGTACTCCTCGGCGATGTAGTTGAGCGTCTCCACCAGCAGACGCTCCTTGCTCTGGAAGTGCAGGTTGATAATGCCCTGGCTGAGCCCGGCTTCGCGGGCTACGGTCGCCATTGTGGTGTCCGAAAGACCATTACTGGCCACGGAACGAATCGTCGCCAGTATCAGCTGTTGCTG
This sequence comes from Lysobacterales bacterium, assembly GCA_032250585.1. Classification (GTDB taxonomy): domain Bacteria; phylum Pseudomonadota; class Gammaproteobacteria; order Xanthomonadales; family SZUA-36; genus JAVVFH01. Next base: position 11,290 of record JAVVFH010000045.1, read on the forward strand.
ACGCGCCTTTTTCGATGCCGTTCGCTTCTTTCCGGGTTCCTTCAGAACTGCCTTGGCCATTAACCTCATCCCGCCGCTGACGATGTTCAATCGGCGCCGCCGCCGTTTGCACAGGTCAGTCAATATAAGCGAGTCCAGCAGCCTTTGCAATGAATGAACAATCATTCATTTTTTATGGACAAGCCACCGCGGGATGTGAGAATCTATGTCTCGTACACAAGCCCCTGAGGAAATATGCGCCGCTCCCTGACACGTTCAAATCAGCATCACCAGAAGGCGCTCGCCAGGTTGCCGCTGGGCGTCTCGTCGAATTTTCGCTACTGGGGAGCGGACCATACCATCTACATCGACCACGGCCGCGGAGGCCGCCTCTGGGACATAGACGGCAACGAATACATCGACTATCGCCTCGGCTACGGGCCCAGCATCCTGGGCTATGCCGACCCGCGCGTCGACGAGGCGGCCCGTGAGGGCATTGAAGTCGGCGGCGTGTTCGCGCTTTCGACCGAGCGCGAATACGAGGTGGCGAAACGCGTATCCAAAATGGTTCCGGCCGCCGAACTGGTGCGCTTTTCCAACTCGGGAACCGAAGCGGTGATGGCCGCCCTCCGACTGGCGCGCGCCCATACCGGTAAGGATTCCCACATCGTTGTGGAGGGCGGCTACCACGGCGTTTTCGACTCCGTTCTGTGGTACGCGGACATCGAAGACTGGGACCCCCTTTCAGGCAACCCACCGATCGAACCGGACAGCGACGGCATCCCCGGACTGCTTAAACGCCTGACCCATTTCACGCCTCTCAACGACGCCGATTACCTCGAGGATTTGCTGAAGCGCAATCACCTTGAAATCGGCGCCTTCCTGATAGAGCCCATGATGGGTAACTGCTGCTCCATCACCGCCACGGAGGAATACGTGCTGGCCGCGCGGGACCTGTGCGAAAAATACAACGTGACGATGATCGTCGATGAAGTCAAAACGGGCTTCCGCGTGGCACGCGGCGGCGTCCAGGAACTGATGGGCTTCAAGGCGGACCTGTGCACTTTTGCCAAGGCGGTCGGCAACGGTTACCCGATCTCCATCGTGGCGGGGCGCGAAGACATCATGCGCCAGGTCGGCGACGGCGTCATTCACGGCGGCACCTACACCTGCCACTCGGTGGCACTGGCCGCAGCCGAAAAGACACTGGAAATTCTCGACGAAACGGACGCACTGGAAACCGTCGCGCGCTATGGGACGAGCATGCAGCAAGGCATGGGCCGCATCCTTGATGCACGTGGAATTCCGCACGCCTTCGTCGGCCATCCGTCGATGGGTGGCCTGTTCTTCTGCGAGGACGCCCCGCTCAATTACCGAGACTGGCTGAACTCCGATTATTCGTTCTACGATACGATGGCGCCCGAACTGCATGACCTGGGCGTGCTGTGCGAACCCGACTCGCGTGAGCCGTGGTTCATCTGCGAGGCGCACGCCAAAGACGACAGCCTCGCCGAGACGCTGACCGCCTTCGAGCGCGCTGTCGACGTGACGATGGAAAAAATGGATTACCCAAGTGAGAGCGGCGGCCTGGACCTCCGCAGGAAAGCGCAATAAACGGAGTTGAAACGGTGACCGAAAAATACGATGCAATTGTCATTGGCGCGGGCCACAACGGCCTGACCAACGGCGCCTACCTCGCCAGGGCGGGGCTGAAGGTCCTGATGGTCGAGAAAAACGACTACATCGGCGGTGCCACCGTCAGCCGCAGCCTGTACAAAGACTGGGCGTACTCGAACTGCTCCTACGTCTGCAGTCTGCTGCGCCCGGAGGTCTACCGCAGCCTGAACCTGGCCAAATACGGCCTTCAGGTCGTACCCTACGGCGGCAGCGTAACGCTGGCCCAGAACGGTGATTACATCGCGCGCTACGTCGACCCGGACGTGACGCGCCGCGAGGTCGCCCGGCACAGCCCGCGCGACGCCGACGCCACGGCTCGCTTCGATCGCGACATCATGCGCCAGTGCCGTTTCATCCGGCAATTTCTGCTGCGCACGCCGCCCGACCCGACCTCGTTCAAGCCGAAAGACCTGATGGAACTGATGTACCTCGGCAATGAAGCGATGAAGCTCGGCGAAGACCAACTCTATGACATGATGCGCTTTTACACGATGAGTATCTCCGATTTCCTGGACGAATACTTCGAGCATCCACTTATCAAGGCCTCGCATTCGGGCAGCGGCATCATCGGCTCTGCGCTGGGGGTGATGTCGCCCGGCACCGCCTACGTACTGCTGCACCACGCCATGGGCGACGTCGACGGCAGCATGGGCGCCTGGGGCTTCGCCCGCGGTGGCATGGGCGCGATCGCCGACGCCATGCACCAGTGTTTCACCGACCACGGCGGTGCCACCGTCACCGGCAGCGGGGTGCAGCAGATCATCGTCCGTAACGGCCGGGTCAAGGGCGTCGCGCTGGAAAACGGCGACGAACATCACGCCGATGTGGTGGTCTCGAACCTGACCTTGCCCCGCACCTTCCTGGAGTGCATGGACCCGAAGGACCTGGACGCGGATTTCCTGAAAAAAGTCCGCAATTTCAAGATCCGCGGTTCGTCTGGCAAGCTCAATATCGCGCTCGACGCTCTGCCCGACTTCGTCGCCCTGCGCGGCAACCGGGAAATGATGCATGCGGACATGCACCTGATCGATTCCACCGAACGCCTCGAGCGCGCTTACGACGACTGGAAGAACGGCATCTGGTCCCAGGACCCCTACATCGACATGCTGATCCCGTCCATGACCGACCCGACCATGACGCCACCCGGCAAGCACTTCATGTCGGTATTCGTCCAGTACGTGCCGCCGAAAGTGCATGGCAAGCCCTGGACGAACGAATTGCGCGACCGGTTCGCGCAAACCGTCGTCAACCAGATCGATGAATACGCCCCCGGGTTCAAGGACCTGATCCTGCACATGGAGGTTCGCACGCCGCAGGACCTGGAAGAGGAAGTGGGCCTGACGGAGGGCAACATCTTCCAGGGCGAACTGACCATGGACCAGCTGCTGTTCAACCGGCCGCTTCCGGGCTACGCCCAGTACCGCGGGCCGGTCAAGGGCATGTACATGTGCGGCTCGTCCAACCACCCCGGCGGCGGCGTCATGGCGGCGCCAGGCGCCAACGCAGCACGCGAGATTCTCGGCGACCTCAAGCGAACCAACACCGTGCCGGAGGGCTGGCTCGATGATTGACATTACTGGCACAGAGGGATCACGGCCCCGGCAGATCCGCGCGGTCCTGTTCACGGAATTCCTTCGAGCCGCCGCACCGAATCGATGCCGCCGCGAGCAGGGAGGCACATGGAGATGAGCAATATGGAGCCTTCGAAACAGGTCATCATTATCGGCGGCGGCCACAACGGCCTCGTCTGCGCGGCCTATCTCGCCAAAGCCGGCCGCCAGGTCACTGTCCTCGAGGCCGGCGAGCAGGTCGGCGGCCTGGCGGCGACCCGTGAATTCGCGCCCGGCTACCGCGCTTCCTGCGCTCATTTGCTGCATCTGCTGGACGACCGGATCAGCCGCGAACTCGAACTCGAAGCGCAAGGCTTGAAACTGGCCAGAAGCGGTCTGGCGACCCTCGCGCTGTCCCCCGACGGCGGTCACCTCACGATCACCGGCGACCGTGTCGAAGGACCTGGCCTGTCGAGCGGCGATCAAGCCGCCTATATCGAGTACCGCCGTTTCATGTCGCGCTTCGCCGGCATCATCGGAGACCTGCACAGGCAGATTCCACCGCGCATCCGGAAACAGCGCGGCGACCTGCTGAGCCTTGGCAAGCTGGCGCTGAAAATCCGGCGGCTCGGACGCGACGACATGCGCGAATTTTTGCGCATCGCCGGCATCAACATCTACGACGTGCTGCAGGAGAACTTCGACAACCCGCTGCTGAAGGGCGCACTCAGCATGGATGCCGTGCTCGGGACCTTCTCCGGTCCGCGTTCGAACAACAGCGTGTTCACCGCCCTGCACCGCATGAGTGGCAACAACGGCGGTCCTGCGGGTTCGATCTCGCAGGTCGTGGGCGGCATGGGCTCGCTGACCGAAGCGATGGCGGCCGCGGCACGCAAGGCCGGTGTGGAAATTCGCACGGGCAGCGAGGTCCGCTCGATACTGACCGACGGAGACCGCGTCCACGGTGTTCGCCTGGTCAGCGGTGAAGAACTTGCGGCCGCGACCGTGGTTTCCAACGCCGACCCGCGCAGCACGATCCTGGACCTGCTCGGCGCGCGGCACGTGGAGGCTGGCTTCGCGAAACGCATCAGCCACTTGCGGGCGCGCGGCACGGCCGCCAAGCTGCATCTCGCGCTTGACGGACTGCCGAACTTTGCCGGTGTAGCTCCGGAACAACTCGGCGAGCGGCTGCTGATCGCGCCGTCGCTGGAATACGTCGAACTGGCCTTCAACCACTCGAAATACGGCGAGTATTCCGCCAAACCGGTAGCGGAAATCACGCTGCCAAGCGTCAACGATCCAGGCCTGGCGCCGGCAGGCAAGCACGTACTGTCGGCCATTGTGCAGTACGCGCCGCGGGAACTCGGCGCCGGCTGGTCCAGCGGCAAAACCGCGTTCACCGAGGTCGTGATGGACTTGTTGGCCGAATACGCGCCCGATATCAAGGAAAAGACCGTAGCCACCGAGCTGCTGACGCCCGAAGACCTGGAAAAGGAATACCGCGTCAGCGGCGGGCACTGGCACCATGGCGAGTTGTCGCTGGACCAGTTCCTGATGCTGCGGCCGGTCCCGAAGGCGGCGCAATACGCCATGCCGGTGAGCGGCCTGTACCTCTGCGGCGCCGGATCCCACCCCGGCGGAGGGGTAATGGGCAGTGCAGGACGAAACGCGGCCAGTGCCGTGCTGGCACAATGAACACGAGCGGGATACGAAGATGAAAACAGCAGAACTGACGAAACGCGACCACTACGAAAACGCGGTCTATCCCAGCCCGTTTCACTCCCGGCAGAAGGAGCATAACAAGCTCAAGGTATGGAGCCGCTGGAGCGACTACCTGTCGGTGCCCGCCTACTGGTGCGAGTCGATGGAGTATTTCGCGGGCCGCAACGCCTGCGGTGTCTTCGACATTACGCCGATGATCAAGCACCGGGTTGCGGGCCCCGACGCCCTGCCCTACCTCAACCGGCTGATGACCCGCGACGTCGCCAAGATCAAGCCGGGCCGCGTCGGCTACAGCGTCTGGTGCAACGAGCAGGGCCGCGTCATCGACGATGGCACGATCTTCCACCTGGAGGAAGGCGTCTACCGCATCTGCTCGCAGGAACACCAGCTCGACTGGTTCCTGACCAACACCCTGGGTTTCGACGTCGAGGTGAGCGAAGAGACGCACGAAGTGGCTGGCCTGGCGGTGCAGGGCCCCACCAGTTGCGCCGTGCTCAGGGACATGGGTTTGCAGGGAGTCGAAAACCTCAAGCCCTTCGGCAGCGTCTCGTTCGATTTCGAAGCCAGCCGATTGATGGTTTCGCGCACGGGCTTTACCGGCGATCTCGGCTACGAGTTGTGGATCGACCCCGAGCACGCCGAAGTCCTGTGGGACCGCCTGTTCGAGGCCGGCGAATTGCGGGGCATACGCGCGATGGGCAGCCAGGCCCTGGAGTTGCTGCGCATCGAGGCCGGCTTCATCCTGGCCGGTGCGGACTTCCTGCCCGCCATGGAAGCCGTCCGCACCAGCCACACCCGTTCGCCCTTCGAACTGGACCTGGCCTGGCTGGTGAATTTTGACAAGGGGGTATTCAACGGGCGCGAGGCACTGCGGGAAGAGGCGGAGAACGGCTCGCGTTACCGCCTGGTCAAGCTGGACATCGACGGCAACAAGCCCGCCAGGGATTCGTACGTCTTCACCAGGGACAAGAAATACGCCGGCACCGTGACCTCCGCCATGTGGTCGCCCTCGGCCAAGGCCAGCATCGCCCTGGCGTCACTGGAAATGCCGCATGGCAGCCCCGGCGAGGAGCTGCTGGTTGAAATCTACTACCAACGGGAACTGAAGTGGAGCCGGGTCATGGCCAAGGCACGCGTGGTCAAAGACGTTTTCTGGAATCCGCCGCGCAGACGCCAGACCCCGCCCGCGGATTTTTGAAGCATGTGGGAGATTCTATGGGCCCATGCAATAGTTTTTGTCTCCTGTTTGGAAGCTTTCCTGGCGGCTCATCAAGGTAAAAGCGATGCGCGCGAGCTTGCGAGCGAGCGCGACACGGGCGGCTATCTTGCTCATGCCTTTGTCCAGCTGCCGTTGATAGTATTCGGCGAAGCGTGGATGGCTACGGGCCGGGTGCGAAGCACAGTAAAGCAGCCGGCGCAGTTCCGGTGCGCCTTGCTTGGTCAGCTTGGCCTGGCCCTTATAGCGCCCCGATTCCCGTAGCCGGATGTCGAGTCCCAGATAAGCCACGAAGGCATCGCTGCCGCCGAAGGCGCCACGGTGATAGCTGACGGCCAGGGCAGCGGCATTGCCAGCGCCAATGCCGGGGATCGAACGGCAGCGTTGATAATCGGCTTCCCATCCGAGCTCACGCAGCAGTCG
>JAVVFH010000046.1:0-17757 GCA_032250585.1 Lysobacterales bacterium
GCGCCGACCGTGCAGACCGCGGTCTCCAGGGCATTGAGCGCAATTCGCGCATCGCCATCGGCAACGTTCACCAGCTGTGCCAGGGCCTCGTCCGTAATATCTGCCCGGAACCCGCCCAGGCCGCGCTCCGAATCTTCCAAAGCGCGCCGCACGATGCGGCCAAGCTGCTCGGGGCTGAGGCTCTTGAGCGTGAAAACCCGGCAGCGCGAACGCAGCGGCGCGTTGACCTCGAAAGAGGGGTTCTCGGTCGTGGCACCGATAAAGGTGACGGTGCCGTCTTCGACATGCGGCAGGATGACGTCCTGCTGGGCCTTGTTGAAACGATGAATTTCGTCCACGAACAGGATCGTGCGCCTCCGTTGCATGGCCTGGCGCTCGCGCGCCTCGCCCACGATGCGGCGCAGATCGGCCACCCCTGAAGTGACGGCGCTGACCGGTTCGAAGTGCGCCTCGGTCGTAGCAGCGATCAGCCGCGCTAGCGTCGTCTTGCCGCTGCCGGGCGGACCCCACAGCAGCAAGGATGGCAGGCGGTCGGCGGCAAGCGCACGGCGCAGTATCCGGTCGGGCCCGAGCACATGTTCCTGGCCGACGAATTCATCGAAGGTTTGCGGCCGCATGCGCTCCGCCAGCGGCGCTTGCGCCAGCGTGCGTTGCTGGCCGGCTTGTTCAAAAAGGCTGCCGCTGGATGTCATGCTGCCATTATACGCAGCCACGACTCGACCGCCCTTGGCCAAGGTGGAAAAAAGCCTAATACCGGCTTCGGAGCCACTCTATGCGGCTACTGTATGCGGCTGCTCGTTCGAGCCGCGAGGTGGGGGCCGGATAGTTTGCATTTAAACCCGGATAGCCCGATGGGTTCCAAGAGCGGGCAATGTGGTTTATATTCACCGGCTTCCGACCGATTGGATTCCGGAACGGTATTCGCTTAAAAATACAGCGTCATGCCTTGCTCACCGATGCATCCGAGCCAAAGCCGGCAGCAGCCGCGCAGAAAGCGAGAACTGAAACCGAGGGTCGGCAACATTAGGCAAAAATAATTTTCAGCTGTTTCACTCGACTTGGATTTTTGTTTTTTAACTGGAGTTTTCATCAAAGGAGGAACGGATCGAATGAATAACAAAACAGGGCATACCCAGAGCGGAAGCGGCAGGCTGCACAAGTCGCTGTTGCTGGCTCTGGGGCTGTCGGTATTCGTTTCCGGAACAGCCGCCGCGGCGGTCCTGGAAGAAGTCATGGTTACGGCGCAGAAACGCGAGCAAAGTCTACAGGATGTCGGAATCGCGGTCACCGCTTTCACCGGCGACCAGATGCGCGCACTGGGCATCGAGGAAAGTTACGAAGTTGCCGGCTTCAGCCCCGGCGTGCACATCGGCGGCAGCATGGGCGGGCAGAACTCCCAGTTCACCATCCGCGGCGTGTCGCAGAACGATTTCAACGACATCGTGGAGGCACCCAACGCGGTCTACGTGGATGAAGGCTACATCGCCATCGCGCAGGGTCAGAGCTTTGCGCTGTTCGATATCGAGCGGGTCGAGGTCCTGAAAGGCCCGCAGGGAACCCTGTTCGGCCGCAACGCAACGGGCGGCCTGATCCACTACATCACGCGCAAGCCCACCTTCGAACCCGAGGGTTATTTCGATGTCACCTACGGTGCTTTCGATACCCCCGCGCATGCGGACCAGATTACTTTCGAGGGTGCTGTCGGCGGGCCGCTGAGCGATAAAGTGGCCGGCCGCGTGGCGGTCCGCTACAACGAACAGGACGGTTACCTGAAAAACCTCTACCCTCTCGCCGCGGTGGGCGCCGCGACCTTCGGCGCTTCTGACAGCAACTCTCCGGGGCCCGGTGCGGGCGCCGACCTCGGGGGCGATGAAAGCTTTTCCGGACGCGGCAGCCTGCTGTTCACGCCGAACGAGGACATGTCCTTTACGATTACGCTCAATGCGAGCACCAGCGAGGTATCCACCGCCCCGTACCAGTCCAAGGCCACGATCGGCGTGCTGGATGAGAATGGTGAGCTGATCAACGTGATCGACGTCGGCCCCGACGAGACACGCGCAACGATCGCCGCCGATGGCTCGGACGGCGGTTCGGACCAGGCCAACGTCGGCAGCTTCGGCCCGCCTTTCGGGCGCCCGGTACCCGGCGGTGATTTCTTCGGCTACATAGACCAGGACGGTGAAGATTTCTCTTTCTCCGGCGACTTTGCATTCAAAGACCAGGGCGAGGTCGACACCTGGGGTATCAACGCCCGCTTCGAATGGAATGTTTCCGAGGCGATAACCTTCGTCTCCATCAGTGACTTCAAGGATTTCGAGAAACAGCTGTTTCTCGACGTCGATGCCGCGCCGGTCAACCAGCTGGTCAATTACCAGGGAGTCGATGCCACCAGCTTCACCCAGGAATTCCGTTTGAACGGTGAAACCGAGCGCAGCCGCTGGGTCGCCGGTTTTTACTACCTGAATATCGACAATACATCCAACAACGGTTTGAAGGGTCCGCGCAACAGCCTGCCGGTCTTATTTGGCGGATTCCCGGAGCCGGGTGTTGACATCGGCGTGGTGGCGGACATGGAGACGGACTCCTATTCGGTATTTGGTCAGTTCGAGTTCGACCTGGCGGAAAGATGGACGCTGATCACCGGCTTGCGTGTGATCCAGGAGGAGAAAGACTACGAGATGGATCAACCGTTCTTCATTTCGCAGGGTCCGAGTGAATTCAACAACGGTCCCGTGCTGTTCTCGGCCCGCCAGGCGCCGTTTGAAGACAGCACCAGCGATACCCTTTGGGCCGGCAAGGTCCAGCTCGACTGGCGCCCGACAGATGATCTGCTCGTCTACGCCGGCCTCAACCGCGGTATCAAGGCGGGCAGTTTCAATGCCCCCATTGCCGGCGGCCTGCCATTCCCGGACAGCACGCTGCCCTATGACGAGGAAGTCCTCACCTCATTGGAAGGCGGCTTCAAGACCACGATCTTCAACGGCATGGGCCGCCTGAACGCGACGGCTTTCTACTACGACTATGAAGATTACCAGGCTTTCCTGTTTACCGGTGTCAGCGGGGTCGTGGTGAACGCCGACGCGGAGACCTTCGGCGCCGAAGTGGAACTCCAGTTATCCCCGGCCGAAGGCTGGGACATCCTGCTGAGCGCCGCTTACCTGGACGCCACGGTGGAAGACGTGCCGTTGCGAATCGGATCACCCTTGCCGCCGGCAGACCGCGAACCGACCTACTCGCCCGAACTGCAGGCGGTCGGACTGGTTCGTTATGCGTGGTCGGCCCTTGGCGGCACCATGTCGATTCAGGGTGACGCGACCTATTCGGACGAGTTTTTCTACAACCTGCGCAACTTCGATGCAGACAAGTTCGACAGTTACGTGCTGACCAATGCGCGCTTGAGCTGGCTGAGCGGCGATGAGCATTGGGAAACCTCGTTGATGGTCCGAAACATCACCGACGAGCGCGCCGGCACCATCGGCTTCGATCTCGCCTCACTGTGCGGCTGTAACGAGATCGCCTTCCGCGAGCCGCGTTGGTACGGTGTCAGCGTCAGGTACAGTTTCTAATACCCAACGCCTGAAGCAGGAATACAAAAAACCGGCGCTTGCAAAAGCGCCGGTTTTTTGTCGTCTAAGTCTGACCGGTGTCCATACATGATTTTTCATGCATTCCTCCCCTGAATAACTGGATTCAACTGCGAAGCCTTTTTTTGGGTGATTTTCGCCGGTTCAGCCCGAGGACAGCGCCGCCACCGGTCCGAGCCAATCCGAATAGTTGCGCCAGTGATCGATTGCAGAGGTGTATGCCGGTCGCCGCACTTGCGCATGGCTGGCTGTGAGTATCGGTCGCTCGCTGCGGTAATATTCCAGGCAGGCGGGCTCGAAGGCCAATCCCGCAAGCTGCAGCAGCGCCGGTATCTGCTCTTCGGGATCACGCACCAGCCGTTCGTAGGAAATCGGGGCCAGGGGAGGCGTGATAACCTCTTGCCAGTGGCGCATCAGGCGCCGGTATAACCCCAGGTAATGGGCCAGGTCCTCCAGGTCGTGATACCAGCTTTCGTGCGCACCAAAATTGGCGCTGTAAAGTGAAAAACCGGTCGCCCGCATATCGCGGACGCTGTGCAGGATCTGAGCGTCCGGGAACATCGCCCGCAAAAACCCCGCAATTTCAAAATTCGCCGGCAGCTTGTCGACCACCAGCGGCCCGCTGAGACCGCGTTCGAACAAGGCTTCGACATAGCGTTCACGCGCCGTCTCGAGCAACCCGGCATCGACAGGATGTGCCGGATCGACGGGGCCGTGACGCCCTGCTGCTGCCCGTGAGCGGCGGAACTCCGACTCGCTGCGAGGAGCGGCGGTCAGCTCGCCACCCGCATCGACCCGACTGTGACTTCCGAGTATCTGCTCTATCAGGGTCGTTCCCGAACGGGGTGGTCCGACTACAAATATCGGTAGGAACTCAACCGCTAAAGCGCCGATTGCCGCGCGGAAGGTCGTGCGCGGATATTGGGCCATGGTTTGTGCGACCCTCGCTTCGGCAGCAGCGCGGTCGTAGCTTCGACCCGACCGCTCTGACTCCGACCGCGCCCATTCGTTGGCGCGCCGCAGATACTTGAAGGCCTGTTGGAACTCGCGTTCACGATCGAGGATGCGCGCCATGGCGAACGCAGCGTTGATCCGCTCGGCAGGCGGTGACCCATCGCGGTCGGCAAGCTCCATAGCCTGCGCGCGGAGCGCGCTGCTGACTTTGTGGTCCGGCAGTTCGACCAGGCTGTAGATGGCCTCACCGCACTGCGGGTCCAGCTCCAGGGCGCGCCGGTAGCTCTCGGAGGCCGCATCGGTCTCGCCGACCGCCTTTTGCAAATGGCCATGGTAGAGATGGGTGAAAGAATGAGCCGGAAATTGCCTGAGGAGCTCCGCTGCACTGGCGCGAACACCGTCCAGGTCCTGAGCGGCGAACCGGGCGCGCGCGAGGCCTTGCTGCATTATCAGTGCATCCGGCACCGCCATCGATGCACTCCGCCATGCCGCCAATGCCCCCTGCGCATCGCCCAGCCGGCTGCGCAGCGTTGCCACGCGAGCCCAGACGCGCGCAGCGAACGTTTGATCGTCCTGCGCGCGCAGCACGGCGAGCAGAGCTTCAAGAGCGTGGAGTTCACGGGCCGGGTTGTCGAGCGCCTGCTCGATGTCGGCGAGCAGGCGGTAGGCCACCGGCGTGATGTCGACAGTACGCTCAAGTGCCGCCAACAGCGCACTCTCGGCAGCTGCATGCCGGCCCGTCTGGACCAGTTGTCGCGCGCGTTCGACCGCGCAGTCGAGTCCGGACATGCTCTGCGCCCGGCCCGTCAGGCCGGCTCCGGCCGCGCGGGCTGCTCGTCCAGAACGGGAGCCAGCACCTCGATCAGCGGTTCGAGCTGCTGTTCGTAATGGCGCCAGCGGGCTACCGACTTCTGATAGATCGGTTGGCGTACCTGCCAGCGGCTCGGCGTCCGGACCCCGCGCTCGGTCTTGTTGAAGGCCAGACAGGCCTCTTCCCAGTCGAGGCCGCAATAGCCCAGCAGCCGGCGAATCTGACCTTCCGTGTCGCTGACCAGGTTTTCGTACTGCAATTCGAAGATTTCAATCGGCAACACCGCTTGCCAGTGACGCATCAGCCGATCGTAGTCGACATAATAGCGCCCCAGCGTGTCCAGCCGGTTGGCGAAGCGTATCTGCCGGGCAAAACTCGTGAAATAACAGGACAGGCAGTTGTCGATCGGCTGGCGCCGGCAGTGCACAATGCGGGCATTTGGAAACAGCAACGCGATCACGCCAAGATGCATGAAATTGAAGGGCAGTTTGTCCGTCACGCGGCCCGCCGTCTTCGATACGGAGTCGAGATGCCCGAGGTATCGTTCAGCCATTTTCCGCAGGGCCGGCGGATCAATGGACAACAGGCCGCGTGGATAGGGCTCGCCAGTCTTTGACAGTTCGCGGATCTGGTAACTGGTCTTCAGCAGCATGGAAAGCTCGCCGCCGGCGGCCACCCGCGAATGGCTGGCCAGGATCTGTTCGGTCAGCGTGGTGCCGGAGCGCGGCATCCCTACGATGAAGATCGGGCGTTCCGACTCGACGCCGGAGACCGGCGCGGAAGCATAAAAATCTCTTGTCAGCGTTTCGACGAGACGGTCGATGGCGCGCGTGAAGCCGTCTGCGTCGAAGGGCTCGCGCCGGGATTGGGCATCATAGCCGACACGCAGATGGCGAAACGCTGCTTCGTACTGCTCCTCGCGGTCGTAGAAATAGGCCAGTGCGATGTTGAGCCGTATGCGGCCTTCTTCCGGGACCTGCTCGTTGGCGGCGAGCGCGACCGCGCGTCGGACCCACTCCGGATCGGGCTTGCCTTCCCTAAGCTGCAGGAGCTTGGCAAGCGGCACCACCGCGTCGGGCTCGCGCCGAAGCGCCGCCAGGTACTGCATTTTCGCTTCCTTGAAGCGCCCCGCCGATTCGTAGGCGTCGCCCAGCCCGGTGCGGCTGCGGCGATTGTCGGGATCGAGCCGGATCGCGGCCTGGTAACTCTCGATCGCACCGCTGACGTCGTTGGACTTGTATTTCGTGTCGGCCAGCGCGTAATGGGCGGCGCCGGAATCGGGGCGCAAGGCGACCAGCCGCTCGAGAAACGGGCGGGCCTGCTCGAAACGGCTCAGGCGGCGCAGTGCCTGCGCCATATTGTTCAGGGCATCGGGATGCTCGGGCGCCAGCGCCAGCGCATTTTCGAAAGACTGCAGGGCCTTCTCCGGGGCATCGGCGCGGATGCGAACCGCGCCCAGGTCGCTCCAGGCGTTGGCATTGTTCGGTTCGAGCTGCAGCGAGCGCCCGAGCAGCCGCTCGGCTTCAGGCAAGCGTCCCTGTTGAAACCGCGTCAGGCCAAGATAATGCAATGCAGCTGCGTGATCAGGCTGCGATTCGAGCAGCTGCGCGTATACCGCCGCTGCCTCATCGAACCGCCCCTGGCGCTGCAGGGCCATGCCTTCACGAATTTTGGCTTCGTCCTGCATGATATGTTGACCGGGAGTTGTCCTTAGGCCTAGTCTGTAGTTGCGCTCTGCTGGTAAAAGCACACCGATTGGAGGTCGACTCGATGCATCTTAATAGCGGAAAAGTATACGTCAAAATCCCGCTGCTGGTTCTGCTGTTTGCCCTGCTGCCCTGGTTGCCCCTGCCCGCAAATGCGAGCTACGCCTACTACGTCGGAAAAAACCTCACCGAGGACGGCAGCGTACTCCTGGGCGGCACCGGCGAAGAGCCGTCCAGCCACTGGCTGCAGATCGTGCCGCGCCGCACCCACCCGGCCGATGCGATGATTACCGTCGGCGCGACGGCAGAATCAAATCTTCCGGCAAGGCTTCTGAAGATCCCGCAAGTGCGCGAAACCTATCGATACATCACCATGAACTATTCCAGTTATGCGGGTTTCCCGGCGCCGATCACGAACGGCGGGCTCAACGAACACCAGGTGGCGGTGCGCGATGTGTGGTCGCCGTCGCGCGAGGAGCTGGTGAGCATGACCTCGCCGGAGCAAACCGGCCCCAACTACAGCGATCTCGCCCGCATCATGCTTGAACGGGCGCGCAGCGCACGCGAGGCCGTCGAGATTCTCGGCGAACTCATCGACACTTACGGCTACACGACCTACGGCGGCAACTCGCATCTGATTGCCGACCCGGACGAAGGCTGGGTCGTGATCCAGATGGCTGGCAGCCAGGGCCTGTGGGTGGCCGAGCGGCTCGGACCCGACGACGTGCGTGTCAATTACCCGGGCTACATAGGCGATGTACCGGCGGACTTCATGTCGAATCCCGACTTCATGGGCTCGGCCAACCTGATTTCATTCGCCGTTGAGCAGGGCTGGTACGATCCCGACGGCGGCAAGCCCTTCAATGTGGACGAAGTTTACGGTCTCGGCGGCATCATGCGCGAGCCGGGCACCAAGTACGTTTCGCCGGGCAAGCTCGAAGCAGAACTGCGTGCCATGGCGCCGGTGACGGTCGAGGAGATGATGGCGCTGGTCCGCGATGCCCGCATCGCCGACGATCATGCCGGCTATGGCCAGGTAGCCCACCTGCGGGCGGACCTGCCGATTTCCGACCTCGCGCTGTTGTGGGTGGCACCCACGGGCTCGGTCACCGCGCCCTTTTTGCCGTGGTGGATCGGCATACAGTCCGTGCCGCCGGAATACGGGCAACATCGTTATCTGACCGAAGATGCTGCCTCCACGTTCATCACCGCCAACTCCCAGCTCCGGGAGGCGACGGAGTTCGCCGGCCGGCTGTTCAAAAGGGTGATGTACTACACCTGCGCCTATCCGGAGGAGTATCTCGGCCGTGTACAGGCAACGCTTACGGCCTTTGAGTCCGGAATGCTCGAACAGCAGGCGCGCATCGAACGCATAGCCGCACTGGCCTATGCCGAAGATCCCACGCTCGGGCGTGAAGCGCTCACCTTGTACAGCACGGCGCGCGCGGCCGAAGCACTCGAACTGGGCCGCGGGCTGCTCGGTGGGCTGGAAACCGAGGTCAGGGTACGCAAAGGGATTCCGCCGGCCCCGCTGACGGAGAACATCAACGCCGGCGGAGTGGCGGTCAATTGCCTGGTCGGTGCCGATCCGGACCGGCTTCCGCAATAAGTCTTCCGCGGGCCGCTCAGCGCGCTTCGTCGGCAGGCACGCGGATGCCGTAGCGCATTCGCGTGCGCATCTCGATGCTCTCGGCGAGCGCCTCCATCAGCCGCAGACCCTCGGCGGCCGCCGCGTGAGCCTGCTCGGTGAGATAGCGCCGCGCCAGTGAGTCCTCGTGCGCGTCGAGAAGGATGGCGGCCGTGCGCTCGATGCCGGGCTGCGCGGCCAGTTGCTGTTTATCAAAGGCCTCGAGTGCGTCGCGAACTTCCGGCAAAAACTCCTCACGATGCTCCTCGACCAGATAGAAAAGCCGTTTTGCCAGTCGGTTGGCGTAGCGGGTGGACTCCACGCCGCGCGCCGCCGTGTCGATCGTGCGCGCCGCTTCGCCGGCCGTGAGATAACGGTGCCGTCGGTATTCGGGTGGTACCGACTGTACACCGATGCGCCACGGGATGAACGGCGCCGTAAGGGGCGGCGCCGCCGCGACCCATAACGTGCGCAGGTCGGACCGCAAGCCGGCCCGCAGATGGGCGACCTGTCCGTAACCTGAGGAATCTTTACCGCTGGCGTGCAGGAGATCCATCAGCAAACGCGGCGTAACGCCCGGCGCCGCGCGCCTGACCGATGCCTCGACGGACAGCGCTTCTGCGACCGTTTCTTCGGAGTACTGATCCTGGCGCGCGTAGACGTCGATGACGGGAAATGGCGCATCCCCGTCCGCCGCGTGCCAGCCCTGCTCTGCGGCAAAGGCCACGAAGTTATCCGAGGCGAGGTAGTCGGGATCGTCGCGCCAGTCCGGCGGCAGGCTCTGAACATAGCCGATGCCGTGGTAGCCGCGCCAGTTAAGCCACACGTCATCGGGCCCCAGCCGTTTGGCCACCCACAGGCCCTGACCGCCGGCAAATTCGAGCAGCACCCAACCTTCCTCCGGATCGGCAAAGACGTGCGAGTTGCCGCCGTAGGTCGTGAAACCGTAGCGCTCGATGAGATCGACTGTGATCATAACGGCCTCACGGGCCGAGCCGGCCCGCTCCAGTGCGATCCGCGCCAGGTCGCTGTACTGCGGCCCACGCTGCGGAATCGGCGTCATGGCGACGAGTTCGGGCCGGGAAAACAGGGCAACGTCGCGCACGGCCAGACCGTGTTCGTTCATGCCGCCGTTGGTCAGCGGCGCGGGAAAGCCGGCGAAGTACGAGTAGTCCATCGAGATATAGCGATGGGTCTCGGCCACTTGCGGAATCTCGATGAGTTCGCCAGGCAAGGCCGCGCCGCCGTAGCCGCCCGTTTCCGTGGCACCCACCGCGAGCGTGGTACCGGGGGCGTGCTGTCTCCGCGGCATGATCACCAGCCAGTGGCTGGACGGCTCGTCACCATAGCCAGCGAGCAATACGCTGCCGTCCGCGGTCAGGTTTTTGCCGACGTAAACGGCCACGCTGGCCCGGCCGGTCTGGGCCGCGACCAGGCCAAGAAAAACCAGCAGCAGAACCGGGCCGAAGCGCCGAAACGACCCGCAGAGCGATTCAGTCCTGAGTGCAGAAAACATATGGGCCATCCCTTGTGCTGATGGCTTCGCTGTCTTGCGGCGTCCGATATCCAACCAGAAGCCGGTGCCGGGCCTCTATGCTGCCAAGCAAGGCGGCACCCAGATCGAGAGCCGCCAGGGCCCGCCGACTGCTGTAGTCGTCCAGCACCCGTCGCGCCATCAGGGGCTGCTCGGCCCCGAACAGCGCCAGCGCGCGCGCCTCGATGTGGTCGACCTCGCGCATGCTCTCGTCTTCGAAGGCCGTCAGCGTTGCAGTAACCTCGTCCAGAAACAGCTCCGGCGCGTCGCAGCTGTAATACATCAGTCGCTTGAACAGGCGACCGGCGAAAAGAGATGCTTCCTGGACCGCGAAATCGGGCGTCACGAAGCGCGTCGCCTCGCCCTTGGTCAGGTAACGGTGCTTGCCGTACTCCGGGAGAACCTCGCTGCCGCCGATCCAGTAGGGAACGAACGGTGCGGTAATCGAACCGGTCGGCGCGACCCAGAGAATCATCAGTTCCTCGTGCGGCAGTTGCTGGCGAATGTGGGCCACCTGGCCATAGCCGTTGGTGTCGCCGGAAATCATCGGATCGCGCACGGCGCTCATCATGTCGCGCAAAGTGACTGCGCTGTTGCGGCCCTTGTCCGCCAGCCGCGCCTCAATGATGCGCACCGGCTCGGAACGGCCCTCACCGTTGCCGTAGATCCGGTTGACGTTGAAGGCCTCGCCGCTGTCCGGGTCGAACCAGCCCTGCTCGACCGCAAACGAGATGAAATTGTCGGAGCCCATGAAGTCGGGATTCTGCTGGAAGTCGAGTGGAATCTCGAGAATGTAGCCGGGGTACGACATGCGCACCTCGTCGGGCCCCAGGCGCTCGGCGATCCACAGGCCCTGGCCGCCGGCGAAATTGATCACCACCCAGCCTTCGTCGGCATCGGCGAAGAGATGCGAGTTGCCACCGTAGGTCGAATACCCATACTCGTCCATCAGCGCACCGATGATCTCGACGGCCTCGCGTGCGCTGCGCGCCCGCTCCATGACGATGCGCGACAGGTCGCTGTAATTGAGCCCGGTCTGCGGATTGGGGGTCATCGCGGCGAGTTCGGCCCGCGACGGCGACCAGATGTCCCGTGCCGCCACGCCGTGCTCATTGAGGCCGCCGTTGGTGAGCGGCGCCGGGAAGCCCTCGTAGTCGGAATAATTCATCGTGATGTACTTCGCCGTCTCACGAACCTGTGGTATCTCGATGAATTCGCCTGGATAGGTAGCTTCGTAGTCGACGCCAACAGAGATCGTCGCACCCGCCGGGTGCTGCTTCGCCGGAACGATTTCCAACCAGTGGCTGGAAACCTCGTCACCGGTGCCGCCCAGCAGTACGCTGCCGTCCTCGGTGAGGTTCTTGCCGACGTAGATGCCGTAACTGGCTTCAGCCTGCGCGCCGAGCAACAGCAACAGCGCGGCCAGCGGCAGACAGAGTTGAAAACAACGTTTCATGTAGTTCTCCCTAAAAGCTCGGAGCGCCCGACCGACATTGCCCTGCGAGCGGCCCTGTGGGAGCGGCTTAAGCCGCGATTGGCAGGGCGATTAAGAAGAGATCGCGGCTGACGCCGCTCACACAGGCGCTATTCGATTCAGTTGAATCGATAGCGCACGCCTGCGGTCACCTGCTCCCGGTCGATGTACATGATGCCGAAGCCGGGGTTGCCCTGCTTCGCGACCAGAATATCCTCGTCGAAAACGTTCTGCCAGGTGAAGTAGAAATCGAAACCTTCGAGCGGGCCTGAACGCGGCGCGTAGGAGGCGTGCAGATCGAAGCGCTCGTGGGCGCCGGCGTTCGGCGGCTCGCCGAAGCGAGCGACGTTGCTCGTGCCTTCGACGAAGGAGTAATCCCCGCTGATCTTCAGGGTCGCGCCGATACGCAGCCCCTCCGCCGGTCCCCTGAGGAACTCGTAGGCCGTGGTGATCGCGCCGGAGTTCTCGGGCGTGGTGCGCGGCGGGGTGCTGCGCGTGTTGTTCGGGTTTATGATCTCCGCATCCATGTAGGCGTAATTCGCCATGACGTTCCAGCCTGGCAGAATCTCGCCTACCAACTCGAACTCAAAGCCGGTGGCCTCCTGCGCGCCTTCGAGCACCGTGCTGCCGAATCCGCCGAACGAGCCGAGGAACGAACTGGACACCTCGATATTCGTGATTTCGTAGTCGAACAAGGCCATGGAGACACCAACGGCGCCATCGAAAAGCTCCATCTTGAGGCCGATCTCATGCTGTTCCATTTCCTGCGGCGCACTGACCGTATTGCCGTCCCCGTCGGTGAAGGTCTGCGGTTCGAAGCCCTCACTGAAGCTGTAATAGACCACCGCATCGTTAACGAAACCCCAGTCTTCGACAATGTCGTAGGTGGTGCCGAAACGAAATACGGTTTCTTCGAAGCTGGTCTCGGTAACATCGGGTGGTGAAATGATCTCGCCGCGATTGAACGGGATTGTCGTCGTCGTGTCGTTATCGTGGTAGAGGACGCCCAGCAGAATATGCCACTTGTCGGTCGGCTTGAGCAGCGCCTGTAAACTGAGCTTCAGGTCTTCCTCGTCGGTCAGCAATTCCTGGCGGACACCGAAAAACTCCTCGCGATCACCGCTGACCGGGTTGAAGGGCGTGCCGTCTGTGAAGCGTGGCTGGACACCGTCGAAGACCGCGTCAGAAAACCAGTCCGCGGAAGCGAAACCAAAGAAAAACGAGTTGAGCAGCTCGAATCGTGCCGGATCAAGGTCGTTCCTGTACTCGAGCGCCGTGAAGAACTCGTGTTCGCGCCCCATGAAATTGAACGAACCACCCAGCGATTGGTTGAAGGTCAGCTCCTCGCCGTCGCGCTCCACATCGTAGCTGTAGATGTAGATTTCGTCGTCACCCAGCGAATAGGCACCGAAGGGGCCGAACGGAAAGAAGTACGCGAGATCCTCATCGTAGCTGTGCCAGGAGACCTTGGTCTGCGAGCGCAACCCGTTGGCAAAAACGTGGTCCAGTTCGACGATGCCGAAGTCGATATCCAGCGTTTCATAGGACTGGTCCGGATGCGAGAAATACCAGATGTCGGGATCGACCGTAGGCAAAGACAGTGAACCGTCGGGTTCCTGAACCAGTGCGCCGCCGTCCCAGGGATCGGTGTTTCGTTCCTGCCGGTAGTAACTGAAGGTCAACGAGGTGTCCGCCGAAATATCCCAGCGGACGGCGGCCAGCCCCATGCCTTCGTAATTGGGGAATCTCTGGCCCTTGATGTCCAACGGCAGGTCGTATTCCTCGTAATGACCGACCAGGCGCGCAGAAACGGTGCCGGCTTCGTTCAGGGGGCCGGTCACGTCGCCGTAGCCCGCAAAGGTATGATAACTGCCGAGCTCGGCGCCGACTTCGGCACCGAATGTGGAGCGCGGCTGCTTGAGAATGGAGTTGATTTCTCCACCGAAAGAACCGGTCACGCCATAGATTGCTGTCGCGGGGCCACGCACGATTTCAAATCGATCCAGCGCATAGGCGCGCACGGACGTCACGGGGTTGCCAAGCTCGATCTGGTTGATGCGTCGCGAGAGGTTGAACACCCCGCGCAGGACGATCTGGCTGAAGCCGAAACCGTAGCCCGAGCGCTGCACGTTCGGAACCAGATCGGTTGCCTCATAGGCCGAGTCGGCATTGATCGTCTGCAACATCTCGGGCGTCAGCACCGAAACCTGCTGAGGTGTGTCGATCAGCGACATGGTGAGACCGGTTGCCGTGGTCTGCTCTTCCGGCCGGAACCGCCGTGCCACACCCCGCACGATGACTTCCTCGATCATGTCGGTCTGCTGCGTATCCGCCTGATCCTGATCCTGATCCTGTGACCAGGCAGGCGTCGTGCCGGCGAGGGCGGTTGCAACCGCCGAGGAAAGAATGGATCGACTGTAACGATGATGATGGTCGCGCATGGATGGATTCTCCTGTGATCACACCTTGCCGCGCATATGGATGCGGCATCCACATGACATACATCATTCACGGAAAGGTGTGTCCTGTCGCTATGAAGTTGACTGCAAGTTGTGCCCACGTTCCCGGTTATTTGGCGCTGGCAATTTCCCAAATCCGCTGTGAGCCGCCGGTGATTCGACTCACGGCGCCAAGCCGCGATTGCCGGATGTGCTGTGCCTCCGGACTGTTACCGGGATTGCGACGAACAACCCAGCATCGGCAAGACTAATGGATCGTGGCAGGAATTGCCATACAAAACCGTGCCGAATATGACAGCGCCTGAACAGGGACCTGATTTTGCCGTGAAATGAGCCCGGCAGCGCGGTGCGAGCGCGACGGAGGAGCCGTCTGGCCGCCCGATGCGCTGCCCGCAGAACCTTCACCCCGTGGCCGACCTGCCGGTCACCAGGATGTCGGCGGGTTCGATGTGGGTTTAGCCAATCTCTTTGGGTCGAAGATGCCTGGCTGAACGGTTCTTCACGCCAGGAACCGTTTTATGCGTGCGCCGATTTCTTCCGGCTTTTCCTCGATCAGCCAATGGCCGGCGTCCTTGATCCAGCCCAATTCGGCGCCGGGTATGGCCGCTGCCAGTTTCGACGCATATTCGGGCTTCTGGAACGGATCCTTGTCACCCCACAATACCAGGGTTGGATGAGGCAGCTTTTGCAGAGCCCCGGCAATGGCCTGCGTGTACTCCGGATTCAGGCGCCTGAGATTGCGGAAGAATGCCCGTTTGCCGTCCTCGCTGGACCAGGGCGCGAGATAAAGGTCAATGACCGCATCGGTCATCACGCTTTTATCGTGCACGCCGCCCGGCATGAAATCCCGCATCATCGCGACGAAATCCTCCAGGCTCATCCCCGCCTCGGCATCGGGATCCTGCAATGGCTTGAACTCCGGGATCGGCCAGGAATCGAAACAGACGCTGTCGAGCAGCACCAGCCGGCGAATTTTTTCGGGATGGTTCACCGCCATCAACTGCGCGACACCGCCGCCAATGTCGTGCGCCACCACATCCGCCCGCCGCGCGCCCAGGGCATCCATCAAGCGCACGAGCATCCGGCTCTGTGCCCCGATGGAGACATCAGCGACCGCCGGCTTGTCCGACAAACCGTAATTGAGCAGATCCGGCGCGATGACACGATGACTGTCGGCCAATTGCGGAATGATTTCCCGCCACATCAGGCTGCTGGTGGGAATCCCGTGAACCAGGATGACCGGGCTGCCATGGCCTTGCTGCCGCCAGGCAATCCGGTGCCCATCGATGAAGGTATGGTGTTCAGATACGGGCTCGGTCATGATGCTTCCTCTGTTGGTGAAAATGGGGACAGCCCCCCCGGCTGGCCTCGGCTTTGGAAAGCCTTGCGTACCACTGGCGTTTGCAAGATTTTCCTCTTGCGGCAGTTCCTTAAAGGGACGGGCCTGGAAAGGCCTGCATTCGCCGGGTAGTACAGCCATTATACATGGATGGAAATCAGACCTCCGGGCCAGCGCCCCGGCGCAGCGGCATCGGGTCCGGGACACCCTGCTGCCGGAATGTTAAGATTTTCGTGTCGACCAGACCGGCCGGGGCGCTCGCAGATAGCGGGAGCAGAAACGACTCATATCGCCGAATTCGATCAGGATCATGAACGCATCTTTCAAACACTTTTTGGATCGACTCAATCCCGCCACGACCTCCGGCCAGATGACAAGACAGCCGGAACAACAGCGAATTCTCGATCAAATGACCCGTAATCTCACCCTGTACCAATCGCCGGGCTGCCCATTCTGTGTCAGGGTGAGCTGGGCCATAGAGCAATTGGCGCTCAACATCACAGCCAGAAACGTCTACCGCGAGCCGCTCGCCAGAGCAGAACTGCTGGCCGGCGGCGGCCGGACCACGGTGCCCTGTCTGCGCATTGAAGAAGACAGCGAAATCCGCTGGATGTATGAGTCGACGGAAATTATCCGCTATCTGAAAGCCCTGACGAAAGGGGCGAACGAACAACAACCGGCTTAGTAAACACTATGGTCAGACAATGGTTTTTTGCGATTGCGCTGGCGATCGTCGTACTGGTCGCGCTGATCGGCTGGTTCTGGCCGCCCATCTGGTGGTCGGTGATTGTGTTCGGGCCGCTGATTTTGCTGGGGCTTCGCGACGCGTTCCAGACACGCCATACGGTGCTGCGAAATTTTCCGGTGATCGGCCATGGCCGCTACCTGATCGAAAGCGTGCGGCCCGAATTGCAGCAATACCTGATCGAGGGCAACCTGGAAGCCTATCCGATCGAACGTGAGTTCCGGGCGCTGGCATACCGGCGCGCCAAGGGTGAACTCGAGTCACAGCCGTTCGGCACACAGCGCGACGTCTACCGGCCGGGCTACGAATGGGCGGCGCACGCGACCGTGCCGACCGACCCGCTTACCAAAGAACCGCGCATCCCTATCGGCGGTCCCGACTGCCGGCAGCCCTACTCTTCCTCTTTGCTGAACATTTCAGCGATGAGTTTCGGTGCCCTGTCGAGCCACGCCGTGCTGGCCCTGAACGAAGGCGCCAGGCGGGGCGGCTTCGCCCACAACACCGGCGAAGGGGGTGTATCGCGTTACCATCTCGAACCTGGCGGCGACCTGATCTGGCAGATCGGCAGCGGCTATTTTGGATGCCGCACCGAAGACGGGCGCTTCAACGCGGAAACCTTCCGGGAAAAGGCGGCGGAAGACGCCATCAAGATGATCGAGATCAAGCTTTCCCAGGGCGCCAAGCCGGGCAGCGGCGGCCTCCTGCCCGGCGTGAAAGTGAGCCCGCAAATTGCTGCCGCCCGGGGTCTGCAGCCGGGTCAGGACTCGATTTCCCCGCCTGCCCACAGTGCATTCCGTACCCCGCGCGAGCTGATTGAATTCATCATGCATTTGCGTGAACTGTCCGGCGGCAAGCCGGTGGGCATCAAATTCTGCCTCGGCCGCGTCGGTGATTTCATGGCCATGTGCAAGGCCATGACTGAAATCGGCCATGCTCCCGACTTCATAACCGTCGATGGCGGCGAAGGTGGAACCGGCGCGGCGCCACTGGAATTTTCCAACTCGCTGGGCATGCCAAAACGCGACGCATTGGTTATCGTTCACGACATTCTGACCGGCACTGGGCTGCGCGACCGGGTTCGAATTGTCACCAGCGGCAAAATCATCAGCGCTTTCCACATGGTCCGGGCGATGGCCCTGGGCGCCGATGCCTGCAACAGCGCCCGCGGCATGATGTTCGCGCTGGGCTGTATCCAGGCATTGCGCTGTAACACGAACATGTGCCCGACCGGCATCACCACGCAAAACCCAGCGCTGATAAAGGGGCTGGTGGTGGACCGGAAAGCGCCCCGGGTAGAAAGTTTTCACGCCCGAACCATCGAAGGCTTTTTGAAAATCATCTCGGCCATGGGCCTGAACGACCCGTCCGAATTGCGGCCTGCACATATTTTCCGGCGCTCGTCAGACCTCGGCGTGACAAGCTTCGATCAGCTGTACACCTTTCTCGAACCCGGCCAGCTGCTGGATGGCTCTGCAACGGTCAGTCCCTTCGCCACGGCCTGGCAACAAGCGCGCAGCGACCGAT
>JAVVFH010000047.1:0-17740 GCA_032250585.1 Lysobacterales bacterium
GCAACCGCTTGCCACTCACCCAGACATCGCTGATCTGGCCTCTCGAGGCAGCGTAGATGACCTGGGACACGACGTGGTGCAGCGGCTGGGTCTCCGGCGAGACAAGGTTCAGGGCGCAAAGGTCAGCTTGCTTGCCGGGTTCGATGCTGCCAATCCGGTCTGATTGCCCCAGGGCACGGGCACCGTTGATCGTAAGCATTTCCAGCGCCTGAAAGGCGTCGACCGCCCGGGCATTGCCGGAAATGCCCTTGGCCAGCAGGGCAGCCGTCTGGGCCTCGGCCAGAAGATCGAGGTCGTTGTTGCTGGCGGCGCCATCGGTACCCAACGCAACATTCACGCCGGCACGCAGCAAGGAATCGACGGGGCACATCCCGCTCGCCAATTTGAGGTTCGATTGCGGGCAATGGATAACGTGCACCCTGTGGGTGGCCAGTTGGTCGATATCTGCAGCGGAAAGGTGAGCCATGTGCACAGCCTGCAATTTTTCATTCAGCAGGCCGAACCGTTGCAGGCGTGCCAGCGGATGGAGACCATGCTGCTGCAGGGAATGCCTGATTTCCCAATCGGTCTCTAGCAGGTGCAAATGCACCGGGATGGCGAGTTCATCGGAAAGAGCGGCAATTCGGCGCAGGGTGTCGTCCGAAACCGTGTACGGTGCGTGCGGTGACAGTGTAAAACTTATCAGCGGATCATCGCGCCATCGTTCATGGATGGCCAAGCCCTTGGCGAAATAGCGTTCGATGTCGGCGGCCCAAGGCGTTTCAATCTCGATCAGCGGAATCCCGACACTGGCCCGGATGCCGGTTTGGAGACACAGTTTCAGGGTTTCGTCGAAAAAGAAATACATGTCGTTGAAGCAGGTCGTGCCCCCCCTCAACATCTCGGCAATGGCCAGCAAGCTGCCGTCGCGTACAAACTCCGGTCCGACAAAGCGCGACTCTGCCGGCCAGATATGTTCCTGCAGCCAGCGGTGCAGTTCCATGTCGTCGGCATAACCACGCAACAAGGTCATCGGCGAATGCGTGTGCATATTCACCAGGCCCGGCAGCAATACGTGGCCGGTCAAATCTACCGACTCCGCTTGTGGATAGGTCCGTTTAGCCTCCGGGCTCGGCATAAGTGCACGCACGACACCGTTTTCGATAAGCACCGAATGCGCGACATGCACGGTGTTCGCCGGTACGACCGGCACGACAAAGTCGGCGTGCAGCAACGTCAAGCGGTTCGCAATCAGCTTTTCGGGCACAGCAGATACGTCCATCGCAGGTCTGGATCAGTCCTTCACGCGGGAGACATATTCGCCGCTGCGGGTATCCACGCGAATGACTTCGCCGTTGTCCACAAACAACGGTACCCGCACGACCGCACCCGTTTCCAGGGTAGCCGGCTTACCACCGCCCCCCGACGTGTCGCCGCGCAGACCGGGGTCGGTTTCAACGATCCGTAATTCGGTGAAATTCGGTGGTGTCACGCTAAGGGGCTCACCGTTGTACAGCGTCATCTGACAGATGTCCTCTTCCTTTAACCACTTGGCGCTCTCGCCCATCGCTTCGGCGGACACAGCATATTGCTCGAAGCTTTCCGGGTGCATGAAGTGCCAAAACTCGCCGTCGCTGTACAGGTATTGAACGTCGGTCTCGAAAACATCGGCGGCTTCGACAGCCTCGCCTGATTTAAAGGTTCGCTCGATGACCCTTCCCGTTTTCAGGTTGCGAACGCGGACGCGGCTGAACGCCTGGCCTTTACCCGGCTTCACGAACTCGTTTTCGACTATGGCACAGGGATCGCCATCGAGCATGATCTTGAGACCGCCCTTGAATTCGCTGGTACTGTAGGTCGCCATCTAAGCCTCCGAAATGTGCTTTGCGGTTCGCCGGGCGCCTCGCTACAGCGGTGTGCAGCGGCCCACGGGACGTCAATCGCCAATGATAGCGCGAACGGTACCACCGAGTCAGCCGCAAGGCCCACATTTCGAAACGCGCAGCCCCCGCTATCTGGACAGGTCCGCACCGCGGGCGCCGCAAGAAAGACGTAGCTATCAATTACGGTGCCAATGGTCCATAATTGAACGGGAAATAGGTGACCACTAACTTAAACTCAATTTTCAAATATACTGATAATTTATTGATTTGAGCTGGATAACCGTGTTAAAAACGTAGTGTGTGTATGGCAAGGAGGCCATCAGCGAATGCACAGCCCTAACCTGCTCGTCATCGATCGTTCCGCTGAAACAGCCGAGCGTGTCAACTCATTGCTCCGCAATTCCGGAATTAAAATTCACGTAATTCATGCGTGTTCCAGCACGGACGTCAAACGTTCACTGGATCATGACAAGCCCGTGCTGATACTCTACGCCGACCCGGAAGACAGCGATGCGCCACTGATCGAAATCGGTGCGCTCGCCGAATCCTGCTCGGTCCCTCTGGCCCTGTTCACAAGCCTGGACGCGCCCGAAAAACTGGCTGCGGCACTCAATCAGACGGCCTGCCACGTCATCAATGCCGACAATGAAAATCTGCTGGTTTCAGCCGTGAACCGGCTTGCAAAAAGCAAGCAGAACGAACGCCGACACGAACGCCAAAACCAGCGCCTGCAGGAGCTCGAACACCGCTACAACCTTCTGCTCGACAGTTCGCGCGAAGCCATCGCCTACGTGCATGAAGGTCTGCATGTTTACACCAATCGCGCCTATCGCGAAGCACTGAACGTACGAGACGAATCCGAGATCGCCGGCCTGTCGCTGCTGGACATACTGAAAGCGGGTGACACCGATCTGAAAAGTACCTTCAGAGCGCTTTCCAAGGGCCAATTTCCAACCGAGCCATTGGCCGTCACTGTGCAACGGCAAGACGGCGGAGAATTCGACGCCAGGCTCATTTTCTTACCGGCCCGCTTCGACGGCGAAGACTGCATACAAATGATGGTGCAACGCAGTGACACCGCCACGCACCTGGCTACCGAATTGGAGCGCTTGCGGCTGATCGACCCGCTGACGCGCCTGATGAACCGCAATGCTCTCTTCGAAGAACTGGAAACCAGCATTGCCGCCGGGCCTTGCGATGGGGCGGCAGCCATTTTGTACATCGAGCCGGACGGCTTTGAAGAACTGCGCGACGAGCTCGATGCCGATGCCACCGACAAGTTCATCAGCGATCTGGCAGCCATCATCAAGGGAGCTTTGCGCGATACCGATAAAATTGCCCGCATCGCCGACGAGGCTTTTGCGGCCCTGGTTTACCGCAACGACAGCGGCGCGCTTGAAAATGCCGCCCGCGAAATCCTGGAGGCTTACCGCGGCCACGTAATCGAATTTGGCGATCGGGCACTGTCAGGGACCTGTAGCATCGGCCTGGCAAGCATCGGCAGGCTGAGCCGCAATGCTACGCACATCATGGCCAATGCCCGCAAGGCGCACCGCGAAGCGGCACAACAAGGTGACCAACTGGTCGCTCACCGTCCGCAACTGACGGCCGTCAGTTCCAACGACGACGATCAACAATGGGTCCGCCGCATCAACTACGCCATCGGCAACGATGACTTCTACTCCGTGCAGCAGTCCATCGTCGACCTCGATGGCGAAGGCCAGCACTTGATTGAGAACATGACCTACATGCGCGAAGAGACAGGCGATCGTGCGCCGGTTGATTATGCGAATGTCGCCGATCGGAACGACCTGGCGGGGCGCATCGACCGGCACGTAATCCCGGGCCTGCTCAAGTCGTTCGTTGAAAACAATGACCGTCAAATCATCAGCATCAGCAACAACTCCGTACTCGATTACGGCTTTCCCGCCTGGCTCGCTGAGCAGTTCAACACATACTGCGTAGAGGGCGACAGGGTGGTGCTGCAAATTCCAGCCGTCGCCGCGCTGAGCAATCTCAAGCCCGCCCAACGGTTGATGAAGGAACTTCAACCGCTCGGTTCGCGACTGGCTATCTCGTCCTTCGATGCGTCGCGGAGATCGCTGCAATTGCTGGAACATCTCGGTGTATCGTATATCAAGCTTGATCCGAAACTGACCAGAGAACTTACGTCCAGCAGCAAAAACCAGGAAGACGTGCGAAAGATCACGGAAGCGGCACAGCAGCGAGGCGTTTGTGTCATTGCGGATGAAGTCTCCGATACCGCGAGCCTCGCCACGCTCTGGCAATGCGGTGTCAAACTTGTCGCGGGGACCTTTCTGAAAGAACAGTCGCAGGTTATCGCCCAATAACCCCTCTGACCAGGCGCTCTGCACTGCTACTGGTCAGACGGGCACAGCGGGCGCTAAACTTCGTGCATGCCCACCGTGGATCGGCAATCACCGCCCATTGGCCGCTTCGCGCCCTCGCCGACCGGCGACCTGCATTTCGGTTCACTCGTAGCCGCCGTAGCGAGTTTTCTGCAAGCCAGGCATGCCGGCGGGCAGTGGCTGGTACGGATCGATGACATTGATCCGCCCCGCGAGGTACCCGACAGCGCCACACGCATCATCCAGGAACTCCGCCATTTCGGGATGATCTCCGATTCGCCGGTACTCTTCCAGAGCTGCCGCGGAACGGCCTACCGGGCTGCACTGGAATGGCTTTTGGAACGGAACCTGGCATACTGGTGCGGGTGCAGTCGCTCCGATTTACCCCCTTCCGGAATCTACCCTGGCACCTGCAGCAAAGGCCTGCCGGCAGGAAAACAGCCTCGCGCCGTTCGATTGCGCGTGCCCGACGAGTCCATTGGTTTCGAAGACCTGATCCAGGGCTCGATCGTGGAGAATCTGCAGCAAACGGTGGGGGACTTCGTGATCTGGCGGGCCGACGGCCTGCCGGCTTACCAACTCGCAGCGGTCGTCGATGATGCCTTCCAGGGCGTTACCGAAGTCGTGCGGGGTTCGGACCTGCTCGATTCCACCGCTCGTCAGATTTCCCTGCAACGACGTCTCGGCCTGCCGACTCCTTGCTATGCCCACCACCCGGTTGCGACAGATGCCGGTGGGCGTAAACTTGGCAAGCGCCTGGGCTCAGACCCGGTTGGCCGGCTTTCGACGAGCCAGACCCTGCTCCGCAGCTTGCGGTTTCTCGGCCAACCCTGTCCGGACGGTCTCGCACTGGCTGAAACCTGGCAATGGGCGCTGGCGAACTGGCGGCTGGCCAGCGTACCGCGAATGCGCGCCATACCGATCGCGGATAATGACCGCTCCGGGGGTCTGGCCCGGATGAAACCCGACCGTCAAACGGTATAATGCACCATAGCCCGATTGAGCAGCGCCATGAATTCGAACTACCTTGACTTCGAGCAGCCGATTGCAGAACTGCAGGCCAAAATCGATGAACTCAAAAACGTTGGTTCCGACAACGCCATCAACCTGGATGAAGAAATCCAGCGCCTCCAGACCAAGATGCGCCAGAAAATCAAGGGGATTTTCAAGGATCTCACGCCCTGGCAAATTTCACAGCTGAGCCGGCATCCGCTGCGGCCCTATACGCTCGATTACGCGGAAAAGATTTTTGACGAGTTTCACGAACTCCACGGTGACCGCGCCTTTGCCGATGATCACGCCATCGTGGGCGGGCTGGCCCGCTTCCGCGGACGCGCCGTGGTCCTGATCGGCCAACAAAAAGGCCGCGACACCAAGGCCAAGGTGTTCCGTAATTTCGGAATGCCGCGTCCGGAAGGCTACCGCAAGGCTTTGCGGCTGATGAACATGGCGGCACGCTTCCACCTGCCGCTGCTGACCTTCATCGACACGCCAGGCGCATATCCGGGCGTCGGCGCAGAGGAGCGTGGTCAGTCAGAGGCGATCGCTCGCAACCTGCAGCTCATGTCGCGGCTGCCAGTGCCGATCATCTGCACGGTCATCGGTGAAGGCGGTTCCGGCGGCGCGTTGGCTATTGGGGTAGGAGACCGGGTCAACATGCTGGAGTACAGCACCTACTCTGTCATATCGCCCGAGGGTTGCGCGTCCATTCTCTGGAAGGACGCCGCCAATGCCGAAAGCGCTGCGACGGCACTGGGCATTACCTCGGACCGCCTCAAGCAACTCGGCCTGATCGATCAGATCATCCCGGAACCGCTTGGTGGAGCGCATAAGGCGCCGGACGAAGTCGCCGAGCGCATCGCTGAATGCCTGGAAAGCCAGCTGGAAGAGCTGGACGAGATCGCGACCGAGGAACTCGTCGAACAACGCTATCGACGCCTGCTCAGCCATGGCGAATTCCAGGAATAAGCCACAAAGCCTGCCATGAGTCATCCGCAGGCCTTTTTCTCCAGCGAATCACTGCTGGCGGAACTGCACCGTTTGCCCCAGCCGCTGAAGTACTGGGTTGGCTTCAGCGGTGGGGCCGACTCCACGGCACTGCTGCAGGCCTTGCACGAACGCCAGGCCGACCTGACGGCGCCGCTCGAAGCGCTTCACTTTCACCATGGCCTGCAGGGCGAGGGAGACGCGTGGCTGGAACACTGCCGAAGGTTCTGTGCGCAGCGTGGCATCGCGTTTTCGTCAAAACGCCTGGAAATTCACGCCGCCAGGGGCGTTAGTCCCGAAGAGGAAGCGCGCGACCGGCGTTACGAAGCAGTGGCGAAGGTGCTTGGTGAGCACGAAATGTACCTCACGGCGCACCATGCTGACGACCAGGCTGAAACGCTTTTCCTCAACCTGATGCGCGGCAGCGGCATCGACGGGCTGGCTGGAATCCCCACGCTGCGTGCTTTGGACGCCGGCTGGGTAGCGCGGCCACTGCTGGGTGTTTATCGCAGGGAACTGCTGGGCTATCTGGAGAGCCGTGGCGTGGACTGGGTCACCGATCCATCGAACAGGGACGTCCGCTTTGACCGAAACTTTCTGAGGCAGGAAATTTTCCCATTGCTGGAGTCGCGCTGGCCGGGGATTGCGGCCCGCCTGGCCCGGACGGCGCGAAACGCGCGTATTTCGGCCAGGGCGGTCGAGGCCTTCGTCGATCAGCAGGCCGGGCACTTACTGGCCGACAGCGAGAGGCTGCCGCTGCCGCCCCTGCGTTCACTGTCGCCTGACATGCGCAGCCTGGTCCTGCGTCAATGGCTGCGCCGACACGAACTGCGCGCGCTTCCCGAGAACCGCCTGAACGAATTTCTGGAACAGGCCTGCGCAGAGACCCCGGCGAGCCAGGCGGAAGTGACCTGGTCCGGATGGATGATCAAACGTTATCGGCAAAACCTGTGGTTGCAGCGCAGCAAGGCGCTGCCCGCTTGCCCGACGCGGCCGTGGTCTGCGGGTACGTCGCTGGAACTGGGCGACGAATTGGGCGAACTGCGCCTGGAGGGGGGAGATATCGACCTGCCGGGGTCCTGGTCGGTTCGGGCGCGCAGCCCGGCAGACCGTCTCCAGTTACATCAAGACAGGCCCAGGCGCCCGGCGAAAGACTTGTTCCAGTCTTCGGGAGTACCGCCCTGGCTGCGCTCCTGCGTACCCATTTTGTGTTGGGACGGAGAGCCCTCAGCTCTGGGCGACTGGCTCATCAGCGCCAAGCTGCATGCCTGGCTCACGGAAAACCGGCAAACCCTGCGCTGGCAGCCCTCAAACCCCCTCCTGGCGCGCTTGCGTCAAGATGCCCACGAGGCCGTTCACGGACCGTCCTAAACCGCAAATGCGCCGACCGGCCAACGGCAATGAAGCCTCCGTAAAATGGCACCAGACCAAAGGCATCCGCCCAGATAAGTGATACTATGCAGCAATCGGAAAAAGACCCATGAATGACGAAACCGACACATTACCCGATTTCGAAAAATCCCTGAGCGAGCTCGAATCGCTGGTAGAACAACTCGAGTCCGGCGAACTCAACCTCGACGAATCGATGCATAAATTCAAGCGCGGCGTGGAACTCACCCGACATTGTCAAAACGTACTCGACCAGGCACAGCAAACGGTCGAGCAGTTGATCGATATGGAAAATGAAAGCCGTTCCACTCCGCTCGACACCAGTGACTGATCACGCGGCGGAAATCGCCGCCTGGCAAGTCCATTTCGAGACCGTTCTGCAGGATTGTCTGCCGCCGGAGGACAGCGAACCGGATAGGCTCCATCGAGCGATGCGCTATTCGGCGCTGGCTGCCGGCAAGCGTTTTCGGCCGGCACTCACCTACTCGGCCGGAAAAGCGCTGGGGATTCCCGCCGCGCGACTGGATCCGATTGCCATCGCGATCGAATTGATTCACGCGTATTCTCTTATCCACGACGACCTGCCGGCCATGGACGATGACGACATGCGCCGCGGACTACCGGCCTGCCACAAGGCGTTCGACGAGGCCACCGCCATCCTCGCGGGTGACGCCCTGCAAGCACTCGCCTTCGAAGTCCTTGCAAGCCGCCTGCCGGATGATTCCGCCAGCAGCATGAAAGTCATCAGCCTGATTTCGCAGGCCTGCGGCTCGACCGGCATGGCCGGTGGTCAGGCACTCGACCTTGCCGCCGTCGGCAAAAAAATCAGCGAAAGCGATCTGCAAACCATGCACCGATTGAAAACCGGGGTCCTGATCCGGGCGGCCGTGACCGCCCCTTGTCTGGTGGCTGCCGCAGACGTCGATATCTTCCAGAGCCTCCACGGTTTCGGCGATTGCGTCGGCTTGGCCTTCCAGGTCCATGACGACATTCTCGATGTCACCGGCGACAGTGAAACGACCGGCAAAACCGTGCTGGCCGATGCAGCGCTCAAGAAACCGACGTTTCCGTCCGTGCTCGGGCTCGAAGAATCCCGCAAACGCGCCCGGGAATTGCGCGATCGCGCCATAAGCCATCTGCAGAATATTGGCGGTGACACATCCACCCTGACCTGGCTGGCGAATTACGTCGTCAGCCGGGACCGATAGCGCCCGGAGAGCGGCGAAGTTAGAATAGAAAACATGAACGCAGCGTCCTACCCCATCCTGAGCGCCATTGGCTCGCCGGCCGATTTGCGCAAGCTAGACGTGGAGCAACTGCCCCACGTCGCGGAAGAATTGCGCCGTTACCTGATCGCTTCGGTTGCTATCAGCGGCGGGCACTTCGGCGCCGGTCTG
Organism: Lysobacterales bacterium; assembly: GCA_032250585.1. Lineage (GTDB taxonomy): Bacteria > Pseudomonadota > Gammaproteobacteria > Xanthomonadales > SZUA-36 > JAVVFH01. Next base: position 9,004 of record JAVVFH010000047.1, read on the forward strand.
GGCTGCGTGGAACTGACGGTGGCCCTGCATTATCTGTACAACACGCCCTGCGATCGCATCGTCTGGGATGTCGGCCACCAGGCCTATCCGCACAAAATCCTCTGTGAACGGGCGGGAAGGATCACCACCATCAAGCAAAGCAAGGGCCTGGCGCCGTTTCCCAAGCGCTCGGAAAGCGAATACGACACCTTCGGCACAGGCCACTCGTCGACGTCCATCAGCGCTGCACTCGGCATGGCCATCGCCTCTGCGAGGCAGGGCGAACACCGCAAGTGCGTTGCGGTGATCGGAGACGGCGCGATGACAGCCGGGATGGCTTACGAAGCCCTGAACCACGGCGGCGATCTCGACGACGACCTGTTGGTGGTGCTGAACGAAAACCAGATGTCGATCTCGCCGAACGTAGGAGCGCTGACCAAAATGCTCGGGCGTTTGATGAGCGGCCCCACGGTGACCGGCATCCGCGAGCGCAGCAAACGCCTGATGCAGCGCAACTCACGCGCCTGGCGCTTCATGAGCCGCTGGGAGGAGCACGTCAAGGGCATGGTCATGCCCAGCACGCTGTTCGAAGAACTGGGTTTCAATTACCTCGGCCCGATTGACGGGCACGACCTGCCGACATTGATCCGGACCATCGGCACGGCAAAAGATGTAAAGGGCCCTAACCTGCTGCACATCATCACGGAGAAAGGCAAAGGCTACGAGCCTGCCGAACTGGACCCGGTGAAATATCATGCCGTCGGGCCCTTCGATCCCGCGAAAGGGATCTTGCCCAAGGTCGTTCCAGACAAGCCAAAGCTTACTTACACCGACGTTTTCGGCGAATGGCTCTGCGACATGGCCGCCACAGAGCCCAAACTGCTGGCGATCACCCCGGCGATGCGTGAAGGCTCGGGTATGGTTCAATTCCACGAAAAATTCCCTGACCAGTATTTTGATGTGGGCATCGCCGAACAGCACAGCGTGACCCTGGCGGCGGGCATGGCCTGCGAAGGCGCCCGCCCGGTCGTTGCGATCTACAGCACTTTTCTGCAGCGCGCCTATGATCAACTCATCCACGACGTGGCGCTGCAGGAATTACCCGTGCTGTTCGCGATTGACCGGGCGGGGCTGGTCGGCCCGGACGGCCCGACCCATGCGGGTAGTTTCGACCTGAGCTTTATGCGCTGCATTCCCAACATGGTCATCATGGCGCCGGCCGACGAGGACGAATGCCGCCAGATGCTCTATACGGGCTTCCGGCACAAGGGCCCGGCCGCCGTTCGCTACCCGCGCGGATGCGGACCAGGCGTCACCGTAAATCGGCAGATGACGGAGATTCCGCTGGGCCAGTCGAAACGCGTCCGCCAGGGTCACCGCATCGCGATCCTCGCCTTTGGCAGCATGGTGGAGCCCTGCCGATTGGTCGCAGACCGGCTGGACGCAACGCTCATCAACATGCGTTTTGTCAAACCTCTCGACCGCGACGCGATCCAGGCCGCAGCAGCCACCCACGAGTTGCTGGTGACGGTCGAGGAAAATGCGATCGCCGGAGGCGCCGGCAGTGGAGTCAACGAGCTGTTGGCGGCCGACGGTCAGGCGGCAGCGATTCTGAACATCGGCCTGGACGACACGTTTATTCAGCACGGAACCCGCGAACAATGCCTGCACCTTGCCGGCCTGGACGCCGAAGGCATCATGGCTAAAATCGTCCGGACCTGTGCAGCCGCGAACCATTCCAAGACACCCCGCAACGCGGTCCACAGTTAGAATGCTGCACGGTAACGCCTAAAGAATTCGCCGGTACGTCAAGTTTATCCTCAAGCCGACTTTTTGCCGCGTCCTGGGCAGCGCGTGCAGATAGCGCCGCTGACAGGCGCCCTTCATGATCAGTAGACTGCCGGCTTCGAGTTCGATGCCCATGGACGGCGATGGGCCGTTCCCGGCGCGGCGTTCGCGCAGCAGAAACCGGCGGGTACAGCCCAGACTGACCGACGCGATGCACGGGTCCGGGCCGAGTTCCTTTTCATCGTCCCGATGCCAGCCCATGCTGTCGCGGCCAGTCCGATAGGCATTGGCCAGCACCGAGTTGAATGCGTGCCCGGTCCGTTCTTCGAGACGCTTGCTGAGCCTTAGCAAATCCGGATGCCAGGGCAATGGTTCGAGTTCCAGGCCGCTGTAACGGTAGCGAGCGCCCGGGTCGCCGTACCAGGCGGTCAAGCGCGGTTGCGGTACCCGACGGCCAAAAATCCGGATGTCTTTCTGCTCCCAGTTCAGCTCGTTCCACAGGCATTGCAACAAACGCTGCGCCTCGGACCCTGAAAGGAAGCCGGGTTCATGGGCAAAACATTCCGGATCCAGTTCCATGGGACAGTGTTTCAACCGGACTTGATAGCCCGGATTTGGCGGTCGTGAACCCGACTGAGCAGGGCCAGGGCCAGGATCGCGCCCAACAGCGCCCAGAACATGTCCGATTGGGTGTCCCAGACATAGCCCTGGGTACCGAGAAAGGACTCGGCCGCCTCCTCGCTGAGCAGCGCGACCCACCATTCGAGCAGTTCGTACAGGGCGCTGATAGCGAGGCAGATACTGACCACGATCGGCGCCAGCCAGGCGCGACGCGCGATGACCTGGTGACGCCGCAGGATTTCCCGAATCACGATCGCGGGCACGAAGCCCTGTGCCAAGTGGCCCAGCTTGTCGTAGTCGTTACGGATACCACAGGTCCACTCCATCCACCAGAAACCGACCGGAACCCTGGCGTAGGTATAGTGACCACCGACCATCAGGATCACCGCATGTACAAGGATCAGCCAGTAGACCAGCGTGGTCAGTGGAAAACGCCTGCGGGTATATGCCAGCACCACCAGCGCAATAAGCGCCGGCGAGACTTCGAGCCACCAGGTGGGGTAATCGTGAGGCCGCCACCCGGACCAGGCGAGAACGGCCAGAAAGATGACCAACCAGGCAGCGATTTGCACGCCGGCAAGTATCTATTCGGATTCGAATATGCGAACCGCCAGCACGTCACAACTGGAGCCGTGCAGTACCGAATTGGCCGTCGCACCCAGCAACAACTGAACACCTTTCTGACCGTGCGTGCCCAGCACGATCAATTCGCAGTCGTTTTCCTCGGCGAAGCTATGAATCTCGCGCGACGGAGTTCCGTTGAGGAAATGGCGGCGTTCCTCCGGAATTCCGGCGTTCGCCCCGATATCGTCCAGTTTCTGCCGCAATTCCGTCCGCAGGTTTTCCTCGACTTCATCCATGCCCACGAACACCGGGCCGTAGGGCACGACACCCATGTAGACAGAATCCATCGGTTCCTGGACGTAAATGATGTGAATTTCATTGTCGGGAGCCGCCACATCGAGCGCACGATTCAGAATCGTGGCCGATTCGCTGCTCAAATCAATCGCTACGGCAATTTTTTTGTAACCGGACATCACATTCTCCACTCGTCAACAAAAGCGAACCATCTTCCAAATGATTCTTTCATAATCATTTTAAACCAAGGCAGCCCGCGATGTATGACGAGCATCAATAGCCCGGAACATGAGGCATAATAAGATTGGCTGCAGGCGATCAAATGGCAGCGTTCCGGGTGGCAAACTGATGAACAGCACAGAACCGCGAAGTGAACGGACCGCTCCGCCAACCATGAAGGCGATGCGAATTCACCGCACCGGGCCCTTACAGCCGAATCGACCGCTGTTGCTTTGCGACGACGTCGTAACACCGGCGTCCGTCCAGGCCGGCTATTCTTTGCCCGGTTGCTGAGAGATACCGTCGCTCCTGCCGCCAGCGGCGTCTTCCACAATTTTCCGGACATCGCCAAAGGCATCCTGACGGTCCTGCTGCCCAGCCTTGATCGCGAGGCCGATGAAACCACGCTGAAGGAAATCCTGGGGGCTTTCTCCCGCCTCCCTGCACACAGCGATGTCAAACCCGCGCTTGAAAAAGTGAGACACTCAGTTTGCCAGGCCGTCCTGCTTACAAATGGCTCCCGGGCCAATACAGAAAAACTGGCACACGACAACGGCATCGAGCGCCTGATTGACGACATATCTCGATGGCCGATCGCGACGTATTTGCCGAATTTTTTCCAATTCTGTATTAAGGAGCCTCTGACCAACCCTGCGCGTGCGGCAACGTACATTAATCATCACCGATATATGTGAAACTCTGATAATTTCACGGAACGTTTGCGATGCGCGACTTGTTCGCATTTCCGAACGAAGGCCCGGTGACATTCGCAAACTGAACTTCAACAAATGAAAAGAGGAAAAAACCATGGCAGACAAACCACAATCCGGACAACGCCTTCCCGATATCACCGTGCCGCAGCTTGGCGGTGGTGAACTGCGTCTCGGCCGTCCCGTGGACGATCACGACTGGCAGATGGTGGTGGTCTATCGGGGCAAGCATTGCCCGATCTGCAAGACCTACCTCGCGGAACTCGAGCGCGTAATGCCTGAACTTGCCAAGGCCGGGATAGGCATCGTAGCCGTATCCAGTGACCCGGAAGATCGCGCCCGCAGCTTCACCAACGAGATCGGCGTATCGTTCCCGATTGGCTACGACCTTACATTGGATCAGATGCGGGCACTCGGGCTTTATATCTCGGAGCCGCGCTCTGAGAAGGAGACCGACCGTCCCTTCGCCGAACCGGGCGTATTCGTAATCAACGATGACGGGCTGCTCCATGTCGTGGACATCTCAAACGCACCGTTCGCCCGACCGGATCTCGTGGGCCTCGCAGAAGGCCTGAAGTTCATCCGCGACAACGACTATCCGATCCGCGGTCGCCTGGCGGCCTGATATGCCGGCGACGTCAGGACCGCGAGCCGGTCTGGCTGCGAAACCGGCACCGTACTCAGGGAGCGTGAAAGGGGGCAGTGGCGCCACCGGGCAGCCAGATAGTCAGCAATACCACGGGTTCGTCGCCTTCCACGGAGTGGATGATGGTATCGCCGGGACGGTAGATGGCGATTTCTCCGGGCTCCAGCACACTCATCTCGCCATTGACGTTATGTCCGAACCGGCCGCTGATTACATAGAATATTTCGATGGTGCCATGGGTATGGGCGTGGCCCACATAATCCTGTGACAGGGTTAGTTCGGCGATGCGCGTTTCTTCACCGCCAAGGTTGGCGGCATCCACCAATATTCTGAAATTCAAGGCACCTTTGCCGGATGACTGGCGCAGTGCGTCACGCACGACGGGGCTGTAATCCAGGCCCTGGGCTGACACGAGGGCGGGCAACGACAGTGCGGCGCAGGCGACTATTCGCATAACGGTTTGCATAAGGAGCGACCTCTTGTGGCAACAGGTGGTTATTTTAGCGCGTGGTTGGTGGATAGGACGAACTAAGGAACCTCTGAATCTGACAAATTTTCAGGATGACCCACCTGAAAAACAGGCTTGCAGGGCTGTTCAACACCCGCGAGGTTCAAGGCGGCGCGATGTATGACGAGCATCAATGGCCCGGAACATATGGCATATTAAGCTTGGCTATAGGCGATCGAATGGCAGCATTCCGGGTAGCACGCTGATGAACAGCACAGAATCGCGAAGTGAGCGGACCGCGCCGCCAACCATGAAGGCGATGCGGATTCACCGCACCGGGCCTGTCGAGCCGGATAGAACGCTGTTGCTTTGCGATGACGTTGCAACACCGGCGCCCGTCGACACGGAGGTGCTGCTGCGGGTGCATGCCTGTGGCGTTTGTCACACCGAACTGGACGAGATCGAAGGCCGCACGCCGCCACCCACGCTGCCAATGACACCGGGCCACCAGGTCGTCGCCAGCGTGGTGGCAGAGGGTCCGAACTGCCGGCAGGGGCTGCTTGGCCGCCGGGTCGGCGTCGCCTGGATTCATTCTGCCTGCGGTACTTGCCGCTGGTGCCGCAGTCGCCGCGAAAACCTGTGTCCGGATTTCGTCGCTTGTGGACGCGATGCACCCGGCGGCTATGCGCAATACATGGTTGTGGGGGAAGCCTTCGTCCACGAAATTCCCCCTTCCATTGGCGACCTCGAAGCCACGCCACTGCTCTGCGCCGGCGCGGTCGGCTACCGGGCGTTGGAGCTGTGTAGCCTGTCGAACGGCGAATCGCTGGGCTTGACCGGCTTCGGAGCTTCAGGCCACCTGGTCCTGCAGATGGCTCGGCATCTGTACCCCGACTCCACCCTGCACGTGTTTGCCCGCAGCCCGGCGGAACGCGAGTTCGCGGCAAGCCTGGGCGCTGACTGGACGGGTGATACGCGCGACACACCGGGCTACGGCCTGGATGCCATCATCGACACGACGCCCGCCTGGCTGCCTGTGATCGCTGCTCTGGAAGCGCTGGCGCCCGGTGGGCGCCTGGTGATCAATGCCATCCGCAAAGAAACGGATGACCGGCGACTTCTTTGCGAACTGGACTACGACAAGCACCTCTGGCGCGAAAAGATTCTGCGCACGGTGGCGAACGTCACCCGGCGCGACGTGCGCGCCTGCCTGCACCTGGCCGCTGAAATCCCGTTAAAGCCACAAGTCACACCTTACCCGCTGGAGGCGGCCGACAAGGCCTTGCTGGAACTGAAGCAAGGGAACATACGGGGCGCCAAAGTACTGGAGGTTGGCTGAATACTACGTTCGCCCCCATTTCCTCCAACGATCAGCCACCTGCCACTTGGGAACAGTTTAACCCGGCACCCGGGAGTTACCGCGCCGCAACAGCCGCGTAGTCAGCAGCCAAAACACAAGCCCGCTGAAGGCAACCACGAAGCCGAGAAAGGCGGCCGCCTGCAACAGAAGATGGTTGAAATTCTCACGCCCGTCAAAATCCATGATGTGCAGCATCCAGAAGAAATCGAACAAACGCCAGCGGCTGGTCCGAGTGGCCAGCAGCTCGCCGGTCCAGGGATGCAGATAAAGACTGACGGACTCGGGCTGTTCGAAGGAAACTTTCCAGACCGGCAGCGCACCGCCGCGGAATTCACCGCCCACCGGCGACTGCTCCAGCCATTTGGTCGCAACCGGCTCACTTTTCGCCCGCAGCCATTCCCGCGCCTTCGAGCGCGCCTGCTCCGCGTCGAGTCGGGGCATCACAGCGCCCGGACCCACCAGGCGGCGAAAGGAAATACCGTCGTGTTCACCTTCAATGCGCCAGACGAGCTGCCCCGAGACTCGGGCCAGTCCCATGGAAGACAGGGTCCAGGAGCCCGAAAAGTGATCGTCGAGTGCCTCGTTGACCGCGACCGCAGAAAGTGCCGAGGCGAGATCACTGCGCCCGATGGCGTGGGCTTGCCGGACCAGGTGTTCGCCACGGATTTCCTGGATCGGAAACAGACTGAAATAAAAGCCGCTGAGCATCCAGACCAATATCTGCAGCACCATCAGCAAACCGATCCAGCGATGCAATTTTCGAAACAAGCGTTTCACCTGACGGGCGCGTCCGCGCGGGCTTTCACGCGCCCGGAAACGCCCGAAACCGCCGCTCTCCAGTCACCATACCCTGCGGGTGGGCGCGCGTGCCGGGTCGCCTGCTCGTAACCGAAGGCGGCTTCGATCAGGGCCGGCTCCGCAAAGGCGGACGCGTAAAAGGACAGACCGGCCGGTAAGCCGTGGACGAAGCCCATAGGCAAAGTAATATGCGGATAGCCGGCCCGTGCTGCAAACGAACTGCTGCCCCCGAGAAAGCGGTCGCCGACAATCAGGTCGATCGACCAGGCCGGCGTATTGGTGGGCGACACCAGCAGATCCAGATCATGCTCGCGCAGCAAATCGTCAATGCCGGCCCGGCTAAACTCCTGTACCCAGCTCAGCGCGTCGAGGTACTCCCTGGCGTCTAAACCTGGCTTTTCTTCAGCCTGCAGGAAGATTTCCTGCTGAAACCACTTCATTTCGATTTCCGCATGCTGCCGGTTGAATTCGATCAGGGCAGCCAGGCTGAGCGCACCGGCAGGCCCTGGCAGGGCGGACAGGTAAGCGTTCACATCATGCTTGAACTCGAACAGCAACACATCGTACGCCGCCTTCTGGAAGCCGTCCGGGTAATCAGGAAAAGCGAGGTCGTCGATGACTTCAGCGCCGCCTGCGGCCAGGTCCGCAACGGCTTGTTCGAATAAGCCGTCAACCCCCTCGTGGAAACCGGCGAGTGAACGCATCACACCGATTCGCTTACCCCGCAGACCTTCCGCGCGCAACGACTTGGCGTAATCACGCCCAAAAAAAGCCATCGCGTTCGCGGTGGACGTGTCCAGCGGATCAGGACCCGTCATGGCCATCAGCAGGTGGACCGCGTCGCGCAGGTTTGTGGCCATCGGGCCGGCAGTATCCTGGCTGTGGGCGATCGGGACAATTCCCCGTCGGCTGACCAGGCCGACGGTCGGCTTGATCCCCACAATGCCGTTAACGGCCGCCGGGCAGACGATGGAACCGTTCGTTTCGGTACCCACGGCCAGCGCCGTCATGCCAGCCGCCACTGCAATCGCGGAGCCGGAACTGGAGCCGCAGGGGGAACGGCTGGGGTCATACGGATTGCGAGCCTGTCCACCAACCGCACTCCAGCCGCTGGATGAGCGTTCGGAGCGAAAGTTTGCCCACTCGCTGAGATTCGCCTTTCCCAGAATCAACAACCCGGCCTTACGCAGGTATTCGGTGACCGCGGCGTCCCGGCCGCTGTGGTTGTCTTGCAAAGCGAGCGAGCCAGCGGTAGTTGGCATCTCGCGCGTCTCGATATTGTCTTTGAGCAACACCGTCGTACCGTGCAG
>JAVVFH010000048.1:0-17238 GCA_032250585.1 Lysobacterales bacterium
CCGGAAGGGCGGCCAAACGGCTGACTGAATCGACCGGCCTGGAAACCAAGACCGTGCACCGGCTGCTGGAGTTCGACCCCCAGGCCTTCGCCTTCAAGCATAACGACGACAACCCGCTCGATATCGACCTGCTGGTGATCGACGAGGCCGGGGCCCTGGTCGGGGCGCTGAATTTCCAGGATCTGCTGCGGGCAGGAGTGGTCTGAATGGGCGCAGTCGATCTCGACGGGGTCGACCCGCTGCTGCTGGAACGCGCGGAGCGCGTCCGCATGCTGGTGCTGGACGTGGACGGCATTTTGACCGACGGGCGCCTGTATTTCGACAACCAGGGCAACGAGACCAAGGCCTTCTGCGTACGCGACGGCCTGGGCCTGAAATTGCTGCAGGCGCAGGGCACCGGCATCGCGCTGATCACTGGGCGCCAATCGAACATCGTCGCCCAGCGCGCTGCGCAACTGGGTATTGAACACGTTTACCAGGGACGCGTGGACAAGCTGAACGCCTTTAATGAACTACTGGCCGTGACGGGTTTCGAACCTTCCGAGGTCTGCTTCGCGGGCGATGACTGGGTCGATATTCCGCTGCTCGACCGCGTCGGTCTGGCGGTAACCGTGCCGGAAGCCGACGCCCTGGTCAAAAGCCGTGTCCACTGGATCACGTCGCGCGGCGGGGGCCACGGCGCGGTTCGCGAGATCTGTGATCTGCTGCTCGCGGCCCGCGGACTGGACGACCGGGTGCTGCAGGAAATACTGGTACCGCGACAGGACAACAGGTGATCAGGCGTCGCACCGGATGGGGCATCGCGCTGGTCGCCACGCTGGCGACGCTCAGCTGGGTGCTTTCCAGGGGGCCGGGCGACGGCGGCGGCGCGCCGGTCAAGCCGCTCGACACGCAGCTCAATTATGCGCTGTACGACTTTTCCGGCCGCTTGCTGAATGACGGCGGCGAAATCAGTTTGCGGATCGATGCACCGCTGCTGCGCAATAACGCCCTCAGCGGCGTCGGCACGGTGGTCAGCCCGGAAATACACATTCAGCAGGAAAGCGATCAATGGTACATTACCGCCGAATCCGCGATCATTACCGCCGACCGGGAGCACGTTTCCCTGCTGGGCAAGGTAAACATGATCAAGCGCAACATGTTTACCGGGCTGTTGCTCGAGATTCAGACGCAGGACGTCATGCTGAACGTCACACCGCGAACTGCCAGCACCGAGGCGCCGGTCAGCATACGGCAGGCAGGCGACCAACTGGACGCCACCGGCATGCGGCTGGACATGATTTCGGAGCACTATGAATTGCTGGACAAGGTACGGGCCATTTATGAAACTTCCTGAGCTAACCCTGGTGCTGACGGCTGTGTGGATGCTCGCGCTGCCCGGCCCGGCCCATGCGCTGCGAACAGACCGCCAACAACCGCTGGAGGTCAACGCGGATTCCACCGAAGGAACGCTCGGTGACGGCACCGCCACCTTGCAGGGCAACGTGGAAATTCAGCAGGGCACGATGTTGATCCGGGCCGACCGCGCCCGTGTCGAGAAAATCGAGGGCCGGGTCCGCCGGGTCATCCTCGATGGGAGCCCGGTTCACCTGCAGCAGGAGATCGAGCAGGAGGGCCTGGTCACGGCCGAGGCCCGCAAAATCGAATACGAGGTGGCCACCGGTATCGTCACCCTCACCGGCAACGCCGACGTGATCCACCCCCAGTACCGGATCAGCGGTGAAACGCTGAAATACGATATGAATGCGCAGCATTTCCAGGGTAGCGGCGGCGAGGAAAATGGCCGCATCCGGATCCAGATGGACCCGGAAGTGGTGCCCGGCACGACAGATTCCGAAGAAGAATCCGCTCCCGAAACTGCTGCCGACCAAGCCCCTGCCGACGACGCCCCTGCCGACGACGCCCCTGTGGACGATGTCGGGCCGGCGGACTGATGCCATGCTGAAAGCGCTCAATCTTCATAAGACCTTCGGCAAGCGGGAAGTTGTGAAGGGCGTGTCGATGCAGGTCGAGCCGGGCGACGTGGTCGGGTTGCTGGGCCCCAACGGCGCGGGCAAAACCACCTGTTTCTACATGATCGTCGGACTGGTTTCGGTTGGCGAGGGCGAGATACTGGTCGACGAGGTAAACGTCACGCACCAGCCGGTCAACGTACGCTCGAACCTGGGCGTAGGCTATTTGCCGCAGGACGCCTCCATTTTCCGCAAGCTGAGCGTCGAAGACAACATCATGGCGATCCTCGAGATCCGCTCGGACCTGGACAAGTCAGCCCGCCAGGAGCGGCTGCAGGAATTGATGGAGGGCCTGGGCATCAGCCACATCGCCAAGCAGATGGGCATCAGCCTCTCCGGGGGCGAACGCCGCCGCGCGGAGATCGCCAGGGCGCTGGCTGCCGAGCCCCGTTTCATCCTGCTGGATGAGCCGTTTGCAGGCGTCGACCCGATCTCGGTCATCGAAATACAAAAAATCGTCGAACACCTGAAAGACCTGGATATCGGCGTGCTGATCACCGACCACAACGTCCGTGAAACACTGGGTATTTGCGATTATGCGTACATCCTGAACGATGGGCAGGTTCTGGCCGAAGGCGATCCGCGCACCATCGTCGCCAACGACGAAGTCCGCAAAGTATACCTCGGCCAACATTTCACGCTCTGAAGCGAACGATGGTCGAACAATCACTCCAAATCCGGCTGACGCAGAAACTCACGCTGGCGCCGCAGCTGCAGCAGGCCATTCGCCTGCTGCAGCTCAATCGCATCGAACTGCGCGACTACATTCAGGACGCAATCGACTCCAATCCGCTGCTGGAGCGCGAAAGCGACCCCGACGCCGGGCCGGAGTCCGGAGCTGCCGACAGCCCGGCCTCCGAATCCGAACCGGCAGCGGACGCCGCTGTGGAAGAAAGCCTGTCCGACTGGGAAACGGAAAACCCGGGCGGCGACCAGTGGCTGGAAAGCGGATCCTACGAAGGGTTTTCCGGCGAACCACAAATGGCCGATGCGGGCGACTCGCTGCGAGATCACCTGTTGTGGCAAATCAACCTGGCCCATTTCAGCCCCACCGACACGCTGATCGCCGAAGCAATCGTTTACGGCCTGGACGAGGACGGCTTCCTGCACGACTCCCTCGCGGATATCCGCGCCAGCCTGGCGCCGGAGTTGCTGGTCGGCGAAGACGAGGTCCTGGCCGTGCTCCACCGCGTGCAGCGCCTGGAACCGGTTGGCGTGGCCTCGCGCGATCCGGCGGAATGCATCCGCGTGCAACTCTCGGCGCTGCCCGCCGATACCAGGGGCCGCGACCTGGCGCGCCGCATCGCGCGCGATTACCTGGAGCTCGTCGCCCGGCATGATCTCGACGCGCTCCGGAAAAGCACCGGCGCCGATGCCGACAGCCTGTCGCGGGCCCTTGACCTGATCCAGTCGCTGGAACCGCGGCCGGGCGCACGCTACGACAACCGCCGCGACGAATACCTGGTGCCGGACGTGTACGTGACGCGCGTCGAAGACCGTTGGCGCGTCACCCTGAACCCGGAAAACGATCCGGGCCTGCGGCTGAATAATTACTACATCGGTTTGCTGCGCAAATCCGGCGGCAAGGACGCGGACTACCTGCGCGGGCGCCTGCAGGAGGCGCGTTGGCTGATGTCGAGCATCGAAATGCGCAACCGCACCCTGATGTCGGTGTCCCAGACCATCGTCGAATTCCAGGAAGCGTTTCTGGAGCTCGGCGAGCAGGCGATGAAGCCTTTGGTCCTGAAAGATGTTGCCGAGGCCATCGGCATGCACGAGTCGACGGTCTCGCGGGCCACGACGCGCAAATACATGCTCACGCCGCGCGGCATATTCGAATTGAAATACTTCTTTTCCAGCCACGTGCGCACCACGACCGGCGGCAGCATAAGCGCTACCGCGGTAAAGGCCTCGCTGCAGCTTCTGCTGGAAAATGAACCACGCGACCGGCCGCTGAGCGATCAGGAATTGTCGCGCCTGCTGCGCGAGACCGGCATCATCGCGGCCCGGCGAACCGTTGCCAAGTATCGGGAATCACTGGGCATCGGCTCGTCGACTGAGCGCCGGCGGCTTTACCGCATCCAGTCGCTGCACGCATGAGCCGAAGGCGGCCAATGACGGTCGCGCACGCCATCAGGGCCGGTTGAAAGGCTGCTGGCCAAGGCACCTTTTCGCGTATAAGATTGAGTCATGGATTTCCAGATTCCGCGCGTTGACCAAAAGCCGACCAGCCATTACCATCGCACAAATTTACCAGGCTCAGCCTCCGGACAGACCCCAGCGACGCCGATCCATCGGACGGCGCAAACCTTACACCGTGCCGCGCTTCAAGAGGAGACTCAAATGCAGCTCACCATTACCGGACACCATATCGACCTTACACCGGCACTCCGAGCCTACGCCACCGAGAAATTGCAGCGGATCTCGAAGCACTTCGATCACGTCATTTCCATCGTGATCATTCTCAAGGTCGAAAATCACCAGCAACTGGCAGAGGCCAACGTGCATGCGGCCGGCAAGACTTTGTTCGCCCAGGCTTCGGACACGGACATGTACGCCGCGATCGACGCACTTGCCGACAAGATGGATAAACAGGTGAGGCGCTACAAGGACCGGGTGCGTGGCCATCACGCCAGCGCGGCCAAACGGGCAGCCTCCCTGGGCTGAGACCTCCGATACAAGGCGCCGCTCCCAGCGCTGAAACCAGGTTCATTCAAACATGTTCATCAGCGACCTGCTGAGCGTGGAAAAAATCCACTGTGACGTCAAAATCAGCAGCAAGAAGCACCTGCTCGAACTGATCAGCAAGGAACTTTCACGCGACAGCGGCCAACTCGGTCAACGGGAAGTCTTTGAAAACCTTTTTGCGCGGGAACGCCTGGGCAGCACCGGTCTGGGCAAGGGGGTCGCCATTCCGCACGCCAGGATCAAGGGCAGCGACCAGGTCGAAGCGCTGTTCCTGCGACTGAAAAAGCCCGTTCCCTTCGACGCAAGCGACGGCCAGCCGGTCGACCTGCTGTTCGCGATGACCGTGCCGGAGGACTGCAGCGAAGACCACCTGAAGCTGCTGGCCCAGGTCGCCCGGATCTTCAGCGATGAGGAACTGCGGAAGAAACTGCGCGCGGCCGAAAGTCCGAACGAGATTCTGCGCCTGCTCTCAGCGGCGCGTTAGCATTCCGGCTTTTTTCGGTCGTGGATTTGGACCCGGCTTCCTGCAATACTGATCATCGTGTCTCGCTCCATCACAGCCCGGGAACTGTTCGACGACCTGCATCAGCGGCTCGGGCTGGCGTGGGTCTCGGAAAACGGCAGCGGCGAAGACATCACCATCTCGTCGGACGAATTGTCGGCGCGCCCCGCGCTGGCGGGCTTTTTGAACCTGATACATCCGAACAAGGTGCAGGTGCTCGGGGAAGAGGAAATCACCTACCTGGATGCCCTCGACGGCCCCGAGCGCAAGGCGACCGTGGCGCGAATCTTCGAAAGCCAGCCGCTGGCGGTGGTCGTCGGCGAAGGCTTCGACATGCCGCAGACGATTGCATCGGCCGCCGCGGGCAGTGCCACGGCCCTGCTGTGTTCGCGGCTGCCGTCCTACGTGCTGGTTAATTTCCTGCAGCACCACATCTCGCACAAACTCGCGCACCGCATCACGCTGCACGGCGTTTTTATGGAGGTTTTCACGATCGGCGTACTGATCACCGGCGGGGCGGGCAGCGGCAAGAGCGAACTGGCCCTGGAACTGCTCAACCGCGGTCATCGGCTGATCGCCGACGATGCCCCGGAATTCACCCAGATTTCACCGGACGTCATCGACGGCGGCTGCCCGGAGGCCCTGCAGGACTGTCTCGAGGTTCGCGGCCTGGGCATCCTCAACGTGCGTCGCATGTTCGGCGACGCCGCGATCAAGCTGAACAAATTCCTGCGCCTGATCATCCACCTGGAAATTCCCGCCGATGCCTCCAATCCGCAGGCATCCGGGCGCGAACCCGACAACCGGCTGCGCAGCGATTCGAGTTCGCAGCGCGTCCTCGACCTGAACATCGCCCGCATCACCCTGCCCGTGATGGCCGGCCGCAACCTGGCCGTGCTGGCCGAGGCCGCCGTGCGCGACTACATGCTGAAAATGAAGGGTTACGATGCCGCTTCGGCTTTCATCGAACGCCATTCCAGGCTGCTGCAGCGCCAGGAACAGGATCTTTCCGATTGAGCGTGAACGAGCAGCAGCAAAAACTGATCCTGGTGAGCGGACTGTCGGGTGGTGGAAAATCCACCGCGCTGCACGCGCTCGAAGACCTCGGTTATTATTGCGTCGACAACCTGCCGGCTGCCCTGCTGGGTGATTTCATGGCTTATATCCGCTCCAGGCCGTCGCGTTATTCGCGCGTCGCGCTGGGTATCGATGCGCGTTCCTCCGCCGATGACCTGAAAAACATGTCGGCGCGGCTGGACCAACCGGCACCGGCCGGACTACAGCGCGAACTCATGTTCCTGACCGCCGACACCAAGACCCTCATCAAGCGTTTCAGCGAAACGCGCCGTCGCCACCCGCTGACGACGGACCAGCAGGCCTTGCCGCAGGCCATCGACCAGGAAAAAACCTTACTGGAAGCACTGCATGAACGCGCCGACCAGGTCATCGACACCACCGACACCAACATCCACCAACTCCGGCGCCAGGTCTGGAAGTGTGTCGACGATGACACCAAACCGATGACCATCGTGCTGGAGTCTTTTGCATTCAAGCGCGGCGTGCCGCAGGACGTGGACTTCGTATTCGACGCCAGGAACCTGCCCAACCCACACTGGGAGGATGCATTGCGCGATCTGAACGGTCTCGACGAACCGGTTCGCCAATGGCTGGAAGAGGATCGGTCGGTGGACGCGATGCGCCGCGACATCCTGGTCTTCCTGCAGAACTGGCTGCCCGGCTTTCAGCGCAGCCAGCGCAGCTACGTGACCGTCGGCGTCGGCTGCACCGGCGGGCGTCACCGCTCCGTCTACCTGGTCGACCGTCTGGCCACCGACCTGGGCACGAAATTCGGCACCGTGCTGATCCACCACCGCGAGTTGCAGGCATGAGCAGCGGGATCGTCGTCGTCACGCACGGCACCACCGGCCGCTCGCTGATCGAGGTCGCCGAATCCATTCTCGGCGAGTCGCTGGACGAGATCCTGTTCGTGCCCTTCAGCCACTCCGGCGCCGAGGCGGAAGACCGGCGTGCGGTGCGCAGCGCCATGGACAACGCCGCACGCCGCGGCGGCATACTGGTGATGACCGACCTGATCGGTGCCAGCCCGAGTAACCTGATCGCCGCGCTGCTGGATCAGTACCCGGCGACGCTGGTGACCGGGCTGAACCTGGCCATGCTGATCCGGGTCTGGACCTACCGCGACTGCGGCCCCGACGAACTGGCGCGCAAGGCCGTCGAAGGCGGCCGGCGCGGCATCAAGGCGATCACGAAATGATTTCCCGCGGCGTGACCATCGTCAACCGCCTGGGCCTGCACGCCCGCGCCGCCGCCCGCCTGGTCAACTGCGCAGCGCGCTTCGAGGCCGATGTCTGGCTACGCAAAGACGAGCAGGCGGTCAACGGCAAGTCGATCATGGGCGTGCTGACCCTGGCGGCCGGGAAAGGCTCGCAGCTGACGGTCGAGGCCGACGGACCCGACGAAGAACAGGCCGTGGAAGCGCTCGCCGGCCTGGTGCGCGAGCGCTTCGGTGAAGATGAATAGGGTGCTGCGGACATGACCCTAGCGCTGATCGGCTATGGCGTCGCCCCCGGCGTCGCGATCGGGCACAGCCACCTGGCCGAACGCAACGAACTGGAGATCGGCGAGTACCGCGTCGCCCGGGAAAACGTCGAGCGCGAGATTCGCCGCTACCGCAAAGCGGTGGTGGCAGCCCGCAAACAACTGGATGAACTGGCGGAGCGCATCACCGGGAACGTGGGTATGGCCGCCGGCGAGATCATCCAGACCCACGTGCTGATGCTGAGCGACACGCGAATCCGCGAACAGACCGAGGCGCACATCCGCAGTCAGCTGTGCAACGCCGAATGGGCCCTGCAGTCGCAGCTGGAACAGATCCTCGCCGAGTTCCGCGCCATGGACGACCCCTACATCCGTTCGCGCGGCGAGGACATCGTCCAGGTCGTGCGACTGGTACAGAGCAAGCTGAGCGCGGAGGCCCCGGACAAGCCCTTCGAAAACATTCCCAACCGGCTCTCCGATACGCTGGTCATCGCCTCGGAGTTGACGCCGGGCGAACTGGCCATACTGCATGAGCGCGGGGTCGCCGGCATCGTCACCGAACACGGCGGGCCGCACAGCCACACCGCGATCCTCGCCAACAGCCTCGGGATTCCGGCGGTGCTGGGGGTGCGGCTCGCGCAGACGCTGTTGCAGGAAGGCGAAACCCTGGTCCTCGACGGCGGCCTCGGGCTGGTCTACGCCGACCCCGACGAGGCCATCCGGGATCATTACCATCGCGTGCAGCGCGACAGCGAACGCTTCCGGCGCGCGCTGGACGCGGTCCGTGAATTGCCGGCCGACACCAGCGACGGCGAAAGCATCCGGTTGCAGGCCAACGCCGAGCGAATGGAGGAACTGCGCGAGGCGGTCGGCCTCGGCGCCTGCGGCATCGGCCTGTACCGAACCGAGTTTCTTTACCTGCGCGGCAGCTCACCCGACGAAGAAATGCAAGTCGCCGAGTACCGCAGGGCCCTGGCGGTCCTCGGCGGCGTGCCACTGACGATCCGCACGCTGGACCTGGGCGCCGACAAGACCAGCGACGCGATCGACTTCTCGCAGTTGCCGCGGGCCGTCAATCCCGCCCTCGGCCTGCGCGCCATCCGTTTGTGCCTGCGCGACAAGGATCTGTTCAAAACACAGCTGCGGGCCATTTTGCGGGTCAGCGCGGACGGGCCGGTCCGCTGCCTGATCCCGATGCTCACCTGCGTCAGCGAGATCCAGATGGTCCAGGCCATGCTGGACGAGGCCCGCACGGAACTCGACGAGAAGGGCCAGCCCTACGATCCCGACATGCTGCTGGGCGGCATGATCGAAGTGCCGGCGGCGGCGCTCGCCATCGAGGATTTCGGCCAGCACCTCGACTTCCTCGCGGTGGGAACGAACGACCTGCTGCAGTACGCGCTTGCGGCCGACCGCATGGACGAGCAGGTCGCCCACCTCTACGACCTGCAGCACCCGGGCGTGATTCGCCTGCTACACGGTATTTTCCAGGCCGCCGACGCGCTTAGGCTGCCGGTCTCCGTATGCGGCGAAGTGGCCGGCGACCGGCGCTTTACCCGCGTGCTGCTGGCCCTCGGTCTGCGCGAATTCAGTATGCGCCCGGCGCGCCTGCTCGAAGTCAAGAAAGCCATCCGCGAAACGCACGCCGGCAAAGCTCGCGCCGCCCTGTCGCGGTGGCTCAACACCCCGCCCGACAAGGCGCGCAGATCGCTGCTGGAACTGCTGGACGAGTCACAAAAAACCGACTGAGTGTCCTGTCATGCGTCGTACGATGCGTGACAGTACACTCCTCCTACGCCCGAAAGGCGTTTCCCTTATAATGCGTTCGGCCCCCAGTTGCGACCCAACGCCAACCTGGCAGCCTGCCACCGGCGCTTTGCGAATCGCTTAGGGGCGACACGGATTCGAGCGTGGCCGTCAACGGCTGCAACCATCAAGCGGGAGGTCTCTCATGGCGGAACAACTGCACGAAGACAAGACAGCACGCCACCTCGAGCACTTGTCGGAGGCACTCGACTCAGGCACCCGGCAGCAAGTCAGGAACCTGTTGAAAACACTCTCGGCGTCTGAAATCGGCGACCTCCTCGAGTCGCTGCCGCTGACCAAGCGTCTGGCCGTCTGGGACATGACCGATCCGGCGCTCGACGGCGACATCCTGGTCGAAGTCAACGACGAGGTCCGCGCCAGCCTGATTCGCGACACGGACCACGAAGACCTGATCGCGGCCGTCGACAACATGGACCTGGACGACCTGGCGGACATCCTCGATGACCTGCCGGACGCCGTCATCTCCGAAGTGCTGCGCAGCCTCGACCGCCAGAACCGCGAACGCCTGGCGCAGGTACTGGCTTACCCGGAGGATTCCGCCGGCGGCCTGATGAACCCCAACGTCCTGACCATCCGTCCGGACGTGACGCTCGATGTCGTGCTGCGCTACCTGCGCGCCCGCACCGAATTGCCGGACGTCTTCGACCAGCTGTTCGTCGTCGACCGCAACGGCCGTTTCCTGGGCGCTTTGAAACTGTCGGACCTGCTGACCAAGGATCCGTCCAACACGGTCAGCGAACTGATGGACACGGCTTTTCGCACCATCCCGGACGACATGCACGAAAGCCAGGTCGCCATCGAATTCGAACACCACGATCTCGTCTCGGCGCCGGTCCTGAATGCCGGCGGCCAGCTGGTCGGGCGCATCACCATCGATGACGTGGTCGACGTGATCCGCGAAGAAGCCGTCCACAACGTGCTGACCATGGCCGGCCTGGACGAGGAAGACGACATGTTCGCGCCGGTCTTCCTGTCGGCGCGCAAGCGCTGGCTGTGGCTGGGCGTCAACCTGATCACGGCTTTCCTGGCGGCGGCAGTGCTCTACAGCTTCGAACCGACGCTCGACCAACTCGTGGCCACCGCGGTGCTGTTTCCCATCGTCATGAGCATGGGCGGCATCGCCGGCACGCAGACGCTGACCCTGATGATCCGCGGCATGGCGACTGGACAGGTCAGCAGCGCCAACACCTCGGCACTGTTGCGCAAGGAACTGGCGGTAGGCCTGATGAACGGCGTGGTGTTTTCGATCGTGATCGCGCTGATCGCGATGCTGTGGTACGACGACATCCCGCTGGGCCTGGTCATGGCCGCAGCCATCCTCGTCAACCTGGTGGCCGGCGCACTGGCCGGCGCCGTGGTGCCGGTCGTTCTCAAGCGCATGTCCATCGACCCGGCCCTCGCCGGCGGCGTGGTGCTGACCACCGTGACCGACGTAGTGGGCATCACCGCCTTTATCGGCCTGGCGTCCTACATCCTGATGGGCAACTGAGCCGCAAGGGGTCTTGGCCCTAACCTTTGGGAGCGGCTTCAGCCGCGAGGGGGTTGGCTGAAACCCCAAAAGATCGCGGCTGAAGCCGCTCCCACAAGGTCGCCCTGACCTCCCACAAGGTCGCCCTAAGCCCTGGGGGTCTTGATCGCCACCTGGTTGCGGATGTACACCGGCTGCGCCAGCGCGGGCGGTAGCGGCTCGGATTCCCGCAGCCAGGCCGCGGCGAGCAGAGCGACTGTCGCAGCCCGCGGCCAGAGATCGGCAAAACAGGCCAGCGCCGCCTGCCCCTGGGCAGCCAATTCCTCGAAGCGGGCGAAGCCGTTTCCAACCGCCACGAAAGGCGCGCGCGGGCGTTCGAGCGCAGCCGGCGGACAGACCCGCTCTTCGCCCAGGGCGCGAACAAGCATGTCCGCGAGGAGCGTGAAATCGCCACTGAACACTTCCTGCATGCGGGCATCCACGGCCACACGAATCCGCTCCGCCGGGGGCGGCGCCTGCTCGGCGGCCGCCTGGGCGAGCGCCGCCAGCGAGGACACCGGAACCACCGGCAAACCCGCGCCCCAGGCCAGGCCCTGCACCACGCCGATGCCGATTCTCAGGCTGGTGAAACTGCCCGGCCCGCGACCAAAGGCAATGGCGTCGAGGCCGGAAAGGCCAATCCCGGCCTCGGCCAGCAGCGCGCGCACGGCCGGCAGCAGCCGTTCCGCGTGCATCAGTGGCGCAAGCTCGAAATGCTCCAGCGTGTCGCCGCCGATACGCAGCGCGACCGAACAGGCTTCGGAAGAGGTTTCGATCGCCAGCAGGCGGGGCTCAACCATGAAGAAACGCCTCTACCTCGGCCCGGTTTTGCGCCGCGCGCATCGGCGGCAGGCTGTCGCGGAACACCTGCCCATAGGAGCGGCTGCGGATGCGTGGATCGCAGATCACCAGCGCGCCGCGGTCGTTGACGTCCCGGATCAGGCGCCCGGAGCCCTGCTTCAGCGCAATCACCGCCTGCGGCAGGTAGAGTTCCGTGAACGGGTTGCCGCCGGAGCGGCGCAGCAGCGCGCTGCGGGCTTCAATCACCGGATCGTCGGGTGCCGCGAACGGCAGCTTGTCGATGACCACCAGCGTAAGGGCGTCACCGATCACGTCCACGCCCTCCCAGAAACTGGAAGACCCCAGCAACACGCCGTCGCCGGAGCTCCTGAATGCTTCCAGCAGCAGGCTGCGGGGCCGCTCGCCCTGCACGAACAGCGGAAAACGGACGCGTTCCCGCAACTGCTCGGCGGCCAGGCGCAGCGAACGGTGCGAGGTGAACAGCAGGAAGGCGCGGCCTTTGCTCGCTTCCAGCAGGGGTACGACCGCATCGAGCAGCGCCGGCACGAAGGCCGGCTCGCGCGGTTCGGGCAGGTTTTCCGGCAGCCAGATCAGCGCGTTGTTGGGGTAATCGAAGGGCGAGTCCAACTGCAGCGTGGCCGCATCCTGCAGGCCCATGCGGGTGGTGAAATGGGAAAAATCGCCCTGCACCGCCAGCGTAGCCGAGGTGAACAGCCAGGCGGCATCCTGCCGGCCGCGGAATTCCCCGAACGCCGTGGCGACGTCGATGGGCGTGATGTGCAGTGCGAAACCCTTGCCGCGCTTTTCGAACCAGCGCACCTCGTCCGCGCACTGCGCCGCGTCGAAACGGTCGAGTCGGCCCTGCACCTCGGTCAGCCGGTCGATGCAGCCGTCCATCCCGCGGGCGCCGCCCTCGAGTTCTTTGGCGGCTTGTGCCAACGCGTTGATCGAGCGATCGAGTGCCTGCAGCCCGGCGCGCACCGCCGGTTCGCATAGCAGGTCCTGCCAGGGGCCGCGCTCCGGCAGGCGCTCCGCCACCGCGGACTGGATTTCCTTGATCTTCTGCAGGCTGTCGGCCACCGGTTCGCGCAGCACGCCCATGGCGCCGCTGACCGCCGCCGATTCGGCCAGGAAGTCCCGGCACAGGTCGTTCAGCTGATGGCTGGACAGCGAAACGCTGAAAAAACGCGACGCGGTTTCGGGTGCCTGGTGGGCTTCGTCGATGATGAAGGCGGACGCGCCGGGCAGTACTTCGCCGAAGCCGCTCTGCTTGATCGCCATGTCCGCGAACAGCAGGTGGTGATTCACGACCACGATGTCGGCATCCTGTGCCTCGCGCCTGGCCCGGGCGACGAAACAGTTTTCAAACTCCGGGCACTCGGCGCCCAGGCAGTTGTCGGTGGTTGAGGTTACCAGCGGCAGCAGTCCGCTGTCGTCGCTGACCACCCCGGCATTCGACAGGTCGCCGTCGTAGGTCTGCGCGGACCAGTCCAGCACGGCTTCGAGCTCCGTCACCGACTCGCGGCTCGGCAGGCGGCCGTCGCTGCGCGCGGTCTGCATGCGGTGCAGGCACAGGTAATTGGCGCGGCCCTTGAGCAGCGCCGCCTTGACCTTGACGTCCAGCGCCTCGCGCACCAGCGGCAGGTCGCGGAAATACAGCTGGTCCTGCAGCGTCTTGGTGCCGGTCGAGATGATCACGCGCTCACCGCTCAGCAGCGCCGGCACGAGGTAGGCCAGGGTTTTGCCGATGCCGGTACCGGCCTCCACCACCAGCGAGCTGCGTGCGGCCAGGGCCTGTTCGACGGCCGCCGCCATGCGGACCTGCGCCGCGCGCGGCGCAAAACCACTCAGGGCCGCGGCGAACGGGCCGCCCGCTTCGAGCAGCCGGGCGCTGTGGCTCACCGCCTCGCCCGCCTCGTTCACGGGGGCCCGCTCAGAAGCCCGCCGGCTTGGTATTCATGCAGGCCCGGGCACGCTCTTGCGCCTCCAGCGACCCGCTGCGATCACCGAGATTGTCGCGGGCCACGCCGATCGTGCGCCAGTTGCGGCTGCAGATCTCGCCGACGCGCGGCCCGCTGTCGTAGGAACGGACCGCGAAATTGAGCGCCTGCTCGTAGTCCTTCATCTGCAGTTGCACCTCGGCCATGCTTTGCAGGATTTCCGGGTCCCGCGGCTGAATGCGCATGGCGCGTTCGAGCAGCACCGCGGCCTGGCCAAGGTCGCCCTGCGACTCGGCGGTGCTCGCGCCGGTCAGCAACTCGCGCACCGCCGGGTTTTGCAGCGGGAATACCTGCACGCCCGCGCTGTCCTGGCTGGCCGGCGTGCGCACGCGCGTTTCCACTTCTTCGCGCTCCTCCACCGGCGCCGGCAGCCCCGGCCCGCTGGCACAACCGGCCAACAGGCCGAGCAGCACCAGCGCGAAGACGGCCGGCAGCAACCCGGCGCGCAGCTTACCCCAGTAAGCGGGTGTTAAATGCAGTCTAGTTTTCAAACAGCTTTTTCCAAAAAGATTTTTCATTCTGATCCTGATTCTCCGCCAGGCAGGCGGTCATTTCCGTTGGTTCGGAGCCATCGATGAACGGCATTTGCACGGCCGCCTCGCAGTGCTCGCCGGTCAGCTTGCCGCTGTGTGCGTCGACCCACAGCCAGAACGCGCCGTCCGGCATACGCAGGTCCACCGGCTCGATGCTGAGCTTGCGGAACAGGCCGGCCCACAGCTGCATGGCCGCGTTGGCTCCCGTCACGCCGGCCGGGCGGTTGTCGTCCTCGCCCACCCAGGTCACCGCGACGCGGTTAGCAGTATATCCGACAAACCAGCTGTCCCGGCGATCGTTGGTGGTGCCCGTCTTGCCGGCAATGGGCCCCGTCTCGCCCAGCAAAGCGGGCAAAGCCCGCGCGGTGCCCTCTGTCACCACCCGGGTCAGGGCATAGGTCAGCACGCTGATCGCCTCGCGGCGGGCCTGCGGCAGCATCCGCATCGGGTAGCGCAGCAGTTCATCGCCCTGGGTGGTCTGCACCGCCGTTACCGAACGCAGCGGCACACTGAAGCCGCCGGCGGCCAGCGACTGGTAAATCTGCGTAACCTCCAGCGGCGTCAGTTCCACCGCGCCGAGGAAAACCGAGGGCAGCGCCGCGACATCCGTCGTCACGCCCAGCTGCACCAGCTTGTTGACCAGGTTGTTGGCGCCCAGCTGCAGGCCGAGCCGCACGGTGGCCTGGTTGTAGGAATGCACCAGGGCCTCCAGCAGGCTCACCTCGCCATGGTCCTTGAGGTCATAATTGGCGGGTGTCCAGTCGCTGCCGTTGGGCAGGCGCAGGCTCACCGGGCTGTCGTCTATGCGGGTCAGCAGGTTGTAGTCGGTTGTATGCTCCAGCGCCAGCAGGTAAACCAGCGGCTTGATGATGGAGCCCACCTGGCGCCGCGCGTGCAGGGCGCGGTTGAAGCCGGCGCGGTTCGGGTAGCGATCACCGACCAGCGCCAGAATCTCGCCGGTCGAGCTGTCAGCAAGCACCAGGGCCCCCTGCAGGCTGGGCGAAAGCCCGCGCTGCGCCAGGTCGTCCAGCCCGGCACTGACGGCCGCCTGGGCTTTTTCCTGGTCTACCGGCGACAGCGTGGTGAAGATCCGCAAGCCCTCGGTTTTCAGGTCCTCTTCACGGTACACCTGTGACAGCTGCCCGCGCACCAACTGCACGAAGGCGTGGTAGCGGCTGCCCCTCGCGCGCGGCCGGGCGGTCACGCCAAGCGGGGCCGCGCTGGCCGACCTGGCTTGTGCTGCGCTCAACAGGCCGGTCTCCTCAAGCGCGGCCAGCACCTCGTTGCGCCGCCGCTTCGCGCGCTCAGGATGGCGCCGCGGATTGTAGTACGAGGCGCCGCGCACGAGGCCGATCAGCAGCGCGACCTGCGGCGTCTGCAGGCGCTCGAGCGGCTGGTCGAAATAGAACTGGCTGGCACGCCCGAAGCCATGCACCGCGTAAGCGCCCTGTTGACCGAGGAACACTTCATTGAGATAGGCTTCCAGGATCTCCGCTTTGTCGTAATGGGCCTCGAGCAGCAAGGCCATGACCGCCTCGTTCAGCTTGCGCCACAGGGTCCGCTCGTGGCTCAGGAAGAAATTCTTGACCAACTGCTGGGTCAGGGTGCTGCCGCCCTGCACCGCCCGGCCGGCCTTCAGGTTCACCAGCGCAGCGCGCGCGATACCGCGCAGGTCGAGCCCCGGGTGGTGTTTGAAGTTGCGGTCCTCCACCGCCTGCAGGCCGGTGATCAACAGCGGCGGAGCGTCCTGGATCCGCACCAGCGTGCGGTCTTCTTTCGCCAGCGGATAAATGGACGCGATCTCGGCCGGATCCAGGCGCGCGAGGCTGATTTCCGCGCCGCCCTCCACCTCGCGCAGGCCCGAGACTTTGCCGCCGGCCAGGGCCACGCTGAAATGCTTCGCATCCTGCCCGCCGTCCGGAAACACGAAGGCGCGCCGGTAGATTTCGAATCGACCGCCCGCGACGCGGTACTGCCCCGGCAAAGCGACCCGATCGACTTTGCGGTAGCCGGAAATCTCCAGCTCCGTTTCCAGGTCGCCGGGGCTGACCGCCGCGCCGGGGTAAAGCTCGAGCGCGCGCGCGTAGACCCGGCTGGGCAGATCCCATTTGCGGCCTTCAAATTCGGTGGTCACCTGGTGGTTGAGGTAGAGAACCCAGGGCAGCATCAGGCCGAGCGCCACGCCCGCCAGCAACAGCGCCAGCCGCCACACCCTGCCGAACCAGCCGCGCCCGGCGGGCCTGGGCGCTTTCGCGCGGCGGCCCGATGTCCGTTTTTTACTCTTGCTCATTGATCCGAACATTGCACCATTAAAACCCATAGCATGCTGCCGGGTGACAGGACCCGGACCTTTGACCATAATGACGGGATTTGATCCCGGCAAAACTCGCGCGGGAACCCGCATTTTATCCAGCCCGGCGGCCTGAATACCATGGCTGCCGGAAAATCAGGGAAAATTCCTTACAACAACACCGGATGAGCACCGATTTGCCAGAATCAAGGGAGCCCACCGCCGCGCTCGGCCCGGGCTTGCGCCGGCATCCCGACTTCGAGCCCGGCCGTCCCCTGCTGCTGACGGCTCGCGGACTGCGGCCGGCCGCCGGCGGCTGCGCGAAACTGCTGAGGCAACTGGAAGACCTCGCGGGCAACCTGGCCGGCCCCCTGGTCCTCAGCTGCCTGAGCAACGCGCAGGAGGAACTCAACCCCTTCGCCGGGCTGCCGATGACAGCGGAAGCCGCCCTGAGTTCGCCGCTGTCCGCCACACTGGTATCGGCGCTGGCGCCGGGCCAGGCGCACGAGTGGGACCAGT